>NZ_JBSFUR010000046.1:0-25040 GCF_053591895.1 Streptomyces sp. NPDC002867 | reverse complement strand
GATGCCCGAGGCTTCGCCGAGCGGGCGGAGAAGCGAACGGGGACACGGCGTGAGCGACGCAGGCGAGGCAGCCGGGCGCGGTTGACGACGATGCCCGAGGCTTCGCCGAGCGGGCGGAGAAGCGAACGGGGACACGGCGTGAGCGACGCAGGCGAGGCAGCCGGGCGCGGTTGACGACGATGCCGCCGGTGTTGGAGCCGCGCAGGTCCCGGCAGCCCGGCACCGGACCCGAGGGGCCTGATCCGCACCACCGGAACGGGCCCCTCACTCATGTGCCGATAGGCTCGACACCATGTCACGCATCGACGGCCGAACCCCCGAACAGCTCCGCCCCGTCACCATCGAACGCGGGTGGAGCAAGCACGCCGAGGGCTCCGTCCTCATCTCCTTCGGCGACACCAAGGTCTTCTGCACCGCCTCCTTCACCGAGGGCGTGCCCCGTTGGCGCAAGGGCAGCGGCGAAGGCTGGGTCACCTCGGAGTACTCGATGCTCCCGCGCTCCACCAACACCCGCGGCGACCGCGAGTCCGTACGCGGCAAGATCGGCGGACGCACCCATGAGATCAGCCGGCTCATCGGCCGCTCCCTGCGCGCCGTCATCGACTACAAGGCCCTCGGGGAGAACACCGTCGTCCTCGACTGCGACGTCCTCCAGGCCGACGGCGGCACCCGTACCGCCGCGATCACCGGCGCCTACGTCGCCCTCGCCGACGCCGTCACCTGGGCGCAGGGCAAGAAGCTGATCAAGCCGGGGCGCAAGCCGCTCACCGGTACCGTCGCCGCCGTCAGCGTCGGGATCGTGGACGGCACCCCCCTGCTCGACCTCTGCTACGAGGAGGACGTGCGCGCCGAGACCGATATGAACGTGGTCTGCACCGGTGACGGACGCTTCGTCGAGGTCCAGGGCACCGCCGAGGCCGAGCCCTTCGACCGCAAGGAGCTCAACGCCCTCCTCGACCTCGCCACCGGAGGCTGCGCCGACCTCGCCGCGCTCCAGACCGAGGCGCTCGGAACCGGACAGCCGGCGTAACACTTCGCGTAGCGCCTTTCTCCCGGTGGCGCAGCAACCGGGAGCGCCCGCCGGGCGTCGTTAGAGTCACGGGCGCACGGGCCGAACCGTGCGCCCGTCCGTACCTGGGAGGACCTGCATGTCTGCGCGCCGCCGCATAGCCATCACGATCGCCACAGCCGCTCTGCTGGTGCCCGCAGCCGTCGGCTGCAGCGCACTCAACACGGCGATGGACTGTGTCGAGACCGCCGACGCCATCGCCACCAGCGTGGACAAGCTCCAGCAGGCCGCCTCCAGCGCGGCCGAGGACCCCACCCAGGCGCGGCAGGCCCTCGACGACATCGACCGCGAGCTGGAGAATCTCGGCGACAAGACCGACAACGCCGACCTCAGCAAGGCCGTCGACGACCTCGCCGCCGGTGTCGACAACGTCCGCAAGTCCATCGACGGCGGCGACACCACCCCCGACCTGAAGCCCGTCACCGACGCGGCCGCCGAGATCGGCAAGGTCTGCACGCCGTAGATACTGGGGTCATGACGCGCCTGATCCTCGCCACCCGCAACGCCGGGAAGATCACCGAACTGAAGGCCATCCTCGCCGACGCGGGCATCACCCACGACCTCGTCGGCGCCGATGCCTACCCCGACGTCCCCGACGTCAAGGAGACCGGCGTCACCTTCGCCGAGAACGCGCTCCTCAAGGCCCACGCGCTCGCCCGCGCCACCGGCCTGCCCGCCGTCGCCGACGACTCCGGCCTCTGTGTCGACGTCCTCGGCGGCGCGCCCGGCATCTTCTCCGCCCGCTGGGCCGGCACCCACGGCGACGACAAGGCCAACCTGGACCTGCTGCTCGCCCAGCTCGCGGACATCGACACCCCGCACCGCGGCGCCCACTTCGCCTGTGCGGCCGCGCTCGCCCTGCCGGACGGCACGGAACGCGTCGTCGAGGGCCGCCTCCGCGGCACCCTGCGCCGCTCCCCGCGCGGGACCAACGGATTCGGCTACGACCCGATCCTCCAGCCCGAGGGCGAGACGCGGACGTGCGCGGAGCTGACGCCGGAGGAGAAGAACGCGATCAGTCACAGGGGGCAGGCGTTCCGCGCGCTGGTGCCGGTGGTGAAGGAACTACTGGGCTGAGCCCGGTCACAGCCGAGGGGCGCGCCACCGATGCGGTGCCGCGCCCCTCGCGTATGTGCGGCCGGAGGGACTCGAACCCTCACGGGTGTTACCCCACTGGGACCTAAACCCAGCGTGACTGCCAGTTCCACCACGGCCGCGTGTGCGCTCATCGTAGTGGGCGACGGCCGTGCGCCCGCTGTCCGGTCAGAATTTCGGCTCCGCGGCGGTCTGCTCGATCGGGGTATCCGCAAACCGAAGCCCCGGGCACATGGGGCTTCGGTCACACAGCGTGCGAGGGAGGAAAGGCGCCGCGGGTCAGATGCCGAGATCCTTGATGATCTTCGCGACATGGCCCGTCGCCTTGACGTTGTAGAGGGCGCGCTCGACCTTGCCCTCCTCGTCGACGACGACCGTGGAACGGATGACGCCCGTCACCGTCTTCCCGTAGAGCTTCTTCTCGCCGAAGGCGCCGTACGCCTCCAGGACCTCCTTGGAGGGGTCGCCGACCAGCGTGACCCTGAGGCTCTCCTTCTCGCGGAACTTCGCGAGCTTCTCCGGCTTGTCGGGCGATACGCCGATGACGTCGTAGCCGGCGCCGGCGAGCAGCTCCAGGTTGTCGGTGAAGTCGCAGGCCTGCTTGGTGCAGCCGGGCGTGAGCGCCGCCGGGTAGAAGTAGACGATCACCTTGCGGCCCTTGTGGTCGGCGAGCGACACCTCGTTGCCGTCGGCGTCGGGCAGGGTGAAGGCGGGGGCGGTGTCGCCGGGCTGGAGTCGCTCGCTCATGGTTCTCCTCGTCAGACACGTGGGTGTACGCCGTCGAGCGTAATGGGGGTGCCGTGGGGTGCCGGCGACGGCGAGCTGACAGACTGTCGATGAAGGACTACCGGACACGACGACGGAGGCGGCGCGGTGTCGGACACCAGGACCCCAGCGCAGATCGAGGCGGACATCGTCCGCCGACGCGAGCAACTCGCCGAGATGCTCGACGAGATCGGTGTGCGCATGCACCCCAAGACGGTCATCGGCGACGCGAAGGCGAAGGTCGCCTCCAGCGTGGACCGTACGGCGGGTCGTGCCTTCGTCGCCGTGAACCGCGCGGTGTCGGACGTGAAGGCGCAGTTCGTCACGGACGACGGCGCGCCGCGGCTGGAGCGTGTGGTGCCGGTGGCGGTCGTCGCCGTGGGCCTGGTGGGACTGCTGGCCGTGTCGGCCCGCAGGCGACGGGCGTGACCCTGCGGCGCACGAAGGGCTGAGGGGCAGGTAGGTTCGAGGCGTGAGCACCAACAGTCATGAGCACAGCACCCAGCACGACAAGCTTCCGATCCGGATGCTGCACGACCGCGTGCTGGTCAGGACGGACATCCCGGAAGGCGAGCGGCGCTCCAGCGGCGGCATCGTGATTCCTGCCACCGCCGCGGTGGGCCGGCGGCTGGCCTGGGCCGAGGTCGTCGCGGTGGGACAGAACGTGCGCACGGTGGAGCCGGGCGACCGGGTGCTGTACGACCCGGAGGACCGGGCCGAGGTCGAGGTGCGGGGCGTGGCGTACGTCCTGATGCGCGAGCGCGACCTGCACGCGGTGGCGGCGGACCGTTTCCAGGGGTCGGAGGACTCCACGGGCCTGTACCTGTAGGCGACCGGAGCCCCGGAGGGGCCGCAGGGGCTGGTGGCGGAGGTCACCAGCCCTTTTTGTACGCCCTTTGCTACGTTGGAGGGCCCGACGAGACGCGCCGTACCGGGTTTACGCAAAGACGACGCACCCCGTGTTGTTCCGCGTCTCGGAGGTGCCGTCATGGCCTGGGTTCTGCTTGTTGTCGCCGGTCTGCTCGAGGTCGGCTGGTCGATCGGGATGAAGTTCACCGACGGGTTCACCAGGCTCTGGCCGAGCGTGTTCACCGGTCTCGGGATCGTCGCCAGCATGGTGCTGCTGTCGCATGCCGCGAAGACGCTGCCCATCGGTACGGCCTACGGCGTCTGGGTGGGCATCGGCGCCGCCGGCGCGGCCGTGGTGGGCATGCTGGTGCTGAACGAGCCGGTGACGGCGGCCCGGATCTTCTTCGTCTGTCTGCTGCTGGTGGCCGTCGTGGGGCTGAAGGCCACCTCGGGTCACTGAGGCGCGCCGGAGGGGCGGACATCCGTGGGGCTGCCGGGGGCGGGGGTCCCGCCGGGGCCGCCCGCGGTGGGGCCGCCGGGGCCGGGGGTGCCGGGGGTGCCGCTCGGGGTCCCGCCCGGGCTGCCCGCGACGGGGCCGCTGGGGCTGGGCGCAGTGCTCGGGGTCGCGCTCGGGCCGCCCGCGGTGGGGCTCGTCGTGACCGTTCCGCCGGTGCCCGGGCCGGTGGTGCCGGGGACAGGGCCGCCCGTCACGGGCCCGCCGGCGTCGGGGTCGCCCGCCGAGGGGCCGGGGCTCGCCGGGCCGCCGCGACCCCACGACTCGCCCTCGCTCCGGCCGTCCGTGCGGCCGGGGCCTCCGGGATCCCGGGGCCCGGTCGGATCCTCGCCGTCCTGCGGGTCGAACGGGGGCCGGTTCTCCTCGATCTCCTCCACCACCTTCAGTTCGAAGTCCCGTGCCGGGCTGCCCTGCAGTGCCGCGGCCGTGTACCGGGCCCAGATCTCGGCGGGAGCGCCGCCGCCATTGATCCGGCTCTGCCCCAGCGCCCCGTACAGCGGCGTCTGCGCGCCGGTGCCGGGGTTCTGGCCCATCACGGCGACGACGGTCACCAGATCGGGCGTGTAGCCCGCGAACCAGGCGGCCCGGTCCTCCTCGGCCGTGCCGGTCTTGCCCGCCGCCGGCCGGCCGGCAGCTCCGGCCGCCGTCCCCGTGCCGCCGTCGACGACGCTGCGCAGGATGGCGGTGGTGGTGTCGGCGGCCTCGCGGGAGACGACGCGGCGCATCCGCTGTGCGGGCAGGTCGATCTCGGTGCCGTTCTTGGTGACCTTTTCGACCAGCGTGTACGTGCTGTGCCTGCCGTGGTTGGCGAGCGTGGCGTACGCCTGCGCCATGTCGAGGACGCTGGCGGTCGCCGTGCCCAGTGCGATCGACGGCGCGGCCGTCAGGTCCGGCGTGTTCGCGGGCAGGCCGAGGGCGACCGCCGTCCGCCGGACCCTGGCCGGGCCGACGTCAACGGCCATCTGCGCGTAGACGGCGTTGACGGACTCGTCGGTGGCGCGGCTGACGGTGACCCGGCCGTAGGACACGTCGTCCTCGTTGGCGGGCGCGTACGGCGCTCCGGTCCAGCCCTGGACGCGACGCTTGTTCGTGCCGTCGTAGACGGTGTTGGGGGTGATGGGGCGGCCCTCCTGTGTGGTGGAGTCGTTCTCGACGGCCGCGGTGAAGACGAACGGCTTGAAGGCGGAGCCGACCTGGTAGTCGCGGCGGGTGGCGTTGTTGACGAACTGCTTGGTGTAGTCGACGCCGCCGTACATGGCGAGGACCTTGCCGGTGGCCGGGTCGATGGAGACGCCGCCGACACGGACGTTGCGGTCGGCCTCGCGGGCGGTGTCGAGCCGGGAGGTGACCTGGTCGTCGACGGCGTCGGTGAGGGCGTCCTGCTTGCCCGGCTCCAGCGTGGTGGTGATCCGGTAGCCCCCGGTGGCGAGGGTGTTCTCGTCGACGATCCCCTTGCGGGCGAGGTACTCCTCGACCGCCTGGACGACGTAGCCGCGCTGTCCTGACAGGCCGTCGGCGGCCCTGTCGCGCCGCGGCGCGGGGAAGTGCATCACGGCGCGCACGGCCGGGCTCAGCCACTTCTCCTTGACCATGCCGTCGAGCACGTAGTTCCACCGGCCCTCCGCCGCGGCCCGGTTGCCGGGGTGGGTGGCGACGTCGTACGCGCTGGGCGCCTTGAGGAGAGAGGCGAGGTAGGCGCCCTCGGCGGTCTCGAGGTCGGTGACGTCCTTGCCGTAGTACGCCTGGGCGGCGGCCTGGATGCCGTAGGCGTTGCGGCCGAAGTAGCTGGTGTTCAGGTAGCCCCGGAGGATCTCGCTCTTGCTCACCTCGCGGCCGAGCTTCACCGCGATGAAGAACTCCTTCACCTTGCGGGTGACGGTCTGTTCCTGGCCCAGGTAGTAGTTCTTGACGTACTGCTGGGTGATCGTGGAGCCGGACTGCTTGCCCTTGCCGGTGACGGTGTTCCAGGCGCCGCGGAGCATCGCCTGGGGATCGACGGCCGGCTTGGAGTAGAAGTCGCGGTCCTCGGCGGCGAGGACCGCTTGCTGGACGCCGAGCGGGACCTGGGAGAGGGAGATGTTCTCCCGGTTGATCTCGCCGTCGCGGGCGATCGGCGTGCCGTCCTTGTAGAGGTAGACGTTGCTCTGGGCGACCGCGGAGGCGTTGGCCGGGGGGATGTCGACGAGCAGGTACCCGGTCAGGAACCCGCCGATGAGGAGGAGCGCGCAGAGCAGGAAGGCGCCGAGCGTCATGCGCCAGGTCGGGATGACGCGGCGCCAGCCGGTGCGTCGGCGGCGGCTTTTGCCGCGGTCCTCCGTTTTCTCCGCCCTCTCCGGCTTCCCCGCCTTCTCCGGCTTCTGCGCGGGTGCTGCCGGCGTCGGAACTGTCGCGTCGCGGGGTGTCCAGCCCTGCTGCGGCTCGTCGCTCATTCCCTCATAGTGCCCTTTTTGTCCCGATAATCATCGCAACCCGGTACTTCCGGCCGAAAAAGCACTCGCACCCCGCCGACGAGCTCGGCTAGGGTCGTGCGCTTTGGCGTCCGGAGGAGCAGGACGCATCGTCCGCGTGGGGAGGAGCTGTTGTGCGGCTGTACGCGGTCGTCGCGGCGGGTGGGTTCCGGCGCTATGCGACGTACCGGGTGGCGACGGCGGCGGGGGTGTTCACCAACACCGTCTTCGGCTTCATCGTGGCCTACACCTATATCGCCCTGTGGGACGAGCGTCCCCAGCTCGGCGGATACGACCTCTCCCAGGCCCTCACCTATGTGTGGCTCGGCCAGGCGCTACTGATGACCTGCGCCATGATGGGCGGCGGCTTCGAGGACGAGCTGATCGAACGCATCCGCACCGGCGACATCGCTGTCGACCTCTACCGCCCAGCCGACCTCCAACTGTGGTGGCTCGCGGGCGACGTGGGCCGGGCCGCCTTCCACCTGCTGGGACGCGGCATCGTGCCCATGGTGCTCGGCTCGCTCGCCTTCGACCTGGTGATACCCGCGTCCCCGCTGACCTGGCTGGCCTTCCTCCTCGCGGTCACGCTGGGCGTGATCGTGAGCTTCGCGGTCCGCTTCCTCGTGGCCCTGTCCGCGTTCTGGCTGATGGACGGGGCGGGGGTCATGCAGATCTGCTGGCTGGCGACGCTCTTCTTCTCCGGGATGCTGCTGCCCCTCAACCTCTTCCCCGGCGTCCTCGGCGAGGTGGCGCGGGCCCTTCCCTGGTCCTCGCTGCTCCAGGTCCCCGCCGACGTCTTCCTCGGCAGGTACACCGGCTGGGACCTGCTGGGCGCGTACGCCTTCCAGGCCGGCTGGGCGATCGCGCTGCTCGCCGCCGGACGCCTGCTGCAGTCGGTCGCGACACGGCGGGTGGTGGTCCAGGGTGGCTGAGGCGCTGCGGGCGTACGGGCTGATCGTGGCCATGTGGGTCCGCTCCACGATGGCGTACCGTGCCTCGTTCGCGATGACGACGTTCGGCAACTTCGCCGCCACCGGCTTCGACTTCGTGACGATCCTGCTGATGTTCTCCCACGTCGACGCGCTCGGCGGCTACTCGCTGCCCGAGGTCGCGTTCCTGTACGGGACCACCAGCACGGCCTTCGGCCTCGCCGACCTGGTCATGGGGTCGATGGACCGGCTGGGCCGGCGCGTGCGCGACGGCACGCTGGACACCCTGCTGGTGCGGCCCGTGCCCGTACTCGCCCAGGTCGCGGCCGACCGGTTCGCGCTGCGCAGGCTCGGCCGCATCACCCAGGGGCTGCTGGTGCTCGGCTACGGGCTCGCGTCCCTCGACGTCGAGTGGACGGCCGTGAAGGTGGCGATGGTGCCGCTGATGGTGCTCAGCGGCGGGGCGATCTTCGCGTCCGTCTTCGTGGCGGGCGGGGCGTTCCAGTTCCTCGCACAGGACGCCTCCGAGGTGCAGAACTCCTTCACGTACGGCGGGAACACCCTGCTCCAGTACCCGCCGTCGATCTTCGCGAAGGACCTGGTGCGCGGCGTGACGTTCGTCGTGCCGCTGGCCTTCGTCAACTGGGTGCCGTCGCTGTACGTGCTGGGCCGCGAGGACCCCCTCGGGCTGCCGGGCTGGCTCGCGTTCCTGCCGCCCCTGGTGGCCGCGGGATGCTGCGGGCTCGCGGCGCTGGCCTGGCGTGCGGGCCTTCGTTCATACCGCAGCACGGGAAACTGAGGGGCTGGTCAGGTCATGGATTTCATCGAACTCGACGGGGTCGAGAAGGTCTTCGACGTACGCCGCAAGGTGGGGCGGCTGCGCCGCGAGCGGCACCGGGTGCGCGCCGTGGACGGCATCAGCTTCACCGTGCCGCGCGGCGAGATGGTCGGCTACATCGGCCCGAACGGCGCCGGGAAGTCCACCACCATCAAGATGCTGACCGGGATCCTCACCCCGAGCGGCGGACGCCTGCGGGTCGCGGGCATCGACCCCTCGCGCGAACGCACCCGGCTGGCGCAGCGGATCGGCGTGGTGTTCGGGCAGCGCACCACCCTGTGGTGGGACCTTCCGCTGCGCGACTCGTACCGGCTGATGCACCGCATGTACCGGGTCCCGGACGCCGTCTTCCGCGAGAACCTCGACCGCTGCGTCGAACTGCTCGATCTGAGTGAGTTGTTGGACGTGCCGGTGCGTCAGCTCTCCCTCGGCCAGCGGATGCGCGGCGACATCGCGGCCGCCCTCCTGCACGATCCCGAAGTGCTCTACCTGGACGAGCCGACCATCGGCCTGGACGTGGTCTCCAAGGCGAAGGTGAGGGAGTTCCTGCGCGACCTGAACGCCGAGCAGGGCACGACGGTGTTGCTGACCACGCACGATCTCACCGACATCGAGCAGCTGTGCAAGCGTGTCATGGTCATCGACCACGGAAAGCTGATGTACGACGGCGCGCTCGCCGGACTGCACGAGGTGGGCGAGAGCGAGCGGACGCTGGTCGTCGACCTGGAGCGGGAGCTCCCGCCCATCGCCCTGGACGCGGCGTGGACGGTGAAGGTGGAAGGCCCCAGACAGTGGCTGGCGTTCCCCGCCTCGATGTCGGCGGCGCCCCTCGTCGCGGCCCTGGCGGAGCGGTATCCGCTGGTCGACCTGTCGGTACGGGAGCCGGACATCGAGGCCGTGATCGCGAAGATGTACGCGGATCGATCCGCCTGACTAGTCTGGCGACATGACGAGCGAACCCTCCGAGATGCGTGCGTCCGACTCCGAACGGGAGCGCGTGGCCGAGCGGCTGCGCGAAGCCGTGGCCGAGGGGCGGCTCGACATGGAGGAGTTCGGGCAGCGCCTCGAGGCCGCGTACAGCGCGCGTACGCACGGCGAGTTGGTGCCGCTGGTGCGCGACCTGCCCGCCGCCGGGACGGTCGTGCCGGTCGACGCGGCCGCTCCCGCCACGGCCTCCGGCGGCTGGGCGGAGCGCATCGGAAGGCCGGCGACCTCGAGGGGGGCGTTCGCCTTCTGGGGCGGGTTCGGGCGCAGGGGGACCTGGACCGTCGGCCGCCGGTTCACCGCGTTCACCCTCATGGCAGGCGGCGAGCTCGATCTGCGGGAAGCCCGGTTCGAGGACCGCGAGACGGTGATCACCTGCTTCGCGATCATGGGCGGCGTGCAGGTCGTCGTCCCGCCCGACCTGCACGTCGAGGTCAAAGGCATCGGCCTGCTGGGCGGCTTCGGCGAGCACGGCAGCGTCGACGGCGCACCGGACCCGTCCGCGCCGCGCGTGATCGTCAAGGGGCTTGCCCTCATGGGCGGCGTCGGGGTGGAGCGCAAGCGCACCAAGGCCGAGAAACAGCGCCTGAAGGCCGAGCGGGCCGAGCGCGCCCGGCTGGAGAAGGACAGGAAAAGTCGAGGCCACCTGGGGCACCACGGTCACCAGGGCCGCAAGGAACTGGACGGCTGACGGCTCCCCGGGCGGGGCCACGGCGACCGGGGCACCCAGCCCGCGCGGGTCAGCGCGTCCGCGCGGGCGTCGCGTCGTCCCGGTCCGGCGCCCGGGTCACAGCGCCTTGACGTCCACCGAGGCGCCCATCCGCGCGTAGCCGGCGTCGCTCGGGTGCAGGTGGTCACCGGAGTCGTACACCGGGCGGAGCCGCTGCGGTGCGTACGGATCGCGCAGCGCCCGGTCGAAGTCGACGACCGCGTCGAAGATCCCGCCCGCGCGGATCGCCGCGTTCACCTTGAGGCGCTCGGCCTCCACGGCCGGGGTGCAGCGCAGGTGTCCGCCGCACGGCATGAGGGTCGCGCCGATCACGCGCAGCCCCTGGGAGTGGGCGCGGCGGGACAGCTCGGTCAGGCCGGTGACGACGCCGTCGCCGGGCGGCGCGTACGGCGCGCGCAGCAGGTCGTTGATGCCGATGGCGACGATCACGGTCCTGGCGCCGGAGCGCGAGAGCACGTCGCGGTCGAAGCGGTCGAGGGTGCTGGGGCCCCGGTCCTGGCTGAGCAGCCGGTTGCCGCTGATGCCCTCGTTCAGTACGCCGTACCGTCCGGCCAGCCGGTCGGCGAGCACGTCGGGCCAGCGGCGGTTGGTGTCGGGCGTGGACGACACCCCGTCGGTGATCGAGTCCCCGACGGCGACGACGGCGCCGCGCGCCTCTGCGGTGAGGACGTCGACTGCGGTGACGTGGTGCCAGGAGCGAGTCTCCGTCCGGTACGCGCCCCCCGCCTCGTCCCGCGTGTGGTCGCCCTCGGCGACGTAGGACGTCTGCCGGGCGTGGGTGTGGGAGGTCACGAATCCGCCCGGAGCGGGCGTGTGGACGGTGACCAGGAGATCGCCGTCGTAGGGGATGCGGAGCACGACCGGGTCGCTGACCAGTTGCCCGCCCGGGGCGACGGTGGCGCCGGTCGCCCGGCCGAAGGTGACGGGCCGCAGGGTCCCCCGCACGGCTTCCGGGCCGTCGTCGCCGGCGCGCACGGCGAGGGACACGGCGGAGATGCGCAGCGGCAGGGTGCCGTAGAGGTTGGAGACGGTGACGCGTGCGGCGGTGCCGCCGATGCTGGTGTGCACGACGTTGCGCACGGACCGGCCGTGCGGCCCGCTGGGCGCGCCGGCAACGGTGGCGACGGGCGCGATGCCGACGGGGCTCGCCGCCCAGGTGCCGATCCACAGGGGCGTGGCCGCCGGGGGTTTGCGAAGGGCCGGCTTGGCCTTGACGGCGCCGACCCCGAGGTAGATACCGCCGCAGATCAGGACGACTGCGGACACGAGGGCGGCGAGACCCGCATACCCCGAACGCTTGCTCATGAACACATCATCGGGCATGAACCGGGAACTCGACGTGCCGCCCAGGAGTACACGAGGTAGGGACAATGCGTACGGTACGCACGCGCGGACGGGTGGAGCGGATGGAACGTACAGAACCGGATGAGCCGGACGGCTCGGAGCGCGCCGGAGGCGTGAGGCCGGGGGACGCTGCCGGGTCCGGCGCCTCGGGCGCCGGGCACCGCGGGCCGGACGCTTCGGGGGTCGCCTCCACGCCGGGCTCCGGCGGGGCTTCGGGTGCCGTGCGAGCCGGCGACGGTGCGGATGCCGCGCTGCCGGACGCTTCCGGCGGCGCCGGAGCGGCCGCAGCCGCGCGGGCCGACGGGGTGCGGACGGCCGCCGCCCCGGCCCCGACGCGGACCGCCCGGGCCGAGGCCCGCCCCCGCGCCGGGCTGCCCGGCTTCGCGTACACCGCCGCCGACGAGGAGAAGCGGCGGGGCGTGCGGCGAATGAAGGCCACCGCCACCGGCCTGCTCCTCCTCGTCGCGCTGATCTTCGTCCTCGCCACCTGGGCGAAGAACGAGGGACTCGGCCCCTGGGCCGGATACATCGCGGCCGCGGCCGAGGCCGGCATGGTCGGCGCGCTCGCCGACTGGTTCGCCGTCACCGCGCTCTTCCGCCACCCCCTCGGCCTGCCCATCCCGCACACCGCGATCATCCCGAACAAGAAGGACCAGCTCGGCACGGCCCTCGGCTCCTTCGTCGGCGAGAACTTCCTCTCCGAGGACGTCGTACGCGCCCGCCTGCACGCCCTCGGCATCGGCGGCCGCCTCGGCGCCTGGCTCGCCGAGCCCGCCCACGCCGACCGCGTCACCGCCGAACTGTCCACCG
Source organism: Streptomyces sp. NPDC002867 (assembly GCF_053591895.1). Classification (NCBI taxonomy): domain Bacteria; kingdom Bacillati; phylum Actinomycetota; class Actinomycetes; order Kitasatosporales; family Streptomycetaceae; genus Streptomyces; species Streptomyces sp. NPDC002867. The sequence goes on along the minus strand of NZ_JBSFUR010000046.1, from coordinate 12,663 downwards.
CCCTGCGCGGCGCGCTCACCGTCCTGCGCGACGCCGACGTCCAGGCGGTCGTCGGCGAGGCCATCACCAGGCGAGCCGAGGCCGCCGAGATCGCGCCCGGTATCGGCAAGACGCTCCAGAAGGTCGTGGCCGACGGCGCCCACCACCGGGCCGTCGACCTCATCTGCGTCCGCGCCCACGACTGGATGGTCATCCACGCGGACTCCGTCATGGACGCGATCGAAGGCGGCGCCCCCGGCTGGACGCCCCGGTTCGTGGACCGGAAGGTCGGCGAGCGCGTCTACCGGGAGCTGCTGCGCTTCGTCACCGAGATGCGCGACATGCCGGCCCACCCGGCGCGCGGCGCGATCGACCGTTTCCTCGGGGACTTCGCGGCCGACCTCCAGTCGGACACGCAGACGCGGGAGCGCGTCGAGCGGATGAAGTCGGAGATGCTGTCGCGCTCGGAGGTGCAGGACGTGATCGCGTCGGCCTGGTCCTCCGTACGCGGCATGATCATCTCGGCGGCCGAGGACGACCGCAGCGAACTCCGGCTGCGCGCCCGAGCCTCCCTGCTGTCGCTGGGCGCCCGGCTGGCGACGGACAGCAGGCTCCAGGCGAAGGTGGAGGGCTGGGTCGAGGACGCGGCGGTGTACCTGGTCACCACGTACCGCACCGAGATCACCTCGCTGATCTCGGAGACGATCGCGAGCTGGGACGCGGAGCACACCTCGCGCAAGATCGAGGCGCACATCGGCCGTGACCTTCAGTTCATCAGGATCAACGGCACGGTGGTCGGCGCGCTCGCCGGTCTGCTGATCTACACCGTCGCGCATGCGCTGGGCGCCTGACGGTGCCGTCTGCGCCGTCGGCCGGGAGCCTGACGGGGCCGTCTCCGTCGTGCGGACGTGCGGGGGGCTTATGTGGCCCGTTTCCGTCGTGCGGACGTGCGCTGGGCGCGTGACCGGTCCCTGCCGACGGTCACGCGCCCAGCGCTTCTAGGGGAGGTGTCAGGTAATACGTACGGCGGGACGGAAGCGTTCAGCGCTCCCCTCACCGGCTCCGCGGGCTCAGTGGCTCCGGCGGGTGACCGCCACGGAGGCGAGGGCCACACCGGCCGCCACGGTGAGGACGGCCGGCCAGGCGCCCACCTTCTTGGCCAGGGGGTGCGACCCGGCGAAGGCGGCGACGTACGCGGCGCTCAGCCCGACGGCGGCCTTCGGCCCGGCGTCCTGATGCCATTGGCGGGCGGCGAGGGCACCGGCCGCGGCGAGGGCGACGCCGCCGAGGGGACGCTTCCCGCTGAAGCGGGCCACCGAGTACCCGCCCACGAGTCCGCCTGCCGCCACCGCTGCCGCGGGAACCTTGGCCATGGTGCTGCCGCCTTTCACTGTCGAACACTGATGCACCGAGCGTAGAGCGCCCCCGTCGCCGAGGGCCCGCACCCTCAGTGGAAGAGCTGGCCGCGCACCGCGCCGTCCGGGAACTTCTTGGTGTGGATGTTCGAGTAGAACGCCCACGGGTTGTGGCGTATCTCCTTCAGCAGCCCCTTGTGCTGGTCCTCCAGCCGCCCGGAGACGGCGAACAGGCCCTCCGGGACGGGCTTGTTCAGGAGCCCCAGCACCACGTCCCCGTTCTTCCCGAAACCGCCCTTGTGGATGTGCGCGGCCTGGGGCGCCTGGATGTCGACCCAGGCGAGCGAGAAGTCGACGCTGCGGCCGGCGGGGTGCAGGAAGGTCACCGCGTACCCGTCGTCGTCCCCCACCTTGCGCGGGTCCGTGACCGGCACCTCCTGCGCGCCGTTCGCCAGGGCCCGCAGCTTGCCGCCCTTGATGATGTGGAGCGGGTTGATGTTCCGCTTCAGGCGTTTCAGCTGCCCGCGCACGGCACCGCCCGGGAACTCCTTGCTGTGCAGGTTCAGATAGAACCCCGACGGATGCTCGCGGATGCTGTCGGCGAGCGCGGCGTCCGTGAGGACCGTGTGTCCGGCCGCCGAGTGGATGGTGTCGGGCATCTCGGTGCCGAACAACGGGACCTTGACGTCGCCGTTCTGTCCGGCGGCGCCCTCGTGGATGTGCCCCTGGCTCGGCACGAACCCCTTCCACTGCATCGCGAAGACGACGCGGTCGCCCTTCACCTTGACGAGCGCGACGGCCTGGCCGTCGGGGTCGTTCACGGCGGGCCCGCCCTTCTCGGCGACCTCGTGCGCGCCGGTGAGGACGGCGGCGAAGGTGACGGCGTGGCCGTGGGCCGGTTTCGTGAACGTCACCGCGCCGTCCTTCGCCGTGCCGCCTCCGTGGCTGCCGTGCGCGGATGCGGGGACGGCGCCTGCCGCGGCGGCGAGCACGAGTGCGGCGGCGGCCGAGACGGAGACATGACGCTTCTGCATGACGGATGAACCTCCCGTTGGGGGCCGACCCGGTCGTGGCCGGTCGGCGTCAAGTACGGGGATCCCCGGCGCCCCGTTCAACGGAAGTCACCGCCGATCGGAGTGAACAGCCGGTCGGTCGGGCCCGTACATCCCGCCGTACGTTCCTTCCCGCAGACCGGAATCCGAGGGGATCTCACCATGCGCGGCACCCGCACCACAGCCCGGACCAGAACTCTGCTCGCGGCCCCGCTGATCGCGTTGGCGCTGCTCACGGTGACGTCGTGCGAGGACTCCGGCGGCTCGGGCTCCGGGTACGGGGCGGGGCCGGTGTCCCCGAGCGCCGAACAGCCGTCGCCGGAGCAGCCGTCCGCCGACGTCCCCGCCGGTACGGAGGCCCCGGCCGAAGCCGCCCCCGACCCCGCGCCGGAGCCCGCGCCCGCGACCGTCACGGTCAAGACCGCGGAGTCCGAACTGGGCACGATCCTCGTCGACGCCAAGGGCCGGACGCTCTACGGCTTCACCAAGGACAAGCCGGGCCAGGCCACCTGCGACGCCGACTGCATCGCGGTCTGGCCGGCCCTCATCTCCGCGACCGACGTGACGGCGGGCCCGGGCACCGAGGCCGCGCTCCTGAAGGAGACCAAGCTGGGCACGGGCGCCGAACAGGCGGTCTACGGGGACTGGCCGCTGTACTACTACGTGGGCGACGTGACCCCCGGAGACGTCAACGGCCAGGGCCTGGACGGCGAATGGTTCGTGATCGCGGCGGACGGCAAGCTGATCAAGAAGGAGGCCGAGACGGTGGTCTGAGCCGATCGCCCCGCCCCGCCGCGCTCCAGGATCGGATCGCCGCTGATCCAGGGGGAGTTGTGCGCAGGAACCGAAACGGACCTACCCGGCTCGTACGTGCCGTGACGGGGGCCGGGGCGCTCGTGGCGGGGCTCCTCCTGCTCGCCGCGACCGTCTGATACCTGCCGGGCGTCGTCGTGGACCACGACCTCGCGGGCGCGCGGGTGGAGCCGAAGGAGCGGCTGAGCGCCGTCAACAACGTCCGCACCACGCCGGCGGTGTGACGGGTGGGCGGTCGACGTGCTGGGTCACCGGGACGCCGGGAGCGCCGGCTGACTCAGTCCGCTCCGGAGCCCCGGGGCGCTGCCCGCAGCCGCCGGACATCGCGTACGAGCGTGATGCACGCGAGGAGAAACATGAGCGCCCCGGCCGCGACCCAGAGGACGGACGAGCCTGCCCGGTAGTCACGGACGGCGCCGACGAGGAGGAGGGAGACGCCGAGAACGCCGAAGGCGGAGATGAGCGCGCTGATGCGATCGGTCACGGGGACATCGTCTCTTGCCCCGGGCTTTGTTCGCAGGCGGATGCCGGTGCGTGACGCTACTCGATCGTGAGCGTGCCGGTGCGGAGCATGTCGTGGTTGGCGAACAGTGCATCGAGGTGGACGGTGCGGGTCAGTGCCGCCGTCCACTTGGCCGTGGGCAGGTCGCGGTGAAGGCGCGCGCGGCAGATCCGTGCGCGGGTGCATTGGGTGAGGATCCAGCGAGCCTGCGTCTGGGTGGTGGGCGGATTGGCGTACATGCCGGCCGCGAGGTGCCACAACTGGTCGCCGGTGACGCCGTCGGGCTCGACGACAGCGACCACGGCGATGTCCCCGAGGCCGCGCTGGTCGCTGGACTGGGTGGTGTAGGCGACGGACAGCCCACACAGCGGGAAGACGGTGAGTCGGCTGACGCCGGTGATGTCGAGTGTGGGCATGGCTGCTCCGTGCCGGAGGACGGGCGCGGCCGCCGGGGCGGCGGCCGCGCGCTGAACAGGGCGGCTACTTGCCGCCGCCGCATCCGCCTCCGTCACCGCAGCAGGCCGGCGGGTTGCACGTGGCCGCCGTGCCCCACAGGTCGTGGTCGACGACGAATCCGGCGTCCTCGATGGCGGCGACGGTGGCCCGCATCTGTGCCCCGTCGTAGAGCTGCGGGGCGGGGAACGGGTTGTGATGGACGAACCGGCCGAACCGCCTTTGGCACCACGCGGCGTACTCGCGGGTGTGAAGCATGAAGGCGTGCCATCCGGGGTCCACGGCCTGGGACGGCGACAGGCCCTCGTCGCGGTGGGCGGACATGTGGAGGAAGGCGAGCGCCTGGTCCATGACGCGTTCGGCCCGCTCGCGGGTGATCTTCTCTTCCTGGACGAGGAAGTTCACGAGCCGGTTGAAGAGCTCCGGCTCGACGAGGCTGCGGCCGTGGGCCAGTTCTGTTGCGAGAGCGGTCATGCGATGCTCCTCGGGTACGTGCTCGGCGCGCGGCCTACCCGCGCGCCGTGGTGCGCGTCGGGCTCCTGCCGAGGAGCCCGACGCCCGTCCCGGACCGGTCCTGCCAGGGAATGCGGTTCGGGACGGGAGTTCACATCGCGGAGCGACCGCGAGGGCGGCACTCGCGGTCGTCGTCGCGGTGGCTGTAGTCGTCCGGCCGAGCCCCGGTCGGTGCCCACAGTTGCGGCACCTTCTCGGCCTCGCCCTTGATCGATAGGTCGCAGCGGATGCAGATGCGTATCCCGCTCATTGCGGTCACTCCGCTACCTCGGAGGCATACGGGTTGCCAGGGGCGGGGACGACGCGCCAGAAACTGGTCTGGATCGCGCGGAAGCTGCGGTGCCCGGGGCGTTCGCCGGTGTGCTTGAGCGCCCAGGCTTCGGCCGGCAACCGTCGGCCCTCGGTCGCGCCGGATGAGTCACCGCAACTGGTGCACTGCGCCTCGAACAGAGGCTTCTCCGGAGCGCCTTCCTCGGTGTCGAGACCGAGGTTCCATTCCGCGGCTTTGATGATGATCCGCGGGGTCATGAAGCCCGTCCAGCAGACTGGACGATGCGGTACAGGACGGGCACGTGGCGGGCCTGGGCACATGCCTTGTGCGCGTAGACCGACGTGCCCGAGCCGCCGGATACGGATTCGTGCACGCGCACGCAGCAGTCAGCATCCGCCCCTGGGCAGTAAGCGCAGTGCCGCAAGGATGTGCGGCCGGCCTCATGCAGCGACGCCATGGCATTCCCCCAACTCGTCCATTGATCAGGCATGGACCCAGGGTGGCGGCCGGTGAGAGGCGGAACGCTCACAGTTTTGTGAGCGCTGTGAGCGCTGCTACAGGCCGATCCACGCGGCCATGAGGTGGAGCGTGTCGGGTGCACGGCGAGATGTGTGCAGCAGCCCGTTGACGGCTTCACGTGTACCGGGGTGGTATCGGGTCTGTTCGGGTGCGGCATGCCGGGCTTCGACGAGGTGTCGCAGGGCAGCGTCGGTGTGCCCTGCCTCCATTTCCACAACTGCCCGGTCCACGAGAAATCGGGCACGCCGGGACGTGGGCGTCGACGGTGGCAGCTTCAGGTTGCGCGCCTGCTTCAGCGCCTCGTCGAATTGCTTCATGGCGACGGAGGCGCCCATCTCGTGCAGAGAGATGTTGGTGTGGCCGAACGACAGCCAGTGCACCTCGCCTGCCTCGCCTCCGATCCGGTCGGCGATGTCGCGAGCGGCAGCGATGTGAGCGGCTACGGCGGTGCGATCCCCTGCGCGGGCGGCGACGGCGGACGCTCCGAGATGCAGCTGGCCGACGACGGCGAGGGCCTCGCGCGAGGACTCGTCAGCGAGCAGCTCGTGACCGGCTCTGACGAGGCGGCGGCCGAGGTCGTGCTCCGTCTTCTTGTGGGCGAGCGCCCGCTTGTACTGCCGAATGGCACCGAGACACGGGTCCGACGCCCTCTGGGCAGCCCAGCCCATGCGGTCAAGGGCGACCGTCGCCAGGTCTCGGTAACCGACCTTCAGGGCAATGTCGTGTGCGGTTCGGTACGTGGACGCAAGGGCCTGCCATGTGGCTGTTGTCGGGATGGTCTGTGCAGCGCGGGTCAGGTCCGTGATGAGTCCGGGCAGGACTAAGGCAGCCTTACGGAGGTGCGTGGCCCGTACGGCCTGGCACACGTCATCCGCTGAGGCGATGAGCTCGGGGAGAGGCCGGCCCTGGCGCTCGGCGGCAGGCTCGAGGTCGAACAGGTCCAGAACTTCGCCAATGGGGCGCACGAGGGCAGCCAAACGACCTTGCTGGATCTCAGTGACGGACGCAGTTCCGGTGAGCACGGTGGCGTCGACCCGGAGTGCCGAAGCGACGGCGGCGATGAAACCGTCGGTGGCAGGGCGGGCTCCGCACTCCACTTGGTTGAGCAGGCTGTAGGAGTACGGGAGCCGGTCCGCGAGCTGCCGCTGAGTCAGGCGTGCCAACTTCCTCTGCTGCCTGATCCGGGAACCTGTGTGGTCGTCGTCGGGGAGGGACATACAGGTCTCCGTTCCTGACTGGTCGTCTGGAACGGTACCGGCGCACGGGGTGCGCGGGGCCTCGATCCGGCCCAAATCCCGCCTGGGATGACGACGGTTGCATGTGATCGGATGAAGGCATGACGAGGACTATGTATCTGTTCTGCTCGGCCGCGCCACCCGTCTTCGATGTCGCCATAGTGATCGAGGACGCTCAGGCCCGCGGATGGGACGTATGCCTCGGCTTGACGCCTACAGCGGCCCGATGGCTGCAGTCGAGCCTTGACGGCCTGGCCGCGCTCACCGGCCATTCCGTGCGCTCCGAGTACAAGCTGCCCGGCGAGCCGGACGTATGGCCGATGGCCGACGCGATTGTGTTCGCGCCGGCCACGTTCAACTCGGTCAACGAATGGGCGCTCGGGCTGACGAGCAAGTTCGTCGTCGGAGTGGTCGCCGAGGGCATCGGGAAGGGCATCCCGACGGTGGCCATGCCATGCGTCAACGCCGCCTACGCTCAGCACCCAGCGTTCGAGCGGTCCGTGGAGACGTTGCGAGCGGCGGGCGTAACTGTGCTGTATGGAGAGGGCGGGTTCGTGCCCAACGAGCCGGGTCAGGGACGACCGAGCAAGTACCCGTGGGCTCTGGCGCTGGACGCTGCGACGACGGTCTGCCGAAGGCCTGATTCCGGTGCGTGAGTCTAACGGCATAGAGCGGCCCCAATCTGGTCGCCTCCAGAGGCCGGAACAGAGAAGGTGAGGCACACCCATGGAGGTCCTCGTCAGCCACCTCAACTCCTTGCAGGACCGATTGAGGAGCGCGGCTTGCGTAGGCATGTCCGACGACTGGGCGCGCCAAGTAGCGGCTGCTAAGCGGCGATCGCCGAGTACGTCAACACGTCCGCCGGAATCTCGTGTCGTAGATCCCATGTGATCCCCATCGGCTTGCTGCCTGTGTGCTCGACGTACTCGGCCGGCCCCAGGAGCATCCAAGGCTGGGGGCCGCCGATGTCCGTCTTCTTGTAGCGGCGGACGAACAGCAAGACGTGGGAGCCGTGTTCTTTGTGGGTCTGGTAGCGGACGCCGGTAGGGGAGGTGTCTGATATCCGGTTCTGGGACTCCCAGTGGAAGCGGAAGTTGCTCATAGCGAAGTCCCGGTACCGCGTCTGGGGAGAGAAGTCCTTCTCGTCCTTCTCCAGCGTGATCAGCAGAGCGTCCGTCCGGATGTTCTCGCACCACCTCACGCCCTCCTGGAAGTGGCCGGGCATGGAGCCGCCGATGGAGGACTGGCCGAGTGCTGGCAGTATCTCTTCGCGGCTGTACGACGCGTGGACAGTGAGCGGCAGGCCAGCCAGTTCGCCGAGGAGGGGGACCGGGACGTGATCGGTGCGGTCGAGGTTGTACGCCAGTATCTGGCGGACCTCGTCGCGGAGGGCACTGTGCGGGCGAAGTGAGTTCAGCGCTTCTGCATATGTGGCGAAGCCGCCGAGGGGCCAGAGCGAGAAGTAGAGCATCCGAGCGTATGCCTGCTCACGTTCATCGAGCTCCTCATAGCTCGGAGCGTCATCCTCAAGGAGCTTCGTGTACGCGGCTACGCGCTCCGGATCGTCGGCGTGAAGGAATGCGGACACCCGCTTGAGGAGCGCGGCTTCCCCCTCCGTGGCGGGGGACCTCAGCAATCCTGCCCTGCGGAGGAGCCACGTCCAGGAGTTGCCCGTGCCTCGGTAGAGTTCCTTCAACTCGCGGCCGCTTTCTTGCAGGTACGCCGCGAGTCGCTGCTCGCCGTAGTTGCCAACCTCCCGTGCCAGCTGCGTGACATTGACGCCGATCTGGCTACGGATATTGGTCATGACCAGTTCCTTGGCCTTGGACTCAAGGATGATCTGGCAGCCGGACGGCAGCTGCGGGAAGTCATGCTCGATGTGGGCCAGGAGCCGGTTGCGGGTCAGGTTCGTGAGCGCCCGGAACTGCTCCTCGAAGCGGAACTCCTTGCGGTGTTGGCCAATGAAGTCCAGGACAGTGAGAACTGCCTTGCCCTCGCTGCGTCGAAGTCCGCGGCCAAGCTGCTGAAGGAAGACGGTGGCGCTCGACGTCGGGCGCAGCAGGAGGAGTGTGTCGACGTCGGGAACGTCAAGGCCCTCGTTAAAGAGGTCGACCGAGAAGATCACCTGCAGGTCGCCGGCCCTCAGCGACTCCAGTGCAGATTTGCGCTGCTCCCGCGGGGTCTCTCCAGACAGGGCAACGGCATTGAGACCGGCCTGCTGGAAGAAGTCGGCCATGAACTGGGCGTGTGCGACGGAGACGCAGAAGCCCAGCGCACGCATCGAAGCGGGGTCGGTCACCTTGTCGATGACGGCCTGCACCACAAGACGCGCTCGGGCGTGGTTGCCAGTAAGGAGATTGCTCAGTGCCGACGCGTCGTATGAACCGCGCTTCCATGTAAGGGCGCTCATGTCCGTGGTGTCGGTGACGCCGAAGTAGTGGAAGGGGCTGAGGAGTTCATTCTCCAGAGCCTCCCAGAGCCGCATCTCCGCCGCGATGCGTCCATCGAAGAACTCGTCTTGGACGTTGCGGCCGTCCATCCGCTCGGGTGTGGCAGTGAGTCCCAGGAGTTCGAGAGGTTGGAAATGATCAATGATCTTGCGGTAGGTCGGCGACACTCCATGGTGAAACTCGTCGATGACGATCACGTCGAAGTGGTCAGGAGCCAACCGCTCCAGCGATCGGGAATTAAGGGACTGGACGCTTGCGAAGACATGCGTCCACTCGTCTGGACTGATCCCGCTATGGAACTCGCTGCCGAAGTTCGCATCGACGAGAACGTCTTGGTAGGTGCGAAGGGACTGCCGAAGGATCTCCTGGCGGTGTGCGACGAACAGCAAGCGCAGGTCACGGCCGTGCTGCTGGCGAAGGCGCTTGTAGTCCAGTGCAGCCATCACGGTCTTGCCGGTGCCAGTGGCGGCGACCAAGAGGTTCCGGTGCCGATCGTGCACCGTGCGCTCGACTTCCAGCCGCTCCAGCATGTCTCGCTGATGCGGGTACGGGCGTACCTCCAGCCCGGAAAGGGTGACGCGGCGGCCTTCAAGACTGCTCGTGCCACGTCCTGCCAGCTGGAGCGCATCGTCCAGGCGACCAGCGTCGTGAATGGGGTCGTACCGCTCGAATGCGGAGTCACTCCAGTAGGAGTCGAAGGTCGCTTCAAACTTGCGCAGCACATCAGGCGTTGCGATCGACGACAGACGGACGTTCCACTCCAAGCCGTCGAGAAGCGCGGCCTTTGACAGGTTGGAGCTGCCGACATACGCGGTGTCGTAGCCGCTGTGACGACGGAAGAGCCATGCTTTCGCGTGGAGGCGTGTAGATCGCAGTTCGTAGTTGACTTTGACCTCGGCGTTGAACTTCTGGACCAACTTATCGAGGGCGCGGCGCTCAGTGGCGCCAATGTATGTGGTGGTGATGACGCGGAGGGGGACACCTCGGGCGTGCGCGGCTTCAAGAGACTGCTCGATGACTCGAAGTCCGTGCCACTTAACGAAGGCGCAGAGCAGGTCTACGCGGTCAGCGGTCGCGAGTTCGGCACGTACCTCAAAGCCGAGGCTGGGGTCCTCGGGGGAGTTGGTGATGAGGGCGGTGTCGGAGAGCGGCGTAGCAGGCCGGATGGAGTAGACGCCCTTAGCTTCCTGCTCAGCAATGGCCAGCAGTTGGCGAGGGCCATCAGCCACGAGGTCAACCCACTCTCGCGCTCCCTCGATCGTGTTCATCGACTCAAGGATGTGGTTGGCGGCGTGGACCCGCTCAGACGCGGGCAGCCGCTCCAGCACGCGCCGCGTCGTGTCTGCTACATGCCGCGCGATGACTTGAGGCGATGACTCGGGTCCCACCAGCCCGTCGATCGCAAGCCACCGATCAGTGCTCAAGGTCTTGAGATGAGTCTCAAGGCGCAGAGTGATCAGCTGTTCGTAGAGACCTGTGACCGGTCGGCTCGCATCCATGGGACCCGGCATCGCATTCCCTCCCCGTTTAGGCACTGCCAGTGATAGCAGGCACCACCGACAGCTGAGGCCGGAGGGTCACTCGCCGTGACACTCCCTGTACGCCCTCCCCGACCCGCACCAGCACCCCGCCCCCCGCGCCGGCGGCCACGCCACCGCGCGCCCCCGGGCCGCCAGCGTCGTCGCGTACTGGGGGAGCAGGGAGACGTTCGACGGGGAGGACGCCTCCGAGGCCGAGAAGGCCTCGTAGGACGGGACCGTGGCCGTCACGATGCCCAGGTTCTCCGTGCCCGTGGCGGCGAGGTCGCGGAGTGAGGACTCGATCGTCGCGAGGTGCGTCTCGTGCGAGGGGTACTCCGCGGTGAGGTCGGGATACGCCTCCACCAGTTCGGCCAGTTCGTCCGCCGGCCAGTGCAGGACCGCCACCGGGAACGGGCGCGACAGGGCCGAGCGGAACGAGCCCAGCTCCGAGCGCAGGCGGGCGATCTCGGCCTTCAGTTCCGCCGGGTTGTCCGAGCCCAGCGCCCACAGGCGGTTCGGGTCGTGGAGCTCGTCGAGCGTCACGTCCGGCGTGTGGGCCGTGTGGACCCGGTCGGCGAGGGCGTCGTGGCCGTCGTGGGGCAGGCCCAGCAGGCGGCGTACGCGGTGGCGGCCCGCGAGGAGCGAGCGCGTCGCGTACGGGACGTCGTCGTCCTCGGGCAGCAGCAGGGTCAGCGCCTCGGTGAAGCACTCGTGGGACGCCTCGAGCTCGTCGTGCGACTCCAGCGTCTCGGCGATGATTTCCCACGGCGCCGCCTGCGCCGGGGCCGCGATGCGGATGCCGGCGATCAGGGCGCGGGCCTCCGCCTCGTGGCCGTACTCCCACAGGTTGGCCGCCTGGAGGGCCTTGATCAGCTGCGGGTGCTCGGGCTCCGTGGCCAGGAGGCGGTCGTAGAGGCCGGACGCGCGGTCACGGTCGCCGGCCAGTTCCAGATGGGCCGCTGCCTGGAGCAGCAGGTGTTCGTCGTCCTCGGGATACCGCGCTGCGGTGCGCAGTAGGCGCTCGGCTTCGGCGGTGTGATCGGCAGGCGTGTCGGGGCGCATGCACCACACCGTACTGCGGTCGGGTGTACGGGCGGTGTGCCGTATCGGGGCAGGCGGTGCGGAGTCGCCCTCGGCACTGGTGAGTTGACGCCCCCGGCCCTACTCTGCGCCCGTGCGGCAGAGGCGCGGGGCAGGGCGGTGGCGGGCGCGAGCGGCGCTCGCTCGCGGGCTGTGGGCCGCCGCCGAGGTGACCGTCACTCTCGGGGTCGTCGTCCTCCTCCTCGTCGTCCACCAGCTCTGGTGGACCAACCAGCAGGCCAGGCAGGGTGCGGAGCGCCAGGTCCGGGCCCTGGAGCGGGACTGGGGGCGGGAGGCCGCGGCTCCGGACGGGACGCCCGCGTCGGCGCGACGAAACCCGCAGAAATCACCTGAACCACGCGAAACGCCCCGCTGGGACCAGGCTTACGCCGTCCTGCGCATCCCCCGCCTCGGCGTCGTCGCCCCCGTCGCGCAGGGCATCGGCAAACACGGCGTCCTCGACAAGGGGTACATCGGGCACTATCCCGGGACGGCGCAGCCCGGTCAGGCCGGGAACTTCGCCGTCGCAGGGCACCGCAACACCCATGGTGAGCCCTTCCGGTACATCGACCGGCTGCGCTCCGGCGACACCGTCCGGATCGAGACCCGTGAGGGGGTCTTCGACTACGCCGTGGACCAGCGGCTCCCGCAGACGACGCCCCGCGACACCGGCGTCGTCGCGCCGGTGCCGCGCAGCCTCGTGCGGCCGTCCGCCGGGTACGGCGAGCCGGGCTACTACCTCACCATGACGACGTGCACCCCTGAGTTCAGCTCCCGGTACCGGCTGGTGGTCTGGGCGAAGCTGACCTCCATGCGGCCCCGCTGACGGGCGGATTCAACAAATCGTCGCAACACGGGGTGTGTTGGGGTCGTTCGTCAGTAGCCCGGTGAAGCGCTCGGCTGGGGTGTCCCAGCCGAGCG
>NZ_JBSFUR010000045.1:0-51632 GCF_053591895.1 Streptomyces sp. NPDC002867 | reverse complement strand
GACGCAGAGCACCGACCTCGGCCCCGAGGACCGCAAGATCATCACGCTGGCCCGCAGTGCCCGGGCCCGCAACGGTGTGCCCGAGGGTGCCGCCGCCGGGCCCCACCCCCTCGGGCCCGGCGCACACCGCTGACCGGCTCTCGCGGAACCGGCCGAACGTGACCGGCCGAACGTCACCGGCCCTGGCGGAACCGCCTCTGACGTGACCCGCCTTCGCGGAACGGCCCCCCGAACGCCGTTGATCCGGCCGGAGCCGCCGCCGTTCCGGGTTCACGCGTCCAGCGCCGCCAGCTCCTCCTCCGTCAGCTCCAGTCCGGCCGCCGCCGCGGAGTCCGTGACGGTGGCCGGGCGGCTCGCCCCGGGGATGGGCACGACCGTGGGCGACTTCGCCAGCAGCCAGGCCAGCGCGACCCGTTGCGGGCTGACCCCGCGCTCGCGCGCCACGGCGTGGAAGGCCGCGTAAGGGCTCGCCGCCGCGAGCGCCGACGAGCCGTCCAGGGAGCTGCGCGAGATCCCGCCGAGCGGGCTCCAGGGCAGGAACGCCAACCCCCGTTCCGCGCACAGGCGCAGCTCGGGTTCGCTGTCGCGCACCTCGGGCGAGTAGCGGTTCTGCACGGACACCAGGCGGTCGCCCAGCATGTCGTGCGCGAGCGCGATCTGCGCGGAGTCGGCGTTGGAGATGCCCGCGTACCGGATCGTCCCCTCCTCCAGCAGGTCCCGCAGCGCGCCGACGGATTCGGCGTACGGGACCGCCGGGTCCGGCTTGTGCAGCTGGTACAGCCCGACGGCGGGGCCGCCCAGCCGGGCGAGCGATGCCCGCGCGGCCCGCTTGATGTGCCGCGGATACCCGTCGACCGTCCAGCCCCCGTCGGCCGTGCGCCCCCGGCCGCCCTTGGTGGCGACGAGCACGCCGCCGGTGTCCCCGCCGTACGAGGCGAGCGCGCGGGCCACGAGCCGTTCGCCGGCTCCCGGTTCGCCGCCGGGCACGTGGTACGAGTCGGCCGTGTCGATCAGGGTGACGCCCGCGTCGAGCGCCGCGTGGACGGTGGCGACGGCCCGCCGCACGTCGGGGTGACCCTCGATGGACAGGGGCATGGCCCCGTACCCGATGGCGCCGACCCGGAGATCGCCGAGCATGCGGTGCCTCATCGCCGGGCCTCCCCGTCGCCCCCTCGCGCGCCGAGCGTCTCGGCGACGGCGCGGCCGAGCCAGTCGCAGGTGTGGCCGAACGCGAAGCCCAGTGCGGTGGCGCGGGCGTTGTCCATTGCGTAGGAGCGGGCGAAGGAGAACGGCGACGTCTCGCCGACCTCCACCGTCGTGAATTGCGCCTCGGCGCCCGTGAGACGGCCGATCGCCGCGCAGATGCCGGCGGTCGTGAGCGGGCCGTGGGAATTCGCGTTCACGGGGCCCGTGAAGTCCCGGCCGGCCGCCCAGAAGAGGAAGTCGGCGATCTCCTCGACGTGAACGTAGGTCGCCGGATGGTTCCGCGCGGGCACCGCGACGGGCCTGCCCGCGCGCATCAGGGACGCGTAGTGCTCCAGTCTCCCCGTGAAGTCGTCTGCCCCGCCCAGCACATGGGCGGTCCGCACGGACACCCAGTCGAATCCGGCGCCGGCCGCGAAGACGGCCTCCGCCTGCCGCTTCCCCTCGCCGTAGTGCCCGTCCCGGAAATCCGCGTCGTCCCACGGGGCCGTGAGGTCGACCAGCACGCTCAGCGGGTCGACAGCGCCCTCGCCGACCGGCGCGGCCGAGTCCTCGTACTCGTAGACCTCCACGGTGGACGTCATGACATAGCGCCCGGTGCGGCCCGCGAACACCCGGCGGGCGACGTCCGCCTGGCGCGGGGTGTAGCAGACCTGGTCGATCACCACGTCGAATGCGCGCGGGCCGACCGCGGTCCGCAGAGCGTGCTCGTCGTCGCGGTCGGCCCGCAGCGCCGTCACGCCCGCGGGCGGTGCGGACGAACCGCGATTCAGCACGGTGACCCGGTCACCGGAATTCAGCAGCCGGGATATCAGCCGCTTTCCGAAATACCGATTTCCCCCGATGACCAGTACGTCCCTCATCCGACCCGGATCCTCTTTTCCTGTCCCCGATTTCCTTGTGGGACACCAGTGTTATGTTTGCGGGCCGCGTCATGAAGGGGGAGACATGGGAGATCCGGCCGCCGCGCCGAAAGAACCACGGCATCCGAGGGCCGTCGCCAAGGAAACGTCGGTGGCCGCTCTGGATGCCGTCGACCGGCACATCCTGGAGATCCTCCAGCGGGACGGCCGCGTCAAGCTCAGCGAGCTCGGACGCCGGGTCCGGCTGAGCCCGGCGGCGGTCACCGAGCGGGTCCGCAGGCTGGAGGCGTCCGGGGTGATCACGGGCTACGGGGCGCACGTCTCGCCCGCCCGGCTCGGACACGGCATCCAGGCGTTCATCCGCGTGAATCCCCACGGCGGCCACAACTTCAAGCACCCGAGGACGCTGGAGCTGCTGGAGCGCCCGGAGGTGATCGAGGCGCACCACGTCGTCGGCGAGGACTGCTGGATCCTCAAGGTCGCCGTCACCGACACGGTCCACCTGGAGGACGTGCTGGAACAGGTCTCGGCGCTCGGCCGCACGACGACGTCGATCGTGCTGACCTCCCCGCTGGAGCGCAAGCCGCTGCTGCCGCACGGCGGTTGAGCGGCCGCCGGCCGTTGCCTTGACGTCGGCGTCAAGGATTACGGTCGGGGACATGCGAATCGGCGAGCTTGCGGAGCGGGCCGGCACGACCACCCGCACTCTGCGCTACTACGAGTCCCGCGGGCTCCTGCCCGCCCGGCGCGCGGTGAACGGCTACCGCACCTACGACGAGGACGACCTGCGGCTGCTCCGGCAGATCCGGACCCTGCAGGACTTCGGGTTCGACCTGGAGGAGACCCGGCCGTTCGTCGAATGCCTGCGCGCCGGGCACCCGGCGGGGGACTCCTGCCCCGCCTCGCTCGCCGTCTACCGGGCCAAGCTCGCCGAGCTGGACGCGCTCATCGACCAGTTGAGATCGGTGCGCGCGCAGGTCGGCGCGCAGTTGCTGCGCGCCGAGGCGCAACAACAGGCCGGCCCGGAACCCAGATGCGAATTCGGAGGCTGATCGATGATTCTGGCCAAGGACGTGGCCGTGGTGACGGACGCGGATTTCGACGCCGAGGTGCTGGGCGCCGACCGCCCGGTCCTGGTGGAGTTCGGCGCGGACTGGTGCGGCCCGTGCCGGCAGCTCGCGCCCGTGCTGAGCGCGGTGTCACGGGAGGAGGCCGACCGCCTGAAGGTCGTGCAGATCGACGCGGACGCCAACCCGGAGACGGTGACCTGCTACGGGGTGCTCTCGCTGCCGACGCTGCTGGTGTTCCGCAACGGCGAACCGGTCCGCTCGATGGTCGGCGCCCGCCCCAGGCGCCGGCTCCTCGAGGAACTGGAGGACGTGCTCACGCGCTGACGAGCGCGCCTGCGGGGCGACGGTCTCGCCGCCCGTCCGGCAACCCGCGGCGGGCCGGGACGCAGGTCCCGGCCGTTGCCGTCATCCGTCTCCACGCCCCGCATCGTGACGGGTGGGTTCCTGGCCCGTGGGGACGCCCTCGGCGGGGGAGCCGGAACGGCGGTCCTCGCCGCGCGGAGCGAGGACGCTTTGGGCGTCCTCGTACGCCGCTTCCGACAGCAGCGGACCCCACGCGGTGAACAGCCGCAGCAGTGCGCCGCCGTGCTCGGCCCGTATCGCGTCGTTCACCACCGCGAGGTCCAGCTCGTTCGCCGCCGTCAGTTCGGCGAAGTCCCGCAGCCGCGCGGGCGCGGGTGCGGACGTGCGGCCCGTGAACCGGTCGCGGAAGAGCGCGCCGGGCTGCGCCAGAGTCCCGTAGGACGCCTCGCGGTCGCAGCTCGCGTAGAAGTGCACGAGCTCCTCCGCCTCGGCGCCGATCACGGCGGCCAGTTCCCCGCGCCGCTCCCGTGGCAGCAGCGACGCGGCGAAGCCGTCGGTGCCGTAGAAGGCGTGGCACAGTCCCGCCAGCCGCAGCGCGGGGCGGGCACCCCAGCCGGCGAGGCGCTGCTCGACCCGCTCCAGGTGAGCCAGGAGGGTGCCTCCCGGGTGGCCGAGGTCCGCCGCGCCGTGCCGTCGCAGCAGCGCTGTCGCCGCGGTGATGCCCGCCGATATGTCCGTCGGTGTGTCCATGCGCAGAAAAATACCCCGACCGAATTGACGGCCGGGGGCTTTCTCTGCGTATATTGAATGTTTCCGAGTTTGCCTGCGTCAGGGCGCAGCGATAAACGCGGAGAAGTTCATTGGTGACACCATATCGCGTCAGGAGCTGAATTGTCAACCGAGGAATTGCAGAACGAGCAGCAATTCATCACCGGGCTCTACGAGCGTCTCGACGCGCTGCGCGAGGAGGCCGAAGGGGCCATCGCGTCCACGTTGAGGCAGGCCAGCACCGGCCTCGCCCAGTCCCGCGTGGAACGGGACGTGGGCGTCGCCGAACACGGTGCGCACCTCTCCGCGCTCAATGCGGTCGACAACGGTCTGTGTTTCGGCCGCATCGATCTCAAGGACGGCACACGTCATCACATCGGCAGAATCGGAATGCGCAAGGACGATCCGCAGCGCACTCCGATGCTCATCGACTGGCGCGCGCCCGTCGCCCGGCCCTTCTACCTCGCCACCGGCCACGAGGCGATGGGGCTCAGCAGACGGCGGCACATCAGCACCCGGGGCCGGACCGTCACCGCGCTGCACGACGAGATCCTCGACCTCGCGGACACCACCCGCACCGGCTACGAGGCGCACGACGCCGACGAGGTGCTGCTCGCCGCGCTCGGCGCCGCACGCACCGGGCGCATGGCCGACATCGTGCAGACCATCCAGGCCGAGCAGGACCGCATCATCCGTGCCCCGCGCCACGGCGTGCTCGTCGTCGAGGGCGGACCCGGCACGGGGAAGACCGCGGTCGCGCTGCACCGCGCCGCGTACCTCCTCTACGCCCACCGCGAGCAGCTCGCCCGCCGCGCCGTCCTGATCGTCGGCCCCAACCCCGCCTTCCTCGGCTACATCGGCGAGGTGCTGCCCTCCCTCGGCGAGACCGGCGTCCTGCTGTCCACGATGGGCGAGCTGTTCCCCGGCGTGCACGCCACCGGGACCGACACCCCCGAGGCCGCCGCCGTCAAGGGCGCGGCCCGGATGGCGGACGTCCTCGCCCGCGTCGTCGCCGGCCGGCAGACGCTGCCCGAGACCCTGCCGACGGCCACCGGCGAGGACGGCGGCGCCCTGCCCGAACCCGCCCTGGAGATCGACCACGCCGAGTACGGGACGCTGCTGCTGCACCGGGAGATGGCGTACGAGGCCCGCGACCGGGCACGGGACACCGGACTCCCGCACAACCTGGCCCGCCCCCACTTCGCCTTCCGCGTCATCGACGCGCTGACCGAACAGCTCGCCGACCGGCTCGGCGCGGACCCGTACGGCGGCGAGAACCTGCTGGGACCCGACGACATCGCCCAGCTCGGCAAGGAGATCGCCACCAGCGCCGAGGTCCACGCGGCCATCGACACGCTGTGGCCCCCGCTCACGCCGCAGCAGCTGGTCGCCGGCTTCCTCGCCGAGCCGGAGCCGTACCTGGATCCCGAGGACGCGGCCGCCGTCCGGCGCGCCGGAGGTCCCTGGACGCCCGCCGACGTGCCGCTCCTCGACGAGGCAGCCGAGCTCCTGGGCGTCGACGACAGCGCGGAGCGGGCCGCGGCCGAGGCCGAGCGCCAGGACCGTATCGCCTACGCGCAGGGCGTGCTGGAGCTGTCGCACGGCTCGCAGACGTACGAGTTCGAGGACGAGGAGTCCGAGGTGCTCGCCGCGCACGACATCATCGACGCCGAGCGCATGGCCGAGCGCCACGAGGAGGCCGACCACCGCAGCGCGGCCGCCCGCGCCGCCGCCGACCGCACCTGGGCGTTCGGGCACATCATCGTCGACGAGGCGCAGGAGCTGTCCGCGATGGCGTGGCGGCTGCTGATGCGCCGCTGCCCCACCCGGTCGATGACCCTGGTCGGCGACCCGGCGCAGACCGGCGACGCGGCGGGCTGCGGATCGTGGCGGGAGATCCTGGAGCCTTATGTCGGCGACCGTTTCGAGCACACCCGGCTGGGCGTCAACTACCGCACACCCGCCGAGGTCATGGCGCTCGCGGCCGAGGTGCGGCGCGCCGAGGACCCGGCCTTCGAGCCGCCGCGCTCGGTGCGCTCCACCGGCGTCGACCCCTGGCAGGTCGTCGTCGCCCCGGACGAACTCGCCCGCACCGTGGCCGCGCACGTCGCCCGCGCGCCGCACGAGGGTCGGCTCGCGGTGATCGCACCCGCCGCGCTGCACACCGTGCTCGCCGCCGAACTGCCGGACGTGATCGCGGGCGAGGAGCCGGACCTGACCCGGCCCGTCGTGCTGCTCGACCCGAAGGCGGCGAAGGGGCTGGAGTTCGACACGGTGATCGTGGTCGAGCCCGGCCTCATCCGCTCGGGCTCCGCGCGCGGCGTGAACGACCTCTACGTCGCCTGCACCCGCGCCACCCAGCGGCTCGGCCTGGTGAGCACCGGCGCGTAGGTCCTCCCAGGGCTCGCGAGACCGGCAAGATCCGAGGGCGTAGCCGAAGGTGCCCCGCTGCCGCGCCGGCAGCGGGGCACGGCCCGTCCGTCAGGCCGGGCGCAGCCAGATCGTCGCCAGCGGCGGCAGCGTCGGCGCGATCGACGTCCGCCTGCCGTGCGACTCCACCTGCTCCGGCTTCATCGGCTCCGCGTTGCGCACGCCCGAGCCGCCGAACCGCTCCTCGTCCGTGTTCAGGACCTCCACCCAGGCGGACACCACCCCCGGCACCCCGAGCCGGAAGTCGTGACGCACCACCGGCGAGAAGTTGCTCACGGCGAGCAGCGGCGTGCCCTCCCTGTCGAACCGCAGGAAGGCGAAGACGTTGTCCTCGGCCGCCCCGCCGTCCACCCAGGCGAAGCCCTCCGGCACGGTGTCGAGCTGCCACAGCTCGGGCGCGTCGCCGTAGACCGCGTTCAGCTCGCGCACGAGGTCCCGGACACCCCGGTGGTCGGGCTCCGCCGAGTACGACGGGTCCAGCAGCCACCAGTCGGGGCCGTGGCCCTCGGACCACTCCGCGCCCTGGGCGAACTCCTGCCCCATGAACAGCAGTTGCTTGCCGGGATGGGCCCACATGAAGCCCAGGTACGCGCGGTGGTTCGCCCGCTGCTGCCACCAGTCGCCCGGCATCTTGCTCACCAGCGCACGCTTGCCGTGCACCACCTCGTCGTGCGAGATGGGCAGCACATAGTTCTCGCTGTACGCGTACACCATCGAGAACGTCATCTCGTTGTGGTGGAACTTGCGGTGCACCGGCTCCTTCGCCACGTACTGAAGCGAGTCGTGCATCCAGCCCATGTTCCACTTCAGACCGAAGCCGAGGCCGCCGTGGTGCGTGGGCCGGGTCACGCCGTTCCAGGCCGTCGACTCCTCGGCGATCGTGACGACGCCCGGGTTGCGCCGGTAGACGGTGGCGTTCATCTCCTGGAGGAAGGAGACCGCGTCCAGGTTCTCCCGGCCGCCGTGCTCGTTCGGCGACCACTGGCCGTCCTCGCGCGAGTAGTCGAGGTACAGCATCGACGCGACGGCGTCGACGCGCAGCCCGTCGACATGGAACTCCTCGCACCAGTACGTGGCGTTGGCGACCAGGAAGTTGCGCACCTCCTTGCGGCCGTAGTCGAACTCCAGCGTGCCCCAGTCCGGGTGGGCCGCCCGTGCCGGATCGCTGTGCTCGTACAGCGGCCGCCCGTCGAACTGCGCCAGCGCCCAGTCGTCGCGCGGGAAGTGCGCCGGCACCCAGTCCACCAGCACGCCGATGCCGGCCCGGTGCAGGCTGTCGACGAGGAAGCGGAAGTCGTCCGGGGTGCCCATCCGGGAGGTCGGTGCGTAGAAGCCGGTGACCTGGTAGCCCCAGGAGCCGCCGAAGGGGTGCTCGGCGACCGGCATGAACTCCACGTGCGTGAAACCGAGGTCCTTCACGTACCGCGGCAGCTGCTCGGCGAGCTGGCGGTACGTCAGACCGGGACGCCATGACGGCAGATGCACCTCGTACACGCAGAACGGCGCCTCGTGGACGGGGCGGTCGGCGCGGTGCGCCATCCACTCGCCGTCCTGCCACACGTGGTGGGACTCGGTCACGATCGACGCGTTCGCGGGCGGCACCTCGGTGCGCCGGGCCATCGGGTCGGCCCGCTGCGTGCGCGAGCCGTCCGGGCGCGTGATCTCGAACTTGTACAGGGTGCCCTCGGCGACGCCCGGCAGGAACAGCTCCCACACGCCGGTCGCGCCGAGCGACCGCATGGGGTGGCCGGTGCCGTCCCAGAAGTTGAAGTCACCGACCACCCTGACGCCGCGGGCGTCGGGCGCCCAGACCGTGAACCGGGTGCCGGTCACGCCCTGGTGCGTCATGGGATGCGCGCCGAGCGCCTTCCACAGCTCCTCGTGCCGGCCCTCGCCGATGAGATACAGGTCGAGGTCGCCCAGCGCGGGCAGCAGGCGGTACGGGTCCTCGACCTCGAAGCCGTCCTCGTGGCCCTCGTAGGCGACCAGGAGCCGGTAGTCGGGGACGGTCCGCTGGGGGAGCACGCCGGAGAAGAAGCCGTCGCCGTCGTCGTTCAGCTCGGCGCGCAGCCCCTTGGCGAGGACGGTCACGGAGAGCGCGTGCGGACGCAGGACGCGGATCTGGATGCCGCCGCGGACCGAGTGCGCGCCGAGCACGGCGTGCGGGTCGTGGTGGCTGCCGGACAGGAGCCGTCCGCGGTCGTCGTCCCCGAGCGGCTTGGCCGCCCGTACGCCGCCGGTCCGGGGGCGCGGCGCGCCCCGGCCGCCGCCGGAGCCCTTGGCGGGCGCGCCCGCCGTGCCCGTGCGGCCGCCGCCGGAGCCCTTGGCGGGCAAGGACCCGCCGGCCGCGTCCGCCGTGCCGGTCCGTGCCGCGCGCGCTGCGCCTGCCGTGGACCCGCTCACGGCCAACGGCTCGCGCGCCGGGCCGTCCTCCACGGGATCGGCCTTGCGCGCCGCGGTGACGCGCCGCCGGGCGGATGCCTCGCCGCCGGCCCCGGGCACGGGGTCCGTCGTGGGCGCGGGGGCGTCGTCCGCGGTGTGCTCGTCCGCCGCGGCGTCGCGGGCGGAGACGACGCGTCGTGCGGTGGCTGAGGGGCTGTCTGGCGCGGCCTGTTCGTCGGCTCCGGCGTTGCGGGCGGAGGCGACGCGTCGTGCGGTGGGTGTGGGGCTGTCTGCCGCGGTGTGCTCGTCGGCTCCGGCGTTGCGGGCGGAGGCCACGCGTCGCGCCGTGGGCGCGGGGGCGTCGGCCCCGGTCCTGCCGGCCGCGGCCGTGCGTCGGGCCGTGGGCTTCGTCCCGGCCGCGTCCCCGTCCGCGGCCCTGGGCGCCGCAGCCTCCGCGCCGTCGGCCCCGGCGGTACCGGACCCGGTCCCGGGCGACGACCCCGACGCACTGTCCCCGCCCGGCTCGGCCCCCGTCGGCGTGGAAGTACCGCCCGGCCGCTGCGGGGCGCCGGACACGGACCCGTCTGCCGTGCCGGGCTCCGCGGGAGCGGGCGCGGGCTCCGGCGCGGCAGCCGCATCGGCCGCGGCCCGGCCGGTGCCGGACGCGGTCCCCGAAGACGCCGACGTGTCGTCCCCGCCCGCCCGAGCGGTATCGGCGCCCGGCGCGGGGGCCTCGGGCGGGGTGGCGCCGTCGTGGCCCGGTGGGGGCGGGGCAGGGGTCGGGGCGGCGGCGGGGCGAGAGGAGCGGCGGGGGGTCACGGGGGTCGGCCTCCTGGGCGCGAGTCGCGAGTAAGGGAGCGGGGAGAGTCAGTCGAGCGTCGCGAGGCGGTCGATCGCGGCCATCGGAACCGGCAGCCAGTGCGGCCGGTGCCTGGCCTCGTACACGACCTCGTAGACGGCCTTGTCGGTCTCGTAGGCGCGCAGCAGTTCGGGCTCGGCGCGCGGGTCGCTGCCGCAGGCCTCCGCGTAGCCCGTGCAGTACGCGTCGCGGCACGCCTCCGCCCAGGCCGGGTTGGACGGGCGGTGCGTGCGGGCCGCGTAGTCGAAGGAACGGAGCATTCCGGCGACGTCGCGCACCGCCGGCTGCGGGCGGCAGCGCTCGGTGAGCGGCCGGGCCGGCTCGCCCTCGAAGTCGATGACCGACCAGGGCGTCGCGACGGGGCCGCGCAGTATCTGTCCGAGGTGCAGATCGCCGTGCACGCGCTGCGCGGCCCAGATGCGGCCGCGCCGCCCGAGCACCGCCACCGCCTCGAACGCCGTCCGCAGCCGGGGCGCGTACGGCTCCAGCGCGGGAACCGCGCCCACGGCGGCCTCCAGCCGCCGGGTCATCGCGGTGGCCAGCTCCTCGCTCTGCGCTCCGCTGAGCTTCACGCTCGGCAGCGCGCGGGCCAGCGCCGTGTGCACCTCGGCGGTCACGCGCCCGAGTTCACCGGCCTCGTTCCGGAAGGAGCGGCCCGCGGCCAGGGCCTCGAGGGCGAGCACCCATCCGTCGCGCGAGCCGCGCAGGAACGGCTGGAGCACGCCCAGGGTGAAAGGTTCCGGCGCGGCCGACTCGTACCAGGCGACAGGCGTGGGCACCCGCTCGCATCCCGCGCGGGCCAGCGCGAGCGGCAGCTCCAGATCCGGGTTGGGGCCGGGGTGCAGGCGGCGGAAGAGCTTGAGGATGTACGTGTCGCCGTACACCAGCGAGGAGTTGGACTGCTCCGCGCCGAGCGGCCGGGGTGCGAGTCCGTGGGGGATCGCGGGCGAGCCGCCGTAGCGCTGGAAGCGCAGCGGCCCCAGCGAGCCCGGCGTACGCAGCCGCTCCAGGAGCAGGGCGGCGAGCCGTGGGTCGTGGGTGCCCTCGTACACGATGCGCCCGGCGAGCGGGCCGTCGGTGAGATGGCCGATGAGCGCGGGCGCGAGAGCGTGCGGCAGGGCCTCCCGTACGCCGATCAGCAGTTGGTAGCAGTCGCCCGGCGCCCCGGGCTGCTCGACTCGTACGAGCAGGTGCAGCAGACCCGGTCCCGGGCCCCGCAGAGGCAGCAGTTCGGTCGCCGACACGAGGGAGAAGCCGGTGACCGGCGTTCCCTTGCCCGCGAACCAGCGCTGCCGGGGCAGCCATTGGTGGAGCAGGGGGGCGAGCGACGGAAGCAGAGCGAGCGGGATCCGGGTGGATGCAGCCTCCGACATGGGCATCGCGTCCTTTCCCCGGGTACACCACGAATGCGCAAAGTGTCCCGGATTACAGCTGTGGCTGTCCGGCGGCGCGCGGGGATGAGGGGGAGAGTGCCCGGTGCGGGGCGGCGGAAACCGCCCCGCCGGCGCCGGGGGCGCCTTTCGGACCCGTGACTCCCCCTCCGGGGGGCGTCAGACCGGGGTGGTTCCCGTTCCGGTGCCGGGCATCACGGTCGGTGCCGGCACCGGTGCGGCCTCCTTCCGCAGCCGGAACCAGTAGAAGCCGTGGCCCGCGAGCGTCAGCAGATACGGCCATTGACCGATGGCCGGGAACCGCACCCCGCCGATCAGTTCCACCGGGTGGCGTCCGTTGAACGTCTGCAGATCGAGCTCGGTCGGCTGTGCGAACCGCGAGAAGTTGTGCACACAGAGCACGAGATCGTCCTTGTACTCGCGCAGGAAGGCGAGCACCGCGGGATTCGACGACGGCAGCTCGGTGTACGAACCGAGTCCGAAGGCCGGGTTCTGCTTGCGGATCTCGATCATCCGGCGCGTCCAGTGCAGCAGCGACGACGGAGAGGACATCGACGCCTCGACGTTGGTGACCTGGTAGCCGTAGACCGGGTCCATGATGGTCGGCAGGTACAGCCGGCCCGGGTCGCAGGAGGAGAAGCCCGCGTTGCGGTCGGGGGTCCACTGCATCGGTGTGCGCACCGCGTCGCGGTCGCCGAGCCAGATGTTGTCGCCCATGCCGATCTCGTCGCCGTAGTAGAGGATCGGCGAGCCGGGCAGGGACAGCAGCAGCGCGGTGAACAGCTCGATCTGGTTGCGGTCGTTGTCCAGCAGCGGGGCAAGACGGCGGCGGATGCCGATGTTGGCGCGCATCCGCGGGTCCTTGGCGTACTCCGCGTACATGTAGTCGCGTTCTTCGTCCGTGACCATCTCGAGCGTGAGCTCGTCGTGGTTGCGCAGGAAGATGCCCCACTGGCAGTTCTTCGGGATGGCCGGGGTCTTGGCCAGGATCTCCGAGACCGGGTAGCGGGACTCACGCCGCACCGCCATGAAGATCCGCGGCATCACCGGGAAGTGGAACGCCATGTGGCACTCGTCGCCGCCGGCCGCGTAGTCGCCGAAGTAGTCGACGACGTCCTCGGGCCACTGGTTGGCCTCGGCGAGGAGCACCGTGTCCGGGTAGTGCGCGTCGATCTCCTTGCGCACCCGCTTCAGGAAGGAGTGCGTGCGCGGCAGGTTCTCGCAGTTGGTGCCCTCCTCCTGGTACAGGTACGGCACGGCGTCGAGCCGGAATCCGTCGATGCCCAGGTCCAGCCAGAACCGCAGCGCGGAGATGATCTCCTCCTGCACGGCGGGGTTCTCGTAGTTGAGGTCGGGCTGGTGGGAGAAGAACCGGTGCCAGTAGTACTGCTTCCGTACCGGGTCGAAGGTCCAGTTCGACGACTCCGTGTCGACGAAGATGATGCGGGCGTCCTGGTACTGCTTGTCGTCGTCGGCCCAGACGTAGTAGTCGCCGTACGGGCCGTCGGGGTTGGTCCGGGACTCCTGGAACCACGGGTGCTGGTCGCTGGTGTGGTTCACCACGAAGTCGATGATGACGCGCATGCCGCGCTGGTGGGCGGCGTCCACGAACTCCACGAAGTCGGCCAGGTCACCGAAGTCGGGCAGCACCGAGGTGTAGTCGGCGACGTCGTAACCGCCGTCCTTCAAGGGTGACTTGAAGAACGGCGGCAGCCACAGGCAGTCGACGCCCAGCCACTGCAGATAGTCCAGTTTGGCGGTGATTCCCTTGAGGTCGCCGATGCCGTCGCCGTTGCTGTCCTGGAAGGAGCGGACGAGGACCTCGTAGAAGACGGCCCGCTTGAACCAGTCGGGGTCGCGGTCGCGGGCGGGAGTGTCCTCGAACGTGTCGGGAACGGGTTCATTGACGATCATGATGTGGGTGACCCTCCGGTCTGCGGGGACGGTCGCAGGGTGACGATGTGCGCGGGCGTGATGCCCGGCTCGAGGCGCACATAGTTGGCCCTGCCCCAGTGATAGGTCTCGCCGGTGAGCTCGTCGCGCACCGGTACGGTCTCGTGTTCTTCGAGTCCGAGCCGCGGCATGTCCAACGAGACCGTGGCCTCCTGGGTGTGGTGGGGGTCGAGGTTGGCGACGACGAGCACGACGTCCTGGCCCGAGCGCTTGGAGTAGGCGATCACCGCCTCGTTGTCGGCGTGGTGGAAGTGGACGTCGCGCAGCTGCTGAAGTGCCGGGTGGCGGCGCCTGAGCCGGTTGAGCAGGGTGATGAGAGGAGTGATGGTGCGGCCCTCCCGCTCGGCCGACTCCCAGTCCCGCGGCCGCAGTTGGTACTTCTCCGAGCAGCGGTACTCCTCGCTTCCGACGCGCAGCGGGACGTTCTCGCACAGCTCGTACCCGGCGTACATGCCCCACGACGGCGACAGCGTCGCGGCCAGCACCGCCCGCACCTCGAACGCGGGCCGGCCGCCCTCCTGGAGGTAGGCGTGCAGGATGTCGGGGGTGTTCACGAAGAAGTTCGGCCGCATGTACGAGGCGGCCTCACCGGACAGTTCCCGGATGTACTCGGTGAGTTCGTGCTTGCCGTTGCGCCAGGTGAAGTAGGTGTACGACTGCTGGAAGCCGATCGCGGCCAGCGTGTGCATCATGGCCGGTCTGGTGAACGCCTCCGCGAGGAAGACCACGTCGGGGTCCGCGCCGTTGATCTCGGCGATCACCTGTTCCCAGAAGACGACGGGCTTGGTGTGCGGGTTGTCGACACGGAAGATGCGCACACCCCGGTCCATCCAGAAGCGCAGCAGCCGCACCGTCTCGCGGACCAGTCCCGGCATGTCGGCGTCGAAGGCGATGGGGTAGATGTCCTGGTACTTCTTCGGCGGGTTCTCGGCGTACGCGATGGAGCCGTCGGGGCGGTGGCGGAACCACTCCGGGTGCTCCTCCACCCAGGGGTGGTCGGGCGAGCACTGGAGCGCGAAGTCCAGCGCGACCTCCATGCGCAGCGAGCGGGCCGCCCGCACGAAGTGGTCGAAGTCCGTGAGCGTGCCGAGGTCGGGGTGGATCGCGTCGTGACCGCCCTCGGCCGAGCCGATCGCCCAGGGCACGCCGACGTCATGGGGGCCCGGCGTCAGGGAGTTGTCGCGGCCCTTGCGGTGGGTGGTGCCGATGGGGTGGACGGGCGGCAGGTACACCACGTCGAAGCCCATCGCCGCGATGGCCGGAAGCCGCTCGGCCGCGGTGCGCAGCGTGCCGGAGACGGGCGGCTCGCCCTCCTTGACCACCGCGCCCTCCGAACGCGGGAACAGCTCGTACCAGGAGCCGTACAGCGCGCGCCGGCGCTCGACCTTGAGCGGCAGCGGCGGTGACGAACTGACCAGTTCGCGCAGGGGGTGACGGGCGAGCGCGGCGGCGGCGTCGGCGGCGAGGGCGGCGGCGAGCCGTGCGGCCGCGGGCCGTTCCGTGTCACGGAGTGCGTCGGCGACCGCGAGGACCGCCTCACGGCCGTCCTTCTTGGGCACTCCGGCCGCGGCGCGCTCGTACAGCTCGGCGCCCTCCGCGAGGACCAGTTCGGTGTCGATGCCGGCCGGGACCTTGATCCCGGCGTGGTGCCGCCAGGTGGCGACCGGGTCGCTCCACGCCTCCACCGTGTAGGTCCACGCGCCCTCGCAGTCGGGGGTGACGTCGGCGCCCCAGCGGTCGGTGCCGGGAGCCAGCTCCCGCATCGGGGTGAAGGGCCCCGGGCGGCCCTTCGGGTCGTGCAGCACGACATTGGCGGCGACCGCGTCGTGGCCCTCGCGGAAGACCGTGGCGGTGACCCGGAAGGTCTCACCCGCCACGGCTTTCGCCGGCCTTCTGCCGCAGTCGACGAGCGGGCGTACGTCCAGGACGGGAATGCGACCAATGAGCGAGTTCACGACATCACCTGAGGGCTGTGCGGGCAGGGCGGGTCGAGCACGTAGAGGCAGTGTTTGTCTTCTTTGTAACTGCTCGGTCGGTGACTGGCCGGGTGCGGGCATGTCGGCTCCTGTCCGCGTTCACTCGGGTGGCGGGAAAGGATGCGATCTTCAGGGCGCGCTCGCGTACGTACCGGATGAGCCTTCCCCCGCCCCAGGGGAGGCCAATCCGGCGATGTGTTAACTACTAGGACGTAGCGGGGCGCGCAAGACGGACGAAAAAGGACCGGACCCGTCACGCGAACGGAACCGGTCCTTCCTGTCTGCCCTTGTATACGGTCGCTCCCGACGTGCCGTCAGGCCGTCTCGGCGGACTCCGCCGTACGGCCCGACCACATCTGCCACGGCTGCCGGGTGACCCACTCGTCCACCGCCGCCGCCGTGAACGCCAGCTCCCGCGCCGCTCGGCCGCCGTCGCCCGCCATCAGGCCCGGCTCGGCGCCGCTCGCCATGAAGTGGTAGATCCCCGCCACCCCGGCCGCCGTCCGGGGGCCCAGGATCTGCGCGAGTCCCTGCTCGAAGACGTGCGGCTCGAGTGCCGTGTAGCGCACCGGACGCCCGAGCCCCCGGGCGAACGCCTCGGCTAGCTCCGGGCCGGTCAGGGTCTGCGCGCCGCCGATGTCGAAGACCCGGCCGTCCATCCCCTCCGCGGCGAGGGCCCCGACGACCGCCTGCGCCAGGTCGCGATGGGAGATCCAGGCGGTACGGACGCCGGCGGGCAGCGGGTAGGCGAGCACGCCCTCGTTCACCAGCGCCGGTCCGTTCCAGGGGCTGAAGAGGTTGTCCAGATACACGGGAGGGCGCACGACGACCAGTTCCACGCCGCTCTCGGCGAGGCCCTCGCGCAGCACCGTCTCCACCAGGCGGCGCGTCTCGAAGGCCGCGACGTTCGTCGTCTGCTGCGGGACACGGGTGTTGGCGTTGTAGACGATCCGGTGCACCTTGCTGTCCCGGGCCGCCCTCGCGATGTGCTGGGCGTAGCGCATGACCTTCTCGGCCTCGTACACCAGCGGGATCGTCACCGCGGCATGGGTCGCGCCCTCGAAGAGCTGCCGCACGTCCTCCTGCCGGCCCAGGTCGCCGCTCGCGACCGAGACCCCGGGCAGCTTGGGGCGGTCCTCCTCGGGCTTGCGGCTCAGGGTGCGTACCCGGTGGCCCCGCTCGGTCAGCAGACGGGCCGTCGCGCCGCCCTGGAAGCCGGTCGCCCCCACCACGGCTACGCGCATCGGAATGTGATCGGACATGTCTCAGAAGGGCCCTTCGATAGGGTGTGGCTGCTGCCGTGAACGGCACGTCCAGGCTCGCGGCGGCGGCTTCGGCCGATCAATTAACAATCCGGGGCGGGGGTTGAAGGATCGTCCAATGGACCGACCACTGGAACCGACCCATAGTGAGCGTGACGACCTCCTGAGCGAGCTGCTGAAACCACTTCGGCTCACCGGGGTGTTCGACAGCCGGTGGCATCTGCGCGCGCCGTGGGCCATCGAGGGGGACGCCGAGCAGAGCTGTGCCGTACTGCACTTCATCACCGAAGGGGGCTGCTGGATCACCGGCGAGGACCAGACGCCGATCGAACTGCGCGCCGGCGACCTCGCCGTCTTCCCCACCGGGACCGCGCACCGGCTCGCCGACCGCCCCGACCGGCGGGGCGTGTCGCTCGCCGCGATGCTGCCCGAGCGCCGGCCCGGCACGTCCGGCGAGATCCGCATCGAGGGGGAGGGACCTGTCAGCCGGATACTGTGCGCCGGACTGCACTACGACGCGAGCGCGGCGACCGGCCTGTACAAGGCGCTGCCCTGGGCCCTGGTGCTCGACGGCTCCCAGGTCGACCAGGAGCCGCTGCTGCGCGACACCCTGCGGCTGCTCGCCACGACGGACCGGCCGGTGGGCCCGGGCGACCGGCTCATCACCCTGCGCGCCTTCGAGATGGCGCTCGTGCTCGCGCTGCGGCCGCTGCTGCGCGACCTGGCCGGCAATCCGTCCGCTCTGCCCGTCCTCGGGCACCCCGGCATCAGCAGGGCCATGGTGATCATCGCGACCCGGTTCGCCGAGCCCTGGACCATCGAGTCGCTCGCCCGCGAGGTCGGCATGTCCCGCTCCGCGTTCACCGCGGCCTTCCGGGACCTCGTCGGCGAGGCGCCCGCCCGCCATCTGACGGGCCGCCGGATGCAGGAGGCCGCCCGGCTGCTCGGCGAGACCTCGCTGCCGCAGTCGGCCGTGCCCGAACGGGTCGGCTACCAGAGCACGGTCGGCTTTCACCTGGCCTTCCGCAAGTGGTACGGGATGACGCCCGGCGAGTACCGCAGCAAGGGTGCGTCAGCCGCATGATTGGCCGGTTCTTAAGGACCGCTGGACGGTCGTTCATTGCCCGGTGTCCCGGCGGGGGACAGGCTCGGCTGGAACCGGCCGCCGCCGGCCCGCCCCGAGCGCGGCCAGGCGGAGGTCCGTCCAGCCGCAGTCCCTTCGAGGAGAGACGTTGACCAGGTCCGGCCAGGAATACCTCGCATCGCTGCAGGACGGGCGCGAGGTGTGGCTCGACGGCGAGCGCGTCGCCGATGTCACCCGCCATGCCGCCTTCCGCAACACCGCGGCATCGATCGCGCGGCTCTACGACCTGGCACGCGACCCGCGGTACGCGTCCGTGCTCACCGCGGACGGTGCGCATCGCGCGTTCAAGGTCCCGCGCTCGTACGAGGACCTCGTCGAGCGGCGCCGCGCGTACAAGGTGTGGGCCGAGTCGAGCTTCGGGTTCCTCGGGCGCACGCCGGACTACATGGCGGGCGGGGCGGCCGGGTTCGCGGCGGCGCCGGAACTGTTCACCACCGACGGCTTCGACGGCGCGGACAACGCGGTGGCCTACCACCGCAGGCTGGCCGAGGGCGACCTCTACCCCACGTTCACCATCACCAACCCGCAGATCGACCGTACGAAGGCGGCGTCGGAGCAGGAGGAGGACGACCTGGTCGTGCGGGTCGTCGCGGAGAAGGACGGCGGCGTCGTGGTGCGCGGCGCCAAGATGATCGGCACGGCGGCCGTCTTCGGCAACGAGGTCATCGTCGGCACCATCGAGCCGCTCGCACCGCAGGACGTCGACCACGCCCTGTGCTTCTCGGTGCCGATCGGCACGCCCGGTCTGAAGTTCCTCTCCCGTACCTCCTACGAGGCGCAGGCCCGCAGCGTCTTCGACAACCCGCTCTCCTCGCGGTTCGACGAGAACGACGCGCTGCTCGTGTGCGACGACGTGTTCGTGCCGTGGGAGCGGGTGCTGACGTACCGGAACGTCGACGCGACGTTCGGCATGTGGTGGCGCACCCCGGCGTACGTGAACTTCGTGCACCAGGCCGCCACGCGCTTCTGGACCAAGCTGGAGTTCCTGACCGGCATCGCCATCCTGCTGACCAAGGCGAACAACACCTACCAGCTGCCGCCCGTCACCCAGGCGATCGGCCGGCTGATGGGCAGGGTGGCGCAGGCCAAGGCGTTCGTGCTGGCGGCCGAGGCGTCGTACGAGCAGGTCGACGGCGGACGCGGGGGCGTGATGCCCGGAAAGGAGATCTCGTTCGCGCAGCGGATCATGGCGGGTGAGCTGTACCCGGCGGCGGTCCAGGAGATCAAGACGCTGGCGGGCGGCGGAGTTATCCAGCTTCCCGCCTCCGCCGAGGATCTGCTCCACCCGGAACTGGGGCCGCTGGTGCGCAAGTACATCCGCTCGCCCGGCCACCCGGCCGAGGACCGCGTCAAGCTGCTGAAGCTGGCGTGGGACGCGCTCGGCTCGGAGTTCGCCTCCCGCCACGAGCAGTACGAGCGCTTCTACCACGGCGCACCGCACGTCTACCTGATGCAGCAGGTGTGGGAGGGCGACACGGACAGCTGCGAGGCGCTGGCGCGGGCGTGCCTGTCCGGGTACGCGCTCGACGAGAGGACCCCGCAACGGTGACCCCCGACCGCACCGCGGACGCGGCCCACGCCGACCGCGCCGCGTCCGGGGCCGGCCCCGCGCTCCTGCTGCTCGCCGCCACCCAGCTGCTCCTCATCATGGACACCGCGATCGTCAACGTCGCCCTGCCCTCCGTGGGCGACGACCTCGGGTCCGGCTCCGCCGGTCTGTCGTGGGTGGCCAACGCGTATCTCATCACCTTCGGGGGACTGCTGCTGCTCGGCGGGCGGACCGCCGACCTGTTCGGGCACCGCAGGCTCTACCTGACCGGACTGGGGCTGCTCGCCGCCGCGTCCGCCGCGGGCGGCGTCGCCGGCAGCGCCGGGCACCTGATCGCCGCGCGCGCCGCGCAGGGCGTGGGCGCGGCGCTCGCCGCTGCCGCGGCCTTCGCCCTGCTGCTCACCCTCTTCCCCGACGGACCCGGCCGGCACAGGGCGCTCGGGGTGTTCGCCGCCATGGGCGGACTCGGCGGGGTGCTCGGCACGGTGCTCGGCGGCGTGCTCACCGATCTCCTGGGCTGGCGCGCCACGTTCTGGCTCAACGTCCTCGTCGCGCTCGTGCTCGCCGCCGCGGCCCTGCGGCTGCTCCCCCGGAGCGAACGCCGCCGCGAACGAGGCTTCGACATCGGCGGCGCCCTCACCGCGACCGGCGGGCTCGGGCTCCTGGCGTACGCCCTCGTCGGCGCGGGCGAGGCGGGCTGGACCGCGGCGCGGACGCTCGCGAGCGGGGCGGCGGGACTCGCCCTGCTCGCCGCGTTCGCCCTGCTGGAGCGGCAGGCCGCCCGGCCGCTCGTGCCGCCCGCCGTGCTGCGCCGCCCCGCCCTGCGGCTCGCCAACCTCCTGGCCGCACTGGCCCAGATGGCGCTGTTCCCGATGTTCTTCCTGGTCAGCCTCTTCCTGCAGAGCGTGCTCGGCCAGTCCCCGCTCGTCGGCGGCCTCGGCCTGCTGCCGCTGTCCCTGGTCGTCGTCGCGGTCGCGCCGCAGACCGGCCGGCTCATCGGCCGGCTGGGGCTGGGCCGCACCATGACGCTCGGCTTCGGCCTGCTGCTCTCCGGCATGGTCTGGCTCGCGCTCGCGCTCGACGCCGGCGGCACGTTCCCGACCACCGTCCTGGCCCCGAGCCTCGTCCTGGGCGTCGCCCTGCCGCTCGTCATGGTCACCACCAACGTGGCGGCGACCGCCGACGCGTCGCCCGACGAGACCGGGCTCGCTTCCGGACTCGTCAACACCAGCCAGCAGTTCGGCTCGGTCCTCGGGCTCGCCGTCCTGGTCGCCGTCGCGACCGCGGGGACCACGGCGGCCGGTGACGCCGCGGCCGAGACAGCGGGCTTCAGGTCCGCCCTTCTGGCCGGGGCCGTGTTCGCGGCCCTGGCCGCCCTGCTCTCCTCCCGGCTGCGGCTGCCCGCGCCCGCCATGGCGCCGCCACGCCAGGACCGGGTCGGCGGCGCCGTGGAGTGACCGGGGGCGGGACAGTGCCCCGGCGGGAGCCGTGCGGCCCTGCGGCACCGCGGCGCCCGCGCACCGCCCGCCCCACATCCCACCAGTGAACCGTTCTGTCCGAAGGGACGTTCCGTTGACCCTGTACGACCTTGTCGCGCCCGGTCTCGATGTGCTTGGCGAACCGCGTTACCGGATAGCGGAGATACGCGCGGCGGACCCGCTCGGCGCGGACGCGCTGATCGCCGCGCTCCCCGCGATGAACGCGGAGGCGGACGTGCCCGCGCTCACCGTCGCCCTGCGCACCCTCGTACCCGACGAGGACCGGGTGGCCTCGCTCGGCGTCGTCGACGCGCTCGCCGCGATGCGCGACCTCGGCATCCTCCTCGGCTCGCTGAAACGTCACGGCACGCAGCCGCTCGCTGCCGTGCCGGAGGCGCTTCCCGTCCTCGAGGAACTGGGCCGCCGCACCGACATGGTGCCGCGTGACACCGTGCACCACTACACGACCTGGAACCCGTCGGGGAAGCGCCAGCGGATGTACACGGGCGACCCGATGGAGGGCAACCTCCAGGACGCCGTCCGCATGGTCTTCCCCAGCCTCGTCGCCTCGCTCGACACCTGCGCGGAGCTCGCCCGCCTGGAGCCCTACGATCCCTGCTTCGCCCTCGTCCTCGACCGCATCGCCCAGCAGGTGCAGGCCATGGTCGACGCCATCGACCTCACCGTCGCCCGCGTCTCGCCCGTCTTCTTCGCCCGCGAACTGCGCTCCTACTTCGAGGAGATCGACGTCGCAGGCCGCGACTACCTCGGCCCCGCCGCCGCCCAGGTCCCGCTCTGGCTGGTCGACCTGACGCTGTGGCAGTGCGATCGCGGCAACGAGCGCTACGACGCCTTCCTCGACGACTCCGTCCAGTACAGCCTGCCGTCCTGGCGCGCCCACTACGCGGCCCACCGCGGCGGCGTCTCGGCGGTCTCCAAGCTCTCCGCCGCCTTCAGCTGGGAGGGAGGTGGCCGCGTCCCCGCCACGCTCACCGCGTCGGCCGTCTCCCTCACCCGCGTCCTGCGCATCCTCAAGACCTTCCGCGCCCGCCACCTCACCATCGCGCGCAAGGCCTACAGCGAGGAGGTACGGCTCTACGACGCGGGCAGCGGCGGAGCCCCCGTCGCCCTCCTGCGCTCCGTGCTCGACCTGACCCGGGACAACGAGACCCTGGTGCGCCGCTCCGTGGAGCCGCCCGCCCGGGCCGCCCGCTGACCGCCGAAGGAGACCCACAGGAGAGTACGAGGAGACCGTCCCCATGACCCACATCTTGATCGCCGGCGGCGGCATCGCCGGTCTGACCGCGGCACTCGCCCTGCACACGGCCGGGTTCGAGCGGATCACGGTCGTCGAGGCGACCCAGGAGATCCGCCCCGTCGGCGCCGGCCTGAACATCATGCCCAACGCGGTGCGCGAACTCGACGCGCTCGGCGTGCTCGACCGCGTCGAGGAACGCGCCGTACGCACCCGGGAGCTGCGCTACTACCACCGCAGCGGCGGCCTCATCTCCCGCGATCCGCGCGGGCTGGGCGCCGGCTACCACTGGCCCCAGCTGTCCGTCCACCGCGGCGACCTGCAGCTCGTGCTGGCCGAGGCCGTGCGGGCCAGGCTCGGCGAGTGCGCCCTGCTCAGCGGCGTACGCGTGACCGGCGTCGACCCTTTCCCCGACGGCCGCCCGCGCGTCACCCTGGAGCACAGCGAGGGCACCCGGCGCGGCCGGGCCTCGCTGGAGCCGGACCTGCTCATCGGCGCGGACGGCATCCGCTCCGCCGTACGCGCCGCGCTCCACCCCGGCGAGGGGGAACCGCCGTGGAACGGGATGCTCGTCTGGCGCGGGATCTCCCGCGTGCCGGCCGCCCGCGCGGGCCGCTTCATGCTCATCGCCGGGGACGACCGGCTGCGGGCGGTCGTCTACCCGATCTCCGAGCCCGCCGACGGGGGCGACGTCCTCGTCAACTGGGCGCTCGCCGCACCCTCCGAGACGGCCGGGGGCACCTTCCGCGGCGACTGGAACCGGGCCGTCCCCGTGGAGACCTTCGCGGACCGCTTCGAGGGCTGGGAGTTCGACGGGGTCAGCGTCCCCGATATCCTCGCCGCCGCCGACGCCGCGTACGAGTACCCGATGGTGGACCGCGACCCGCTGCCCGCCTGGTCCCTGGGCCGTACGACGCTGATCGGCGACGCGGCCCACGCGATGTACCCGATCGGCTCCAACGGGGCGACCCAGTCCATCGTCGACGGCCGCGCGCTGGCCCACGCGCTGGCCCGCCACCGCGACCCCGTGACCGCCCTCGCCGCCTACGAGGCGGACCGCCGGCCGGCCATGACGCGGCTTCAGCTGTCCAACCGGCAGCAGGGGCCCGAGGTGGTCATCGATCTGGCGCACCGGCGTGCGCCCGGCGGATTCACGGACATCCGCGACGTGATCCCGGAGTGCGAACTCGCCGAGATCGCGGCACGGTACGCGGCCACCGGCGCGTTCGACCCGCAGAGCGTGAACCAGGGGTCCCCGTACGGAGGAACTTTGCACGCCCATCGGTAGCAGCGGTTACGGCCGCATGGGGTCCCCCGGCGCAGCCTGGGGGAAGCGAGCCCCCAGGAGGGGGCCGTGCGCCGTGGTCGGGGAGGACGGGGTGCGACTACGGTCGGGAACGACGGAAAAGGGCGCACACCGTCGTGCGTCCGCTCGGATGCGTACATCCCCTGCGAAGGTGGGACCTGTGAAGGCCATTCGTCGATTCACCGTCCGCCCCGTCCTCCCCGAACCACTGCAACCGCTCAGCGGCCTGGCGCGCAATCTGCGCTGGTCCTGGCACGCCGAGACCCAAGAGCTGTTCCGCTCCGTCGATCCCGAGGGGTGGCAGGCCGTCGCCGGCGATCCCGTGCGGCTCCTCGGGAACGTGTCCGCCGCCCGGATGGCGGAACTGGCCAAGGACCGGCGCTTCCTGCGCCGGCTCGCCGCGGCCGCCGACGACCTGGACGACTACCTGCACGGACGCAGGTGGTACCAGTCCGCGGACGGCGACCCCGGCGACGGCGAATTCCCCGCCGCCATCGCCTACTTCTCGCCGGAGTTCGGTGTCACCGCCGCCCTGCCCCAGTACTCGGGCGGCCTCGGCATCCTCGCCGGCGACCACCTCAAGGCCGCCAGCGACCTCGGCGTGCCCCTGATCGGAGTCGGCCTGCTCTACCGGCACGGCTACTTCCGCCAGTCGCTGTCCCGCGACGGCTGGCAGCAGGAGCACTATCCCGTGCTCGACCCGAACGAACTGCCGCTCACCCTGCTGCGGGAGGCCGACGGGACCCCGGCCGGAGTGTCCCTGGCCCTGCCCGGCGGCCGCCTGCTGCACGCCCACATCTGGGTCGCCCGGGTCGGCCGCGTACCCCTGCTGATGCTCGACTCCGACGTCGAGGGCAACGGACCGGGCGCCCGCGACGTCACCGACCGGCTCTACGGCGGCGGCAGCGAGCACCGCCTGCTCCAGGAGATGCTGCTCGGCATCGGCGGCGTCCGGGCGGTCCGCGCGTACTGCAGGATCACCGGGCACGAGGCGCCCGAGGTGTTCCACACCAACGAGGGCCACGCCGGCTTCCTCGGCCTGGAGCGCATCCGTGAACTGGGCGAGAGCGCCGGTCTCGGATTCGACGCGGCCCTCGAAGCCGTGCGCGCGGGCACGGTGTTCACCACCCACACACCGGTGCCCGCGGGCATCGACCGTTTCGACCGCGAGCTCGTCGCCCGCCATTTCGCGGAGGGGGCCGAGCTGCCCGGAGTACCCGTCGACCGGGTGCTCCAGTTGGGCACCGAGAGCTACCCCGGCGGTGAGCCGAACCTGTTCAACATGGCGGTGATGGGCCTGCGGCTGGCCCAGCGCGCCAACGGCGTCTCCCGGCTCCACGGAGCCGTCAGCCGCGAGATGTTCTCCGGCCTGTGGCCGGGCTTCGACGCGGCCGAGGTGCCCATCACCTCGATCACCAACGGCGTGCACGCGCCGACCTGGGTCGCGCCCGAGGTCTTCCGGCTGGGGGCGCGTCAGATCGGCGCGGGCCGTGCGGAGGACGCCCTGTCGGTCGGCGGGTCCTCGCGCTGGGACGCCGTCGCGAACATCCCCGACGCCGACATCTGGGAGCTGCGCCGCTCGCTGCGCGAGCAGCTGGTGCAGGAGGTGAGGGAGAGGCTGCGCGCGTCCTGGCGCCAGCGCGGCGCGGGCGCCGCCGAACTGGGGTGGATCGACGGGGTGCTCGACCCCGACGTGCTCACCATCGGGTTCGCCCGGCGGGTGCCGTCGTACAAGCGGCTCACGCTGATGCTGCGCGACCGCCGCAAACTCACCGAGCTGCTGCTGCACCCCACACACCCGATCCAGATCGTCGTCGCGGGCAAGGCCCACCCGGCCGACGACGGAGGCAAGCGTCTCGTACGCGAACTGGTGCGCTTCGCCGACGACCCGAAGGTGCGCCACCGCATCGTCTTC
The DNA here is from genome assembly GCF_053591895.1 of Streptomyces sp. NPDC002867. Taxonomy (NCBI): domain Bacteria; kingdom Bacillati; phylum Actinomycetota; class Actinomycetes; order Kitasatosporales; family Streptomycetaceae; genus Streptomyces; species Streptomyces sp. NPDC002867. Next base: position 26,525 of record NZ_JBSFUR010000045.1, on the reverse strand, counting down.
CTGCCCGACTACGGCATGGCGATGGCGAAGAAGCTCTACCCGGGCTGCGACGTGTGGCTCAACAATCCGCTGCGTCCGCTGGAGGCGTGCGGTACGAGCGGGATGAAGGCCGCGCTGAACGGATCCCTCAACCTGTCGGTGCTCGACGGCTGGTGGGACGAGTGGTACGAGCCGGACTTCGGCTGGGCGATCCCCACCGCCGACGGCGCGGCCACCGACGAGGACCGCCGCGACGAACTCGAGGCCGCGGCGCTGTACTCGCTGATCGAGGAGCGGGTCGCGCCCCGCTTCTACGAGCAGGGCTCGGGCGGCCTGCCCGACCGCTGGATCGCGATGGTGCGCCGCACCCTGACCACGCTCGGCCCCAAGGTGCTCGCGGGCCGCATGGTGCGCGAGTACGTCGAGCGGCTCTACGCCCCCGCGGCGAAGGCCCACCGGGCCCTGGACGCGTCCGCCGCCGAGGAGCTCGCGGACTGGAAGGCGCGGGTGCGGGCGGGCTGGCCGCGGGTCGCGGTCGACCACGTGGAGGCCGTGGACCAGGACGCCGGTGCGGGTGCCGCGGCGACGGCGGGCCTCGGGTCCACGCTGACGCTGCGGGTGCAGGCCCGGCTCGGTGACCTGCGGCCGGACGACGTGGAGGTGCAGGCGGTGGCGGGCCGGGTCGACTCCGACGACGCGATCCGCGACGCCCAGACCTTCCCGCTGAAGCCGTCGAGCGGGCCGGATCTGGAGGGCCGCTGGGTGTACGAGGGGCCGATGGCGCTGGACCGCACGGGACCGTTCGGCTACACGGTGCGGGTGCTGCCCGCCCACCGGCTGATCCCGGCGGGCGCGGACATGGGACTGGTGGCGCTGCCGCCGGAGGCCGCGGGGCAGGACGCGGGCGTGCTGCTGCGCTGAGCCGTTCCGCCGTACGGGGCACGGCCCTTCCGGAATCCGGAAGGGCCGTGCCCATTTCTGCGCTGTCCGTGCGGATTCACGGCACGTCGGATGAGCGCGGCTTGCATGACGTCACTTTCTGTAGAGAAGAATGTGATCACCCTATGAGCCCCGCTGCCTCACGTGATCACGGCGGCTTCATGCGGAACCCGAACTGTGATGCCCATGTGGCCAGAGTGATCGCCCGGTCCGGCCCGCCAGGACCCGCCGTGAAGCCCGGATTCCCTCTCCGTCCCGCCGCCGATGTCCTGCTCGTGTGTTGCTCATGACCTTATGGCGTACGTGAAGTGATCAAGTTGTGACCGTATTGGATGGGCCGATGTCGGACATCTGATCTTGTCCGGCGTATCGGCGGCTGCGATATTGCGTTCGATTCCGCGGGTTGTGGGGGGCCTCACCTGCGAAACAGGCTTACAGCCGGGGGGAGCGAGCGATGTTGCCGGTCGGTGTGCAGCGGGGGCGGGCCGTCACGGCGCTGCTCCTGGCGACGCTTGTTGTGCTGCTGGGCCGGGCTATGGAGCCACGTACCACGGCAGCCACCGCGATCCGCCACATGCCGACTGCTTACCTGTCGTGCACTGCCGAAATCGTACTGCGGGACGCGGACTTCCCCGGCGAAGAGGCTGTCGAGGCTGCCCCGTCGCTCCAAGTACCCGGGACGGGTGGCCTCTTGGGCCGGGGCGGCGGCTATGCCGAGCCCACACCGCGTGGTTTCCATGGTTCCGGACCCGGGGCGGACGACAGCAGGAGGGCTGCAGGCAGGCTGCCTGTGTATCAGCACTCCGACTCCCTTCCCCGCGCGCGTGGGAGTGTCACTGGGGATAGCCCGTTGACGGGATGCAGAAGCGGTCCAGCAGCCGACCGTTCCGCATGGGGCCTGTTTCTGAACTGAAGGCCAGTGCGGTCGCCCACTCGGGAGTACGGCGCGATCGGGGTGTGGCATTCCCGACGACGGACGAACCATCAGCTGCCGCCGACACCACGCAGTCGGCTGTGCGGCCTGTCCCCCGGGCGTGACTTGCCATCGATCACGGATGCGCGTGCGCGGCGTCAACTCCGCGATCTCTCAGTCGTACTTGAGCCGGTCGTATGCGTCCAGACCGGCAAGTCGCACCCGAGTCCGGCTCGTCAGGCAGATTTTCAAAACCTCCGGCGGAGCGCCGCCGGCACCACGCAGGGGAGGACCCAGTCCATTGGACATCAGAACGCGCCCGCGCCTGCGGGCCGTCCGACGGCGAACGATGCTCGCAGCGAGTGCAGTCGTACTGACTGCCTCGGCCCTGGGCGTCAGCCCGGCGGCCCCAGCCGTGACTGTCGCCGGCTGCAGTGGCGTGGAGTCGGACTTCAACGGCGATGGCATTCGAGACACCGCGATCTCCGATCCCGAGGCGACCGTCAACGGCAAGACGCGCGCAGGCCTTGTCCACATCGTCTATGGCGGTGGGAAGGGGACTATGCAGCTGTCGCAGGAGACGGCGGGCGTACCCGGCGGCGCCGAGGACGACGACCAGTACGGATTCGCCCTCGCCGTTTACGACGCCGACGCCGACGGCTGCAGCGATCTCGCAGTCGGCATTCCCGTACGAGGACCTCGTGGCCTCCGATGCCGGTCTCGTTCAGATCGTCTACGGGTCGCCGACCGGCCTTCTCGGCGGCAAAGGTGTCAGAGAGCACAAGCAGGGCGCGGGGTACTCGCTCGGCGGCGCCGATGAGGCGGGCGACTGGACCGGCTACGCCCTGGCCGCAGGCAGGACAGCCGGTGGCACCTCATACCTGCTGATCGGCACACCCGGTGAGGATATCGACGCGGCTGTGGACACCGGGGCCTTTTTTTACGTCGCGAATGACGCGGCCACTGCACAGGGCAACCACCAGGACACCGAGACAGCGGGAGCCGTGGACGGAGCCAACGAGACGGACGACCGGTTCGGCGCGTCGCTGGCGGCCACTCCGACTCACTTCGCCGTGGGCAGACCGGGCGAGGCACTGGGAGCCGTCACTTTCGCCGGCGGTGTCGGTGTGTTCAGCCACACTCTGGTCTCTGGCCATCCCAAGCCGATCGCTGGTCTCGGCCAGGACCTGGACGTGGTTGACGGAGCCCCGGAAGTGGGCGACGGCTTCGGAACTGCTGTCGCGATGGTGCCGTACCGGGCCTCTGGTGCTACTTCCACCACGGAGGCTCTCCTGGCCATCGGTTCCCCTGGCGAGGACCTGAAGACCGTCATCGATGCGGGTGCCGTGCAGGTTTTCAAGATCGCGCCGGGAGGAAGCTTCGTCGAGACGGAGTGGATCGAGCAGGACAGCCTCGAGGTCGAGGAGAAGAGCGAAGCGGGGGACTTCTTCGGTCAACGACTCGCGGCGGCCAACACGGTTCCGAACAGCACTAGTTCGGGGACCAATACCCGTCTGGCCATTGGTGCGCCCGGTGAGGAGTCAGCCGAGGAGCACCGTGAGAAGGGCGGCTTCCACATGGTGCCGATGGTTGGTGATCCCGGGGTCTCCGACGCCTGGTTCGAACCGGGCATGGGCATCCCCGGCGAACCCGCCCCCATCCAGCTCGCGGGCCTCAGCCTGGCGCCCGCCCCGGGCGGGCTGTACGTCGGCATGCCCTACGGGCCGGTGGCAGGCCACGCCGTCCACCTCTTCCCATGGAACGCGGCGAACGGCGGCGCGCCCACCCAGACCTTCAAGCCCGGTGAGGGCGGCATCCCCACGGGTGACACCTCCTTCGGTGCGGCGGTGCGCTGATGAACAACAGGGAGAACGGATACGTGTCCAGACGCATACGACGCAGCCTCGTACTGCGCGGCGCGGTCGCCGCAGTGGCGGCCGGCGCCGTACTGACCGGGGGCTTCAATGCACTTCCCGGCGACTCAGACCGAACAGCACCGTGCCCGAGCAGTAGACGGTTGCTGCAGGCAAGCCGGTGCAGACAGAGGCCGAGGCGCTCACGATCGCCAAGAAGAGCGGCAAGAAGGTCGAGATTCGCGGCATGCGCACGGCTCGCCGTGAGATCTACGCCGAGCCAATGGCACGTTCACGGCCCAGGAGTACACCGACCCTATCCGTACCTATCAGAACGGCTCGTGGGTCGACATCGACAGGCCCCGTCGGCAGGTTCTACAGCGGAACGGTGCCCCATTCCGTTCCGTGAGACCACCGCGGATGCAGAAGCGGTCCAGCGGCCGACCGATCCGCATGGGGCGTGCTTCTGAACTGAAGGCCAGTGCGGGGTGTGGCATTCCCGACGACGGATGAGCCATCAGCTACCCCGACACCACGCAGGCGGCTGTGCTGCCTGTTCTGCCGGGCGCGACTCGCCGTCGAACGGACGTTCATATGTGGCGTCAACTCGGTGGTCCATCGACCGCACGCGAGCCGGTCGTATGCGTCCAGACCGGCAAGTAGTACCCGAATCCTGCTATTTCGGTCAGATTTCGAAGACGTCCGGCGGTGAACCGCCGACCACCTAAGGGAGGACCAGTCCATTGGACATCAGAACGCCCCTGCGGCTGCGGGCCGTCCGACGGCGAACGGCGCTCGCCGCGAGCGCACTCGTCCTGACCGCCTCCGCCCTCGGTCTCGGCCCGGCGACGACCGGCGCGGTCGCCCCCGGCTGTTCCGGCGTGGAGTCGGACTTCAACGGCGACGGGATCCGCGACACGGCGATCGCCGATCCGGAGGCGACCGCCAACGGCAAGACGCGCGCGGGCGTCGTGCACATCGTCTACGGCGGCGGCAAGGGGGCCCTGCAGCTGTCACAGGAGACCCCGGGAGTCCCCGGCGGCTCCGAAGCTGGCGACCAGTACGGCTTTGCCCTCGCCGTGTACGACGCCGACTCCGACGGCTGCGCCGACCTGGCTGTCGGCTCCCCGTACGAGGACCTCTCCACCAACGCCGACGCCGGCTGGGTGCATATCGTGTACGGCTCTCCGGCTGGTCTGAACGGTGGCAAGGCCGTCAAGGAGCACATGCAGGGCGACACAGCAACCCTGGGCGGCGCCGCCGAACCCGGCGACTGGGCCGGGTACGCACTCTCCGCCGGCAAGACGTCCGCGGACGTGCCGTACCTGATCGTCGGCATACCGGGGGAGTCGATCGGCACGGTGGAGGACGCCGGCGGCTTCGTCTACATCCACGGGACCGCGCAGACCGTGGCCAGCGTCAACCAGGACGTCGAGACGGGCGGAGCGGTACCTGGCACGGCCGAGGTGGACGACCGTTTCGGCGCGGCGATCGCCTCCACACCGACGCACTTCGCCGTCGGAACGCCCGGTGAGGCGATCGGCTCGGCGAGGTTCGCGGGAGGCGCGGCCGTCTTCAGCCACACGCTGTCGTCCGGTTCCCCCAAGCCGCTGTTCGGCTTGGGCCAGGACCAGGATGTGATCGGGGGCAGCGAGGAGCCTGGCGACGGCTTCGCGACGTCACTGGCCATGGTCCCCTACCGCCCGGCAGGGGCGACGTCGACCACGGAGTCACTGCTCGCCGTCGGCGTCCCCGGCGAGGATCTGTCCACGACGGTCGACGCGGGTGCCGTCCACGTCTTCCGGGTCACCGCTTCGGGCACCTTCACCCAGACCATGTGGCTCGACCAGAACTCCGCCGACGTAGAGCAGGAGAGCGAGCCGGGCGACTTCTTCGGCCAGCGCCTTACGGCCGTCAACACCGCTCCCAGCAGTACCAGTTCTGCCGGCAATACCCGGCTCGCTGTCGGCGTCCCCGGTGAGGAGTCGTCGGAGGAGCACCGCGAGAAGGGCGGCGTCCACGTCGTGCCCATGGTCGGCGCGCCCGGGGTCTCCGACGCCTGGTTCGACCCGGGTTACGGCATCCCGGGCGAACCGGCCCCCAACCAGCTTGCGGGCCTCAGCCTGGCCGCCGCGCCGGGCGGTTTGTACGTCGGCATGCCCTACGGGCCCGCGGCGGGCCACGCGGTCCACCTCTTTCCGTGGAACGTCGCCAACGGCGGCGCCCCCACGCAGACATTCAAGCCCGGCGAGAGCGGTATCCCCGCCGGCGGCACCGCCTTCGGTGCGGCGGTCCGCTGATGAACCACAAGGAGAACGGACACGTGTCCAGACGTATACGACGCGGCCTCGGGCTGCGCGGCGCGATCGCCGCGGTGACGGCCGGCGTCGTACTGACCGGCGGCTTCCAGGCGCTGCCGTACGAACCGGATGGTGCGGACGCCGCACCGAAGCAGTCCGCCGTCGGCGCGGGGACCCCCGTGCAGACGGAGGCCGAGGCCCTCGCGGTCGCGAAGAAGAGCAACAAGAAGATCGAGATCCTCGGCATGCGCACCGCGCGCCGGGAGATCTACGCCGAGCCCAACGGGACGTTCACGGCCCGGGAGTACACCGATCCGATCCGCACCTTCCGGGACGGCTCGTGGGTCGACATCGACAAGACCCTGGTGCGCCGGTCCGACGGCAGTGTGGCGCCGAAGGCGACCGCCGTGGCCCTGTCGTTCTCGGACGGCACGGCCGGCAAGCCGTTCGTCAGGATGAACCAGGCGGGCCGCGAACTGTCCCTGACCTGGCCGTACGGAAAGCTGCCGGCACCGGTCCTCGACGGTGAGACGGCCACGTACAAGGACGCGCTGCCCGGTGTGGACCTCACGGTGCGCGCGGAGGCCGACGGATTCGGTCACCTCCTGATCGTCAAGACACCCGAGGCCGCCGCCGATCCGAGGATCGCCCGAGTCGACCTGGGCCTCACGACCGACGGGCTGAAGGTCACCGAGGCTGCCACCGGCGCGCTCAAGGCCGAGGACGCCGCCGTCGGCGGCACCGTCTTCGAGGCCGGCAAGCCCGTCATGTGGGACTCGGCCGCCGTCAAGGAGGCCGCCGCCAGGAAGCAGGGCCCGCGGGCCGTCTCCAAGGCGCTCGCCGCCGCGTCCGCGGACGCGGCTCCCGCCCCGGCCGTCGCCCCGGAGCCCGCGCTCGCCGGTCCCGGCGGTGGGGGCAAGACCTCGCCGCTCGGCGTCCAGGTCGGCAAGGGGAAGCTGTCCCTGGTGCCCGACCAGAAGCTTCTCAAGAGCAAGGACACCGTCTTCCCGGTCGTCATCGACCCCATCCAGCGCACCACCTCGCGCACCGCGTGGACCGGCGTGATGTCGGGCATGCCGACCGAGCAGGACTGGAAGTACTCCGGCAGCGCCGGTGTGGGCAAGTGCCCCACCGACTACAACCCCGTGTCCTGCAACGGCGTCGGCGTCCGCCGTGTTCTGTTCACCATGCCGATGTCGTTCTACTCGGGCAAGCAGATCCTCGGCGCGACGTTCTCCGCACGCGTCGAGCACATCTACAGCGCGACGCCGACCGCCGAGCCGATCCGGCTCTACCGCATCGGCGGCAAGAACTACAGCATCACCTCCTCCTCCAACTGGTCCAACACCTCGGACGACTGGCTCGACCACATCGGCACGGTCGAGAAGGCGATCTCGCCGACGAGTTGCTCCAGCCAGGCCAACCTGCACTTCGAGGCCGGCGCCACGGGCGAGCTGACCACCGAGGTGAAGACGGCCGCAGCCGAGGGCTGGTCCTCGATGACGCTCGGCCTGCGAGCCGCCGACGAGACCCGGCTGCCGGAGTGGAAGCGGGTCTGCGGCAACGCGTATCTGTCGATCAGCTACAACAACCTGCCGCGGAAGATCACCACGCTGTCGCAGAACCCTGGCGGTGTGTGCGCCACGGGCGCCGGCCGCCCCTATGCGGAGGTCCCGCCGCAGCTGCAGGCGGTGGCGAGCGACCCCGACCATGCCAACGGTCAGACCGACAAGGTCAAGGTCGAGTTCAAGGTGGACTGGACGGACCCGGTCACCAAGGAGGCGAAGAGCTACACGTACCTCACCCCGAGCTGGCTCGCGCCGACGCCCAGCACCAAATTCACGCACACGGTGAAGTCGACGATCCCGCAGAACACCGTCATCTTCTGGAGCGCACGCGCCTACGACGGTGACGGTTACGGGCCCTGGAGCTATGACGGCGACACGGTCCGCTGCGAGTTCATCTACGACAAGACATTGCCGGGCAAGCCGAACGTGCTCTCCAAGGAGTACCCGTCCGACAGCGTCTACCACGACGGCGTCGGCACCTACGGCTCGTTCACCTTCTCGCCCAACCCGAACGACTCCGTGCCGGACACCGATATCGTGAAGTACCGGTACGCGTTCGACAGTACGGCCTCCCCGGCTACGACTGTCAACGCCACGTCGGCCGGCGGCTCCGCGACCGTGACGTGGATGCCGCCCCGTGCGGGACGCCACTGGGTCGACGTCATCGCCGTCGACAAGGCGGAGAACCCGAGCACCAAGGCGCACTATGAGTTCCTCGTGACCGAGGGAACCCCCGTCGCCGCCCAGTGGAGCCTCGCCGACGCGCCGACCAGCACCGAGGCGCACGACGAGACCGGAGCCTTCTCCGCGAACGCGGGCACGGGCGTCACCTTCGGTGTGGAGGGTCCCGGCGGCAAGGTCGACGCGGCCGCCCGCTTCGATGGCACCTCCGCCGCCTACGCGGATGTCAACGAGACGGTCCTCGACTCCTCGAAGAGCTTCAGCGTCAGCGCCTGGGTCCGCCCGAAGGGCACCCCGACCCGTGACATGGCCGTCGTCAGCCAGGACGGCACCGGCGAGCCCGGCTTCACCCTCGGCTACGACCACACCGCGGGCACCTGGGCGTTCTCCGTCCCGGTGACCGACGTCGACTCGCTCGGCGAGTGGAAGGCCGTCGCCACCGGCGTCAGGGTGCTCGCCGACCAGTGGGTCCTGCTGACCGGCGTCTACGACGCCACCAAGTCCGAACTGCGGCTGTACGTCAACGAGTACTCCAAGGGCGTCGCCTCGCGCCGCTCGGTGTGGCGGTCCTACGGCCCGCTGCAGCTCGGCCGTACCACGGCGAAGAGCGGCTACCGCGACAACCTTGATGGCGACCTCGCCGAGGTCCGCGTCTTCGACCGCGTCGTGCCCGCCGCCCAGGTGGCGGAGATGATGACGGTCAAGCCGAGCCGCATGAATTACTGGCAGCTCGACTCGGCCTCCTCCGGCTCCTCTCCGGACACGGGGTCGGGGCAAGCACTGAGCCTCGCGGGCAACGCCTACATCCTTCCCGCGCCCACCGATCCGTACTCGCTAGACCCGCGCCCGATGGTCGGCGACGGTCACCTGCTGCTGGACGGTGACGGGGACTACGCGTCGACCGCCACTGCTCCGGTCACCGGAGCCGCGAGCTTCACGGTGACGGCCCGCGCCCAGATCACCTCGCTGGACCCGGTCAAGGCGCAGACGGTCCTGTCCCTTCCGGGCACGGCGGCGAACCGCCTCGCGGTCCGCTACCGGCCGGGACCGGACGCCGAGACCCCGTCGATGTGGGAGCTCGCTGTCGCGGAGTCCGACTCGGCCACGGCGACGGTGAAGAAGTTCACCGACGGCCAGGCGCTCCCGAACACCGACCCGGCGGGTCAGCACCTGGCCGTCGTGTACGACGCGTTCGCCAATCAGATCCGGCTGTACGTCAACGGCATGCTCGCCGACGTTGCGGACCGCACCGACGACACCCTGTGGGGCGCCACCGGCGGGCTTCAGGTGGGCCGTTCGGCGCTCGGCGGCGGCAGCGAGTACTTCGCCGGAGCGATCGACGAGGTCCGTGTGTACAGCGGAGCGGGGGACACGACCGCGATCCTGAAGATGGCCAACCCGGAGTCCTTGCCCGACATGTGATTCGTGCGGGCGGGTGCGCCGGTTCAGCACTTGGCGCACCCGCCCGTTCTCCCTGCTCATCCCTTCTACGTGCGGAGACACGTGATGCCATTTCGTGGCCGGTTGCTGAACCGGCGCATACCCGGGCGGCTGCTTGCAGCGACCGCCCTGGGGGTGACCATCGCCTTGACCGCCGGCACGGTCCAAGCGATGCCGCTCACCCTGCAGGAACAGGGCCGGGGCAGACCCGGCGTGCAGGACTTTGGCGACCCCATCGAGGGCAAGGACGCCAAGGCCGCACCACGTCCGGCCGACCCGGCGAAGAAGGCCGAGGTCAGGGCGCTCGACAAGGCGGTGTGGCCCGGCGGCGGCAGCGCCGAACTCGCCGTCGCGTCCACCGCGCCGAAGGAGACGACGGTCGGCGGACTGCCGGTCGCGGTCTCCTCGGTGCCGGCCAAGGCAGCGAAGTCGGCACGCGCCGGCAGCGCCTCCGCCCCAGCCGCCCCGGCCGAGGTGAAGGTCGACGTGCTGCCCGCGAAGCGGGCCGCCGAACTTCACTCAGCCGCGCTGCTGCGCATTGAGCGCGCCGACGGCAAGGCGAAGGACGCGAAGGTGCGCCTGACCGTCGACTACTCCTCCTTCGCGGAGGGCTACGGCGGCTCGTACGCCTCCCGCCTGCACCTCGTCCAGCTGCCCGCCTGTGCGGCCGTAGCAACCCCCGGCAGCAAGGCGTGCCCCGAGCTGCCGAAGCCGCTGCCGACGGTCAACGACCCCGAGGACCGCACGGTCTCCGCCACCGTCGTCGCTGCCCCCGCTCGGGAGTCCGGCCCGTCGACCATGGCCGTCGAGGGCACGGAGATGGTCGCGCTCGCGGCCGGTCCGTCCTCTGCCCAGGGCACGTACAAGGCGACCTCGCTCTCCCCGTCGGCGAGCTGGAATGTTGCCAACTCGTCCGGCGGCTTCAGCTGGAACTATCCGATGCGGACGGTGCCCACGCCGGGCGGTCATTCCCCGACGGTCGGTCTCGGCTACTCGTCCCAGTCCGCCGACGGCCGTACCTCCGCGACCAACAACCAGGGCTCGTGGGTCGGAGAGGGTTTCTCGTACGACGCGGGCTACATCGAGCGCCGCTACAAGCCGTGCTCCGACGACGGCCACTCGACCTCCGGTGAACAGTGCTGGGCGTTCGACAACGCCACGGTCATGCTCAACGGCAGCTCCAGCGAGCTGATCAAGGACGACAAGACCGGCGACTGGAAGTTCTCGTCCGACGACGGTACGAGAGTGGAAAAGCTCACCGGCGCCACGCACAACGGCGACAACAACGGCGAGCACTGGAAAGTCATCACTTCCGACGGCACCGAGTACTGGTTCGGACTCAACCGTCTGCCCGGCTGGGCCACCGGTAACGAGGAGACCGGCTCCACGTGGACCGTCCCCGTCTTCGGTGACGACTCCGGCGAGCCCTGCTACAACGCCACCTTCACCAGCGCGCACTGCAAGCAGGCCTGGCGCTGGAGCCTGGACTACGTCAAGGACACCCACGGGAACGTGATGTCCTACTTCTACGCACCCGAGACGAACCACTACGCCCTCAACGGCAAGACGGACGTCAACGGCACGGCGTACCACCGCGGCGGCTATCTCAAGCGGATCGACTACGGCGAGCGCGACGGCTCCGTCTACGCGGCCGAGGCACCCGCCCGCGTCGTTTTCAACGTTTTCGAACGCTGCCTGCCCACCACGGACTTCGATTGTGCGGAGTCCAAGCGAACCAAGGCGAACGCCGCGTACTGGCCGGATACACCGGTCGACCAGGAGTGCAAGGCCGACACCAAGTGCACCGTCGGACAGACCTTCTGGACGACGAAGCGGCTGACCGGCATCACCACCCAGATGCGCAAGGACGCGTCCACGTATCAGGACGTGGACGCGTGGACGTTCACCCACCTTTTCACTGACAACGGCGACGACTCAAAGACCCTGTGGCTGTCGAAGATCGACCACGAGGGACGGGTCGGCACGGCGGCGAAGCTGCCCACCCTGGAGCTGTACGGCCAGCAGCTGGCCAACCGCGTCGACGCCGTCGGCGACAACATCGCGCCGTTCCACCGCTACCGGCTCGCGGCCGTCCTGAGCGAGACCGGAGCGCAGCTCGACGTCAACTATGCGCCGACCGAGTGCACGAAGGCCGCGCTGCCCAACCCGGGCGAGTCGACCAAGCGCTGCTATCCGGTCAAGTGGGCACCGCCCGGCACCATCGAGCCGATCACGGACTGGTTCCACAAGTACGTCGTCGCAGAGATCGTCGAGACCGACCGCACCGGTGGCAGCGACTCGCTCGTCACGCGGTACGCCTACAGCGGCGAAGCGGCCTGGCGGAAAGCCAAGCCGGACGGCATCACCGAGGACAAGTACCTGACGTGGGGTGGCTGGCAGGGCTACGGCAAGGTCACCGTCACCTCGGGCAGCGCTGACCACCAGACCTCGCGGATCGACTACACGTACCTGCAGGGCATGGACGGCGACAAGGACCCGGCCGGCGGCACTCGCTCGGTCAAGGTCAAGGACTCGACCGGGGTCGAGTACACGGACGCCGAGGAGTTCACCGGCCACCAGCTGGAGGCGCACACCTACGACGGAACCAAGCTCGTCTCCAAGGTGATCAACCAGCCCTGGAAGTACACCACCGCAACGCAGACCCGCAGCTGGGGCACATCGCACTCGGTCATCGTCCGCTCCGACACCGAGCGTGGCTACAGCCTGCTGTCCGACGGCACCTGGCGCGAGACGAAGAGCACCACGAAGTACGACACCACCAACGGCACCGGCCGGGTGCTGGAGGTCGACGACCAGGGTGACGTCTCCACGATGGCCGACGACACCTGCACGCGCACCTGGTACGCCGACAATGTCGGGGCGAACATCCTCTCCCTGCCCTCCCGCAGCGAGGCCGTGGGTGTAAGGTGCTCTGCCACACCCGACCGAAGAACTCAAGTCCACGCGGACGAGCGCACCTCCTACGACGGCAAGGCGTTCGGCGAGGCCCCCACCAAGGGCGATGCCACCAAGACTGAGCGCCTCACGTCGCACGACGGAACCACGGGCACCTACCAGGTCACCGGCACCACCACGTACGACGCCTTCGGCCGCCCGCTGTCTCAGACGGACGCGTCCGGAGCCGAGACCAAGACGGCTTACACGGACGTCAACGGCCTGATCTCGCAGACCAAGAACACCAACGCGCTGGGCCACGTCACGACCACCGACTATGTCCCGGCCTGGGGCATGTCGACCGGCCAGACCGACCCCAACGGCAAGCGCACGGACCTTGCCTACGACGCTCTCGGCCGCCTGACCTCTGTCTGGCTCCCCGACCGGGCCAAGATCCAGACGCCGAGCATCAAGTACTCGTACAACGTCCGCCGCGACAAGGTCACGGCGATCCGGACGGAGAAGATCGAGAACGACGGTTCGTACGGTTCCGAGTACCAGCTGTACGACAGCCTGCTGCGCCCGCGCCAGATCCAGACCGAGGGGCCGGGCGGGACGCGGATGGTCGCGGACTCGTTCTACGACGGCACGGGTAAGGTCAAGAAGACCCACGCCACATACAACGCGGCGGGCGCGGCCTCCGACGAACTGCTGATCGTCCACAACGGTGAGGTCGGTCAGCAGAGCCTGCTGGAGTACGACGGCCTCGGCCGCCAGACGGCCCAGATCCTTGCCGTGTCGGGCGTCGAGCAGTGGCGCACCACCACCACGTACGACGGTGAGCGGACCACGGTCGACCCGCCCACGGGCGGCGTGCCCACCACCACGATCACGGACTTCGCGGGCAATACCAAGGAGATCTGGCACTACCGGGGGGACTCTCCGAATCCGCTTTCCGGCTACGACGTAACGAAGTACACCTACACGCCGAAGAGCGAGCTCAAGACCGTCACCGACGCGCAGGGCAACGAGTGGCGATACGAGTACGACCAGCTGGGCCGCAAGACCAAGAGCGTCGACCCCGACGCGGGCACCTCGACCACCGTGTATGACGCGCTCGACCGCCCGGTCTCGTCCACGGACAGCCGGGGCAAGAAGGTCTCCACGGTCTACGACAAACTCGGCCGCACGCTCTCCACTTGGCAGGGCGAGCCGACCACGGGCACGCGCCTGACGGAGACCCGGTACGACAGGACCGGGATGCTCGGGCACGCGTGGGCCGACATCAGCTACGTCACGTCGACGGAGTCGTTCGGCACCGTCATCCATGCATGGGACAACTTCTACCGTCCGCTGAAGACGGCCTACGTGGTGCCCGCCTCTCAGGGGGCGCTGGCCGGCACGTACACCTTCACCTCGGCGTACAACCGGGACGGCACCCTGCAGTCGAGCGGCATGCCCGCCGCGGGTGACCTGCCTGCCGAGGTGCTGGTCAACGGTTACGACGACCTTCAGCGCCCGACGACGCTGACAGGCACGACGCCGTACGTCACCAACACCGTCTACTCCAACCGGAGCCACGTCCAGCAGCTCGAGTTGAACACGGGCGGCAAGAAGGTCTGGCAGACCTTCGACTACGAGACCGGCACGGACCGGCTCACGCGCATGGTGGTCGACGTCTACGGCGCGTCCGCCCCCGCCAAGGAGGCGAACTACTCCTACGACCAGGCCGGCAACGTCCTGTCCATCGCGGACACGTCGAACACCGCCTCACCCGACGTCCAGTGCTTCGGCTACGACTCGCGCAAGCGTCTTGCCGAGGCGTGGACCCCCGTGTCCACCGTGGCCGCCGCGTCCGGGAACGGCACGATCGGCTCGACCGCTCCCGTCGAGGGTTCCGGGCCGACGGCCTGCCAGGCCGCCCCGGGCGCCAACCCGCTGGGCGGCCCTGCCCCGTACTGGAAGTCGTACGTCACGGACGCCATCGGCAACCGGACGTCCGAGACCGTCCACGACACCGGACTCAACCCGGTGCAGAACATCACCCGCACCTACACCTACGGCGGTGCCGGAGCTCTCGGCGACGGTCCGCACCAGGTCACCAAGGTCGTCGAGAACACCCCGACCGGGGACCGTCTGTCGACCTACGAGTACGACGCCACCGGCAACACCACCAAGCGCACCATCGGCGGCGACGCCCAGGTGCTGGAGTGGACCGACACGGGCAAGCTCGCGAAGGCGAAGGAGGCCGACGGGTCCGAGACGACCTACCTGTACGACAGCGGCGGCAACCGGGTCCAGCGCAAGGACCCGACCGGCACGACCGTCTACCTGCCCGGCATGGAGCTGAAGCTCTCCGCCGACGGAACGAAGAAGGAAGCCACCCGCTACTACTCCCACGCCGGCCAGACGGTCGCGGTGCGCATGAACGACAACAAGGTGTCGTTCATCGCCTCCGACCACCACGGCACGGGCGAGCTCGCCATTGACGCCGCGATCGGCGCTGTCTCGCAGCGCCGCTTCGACCCGTACGGTGTCGAGCGGGGCGAGGCGACCGGGAGCTGGCCCGGCGAGAAGGGCTATGTCGGTGGCACGATCGACAAGTCGACCGGGCTGACACGCCTGGGCGCGCGTGAGTACGACGCGGTCATCGGCAAATTCATCTCCG
This sequence comes from Streptomyces sp. NPDC002867, assembly GCF_053591895.1. Taxonomy (NCBI): domain Bacteria; kingdom Bacillati; phylum Actinomycetota; class Actinomycetes; order Kitasatosporales; family Streptomycetaceae; genus Streptomyces; species Streptomyces sp. NPDC002867. Next base: position 11,289 of record NZ_JBSFUR010000045.1, on the reverse strand, counting down.
TCGACCCGCTGATCGACTACACCCAGCCGCAGCAGATCAACGGCTACAGCTACGCCAACAACACACCGGTCACCCTCGCCGATCCCAGCGGCGAGATGCCTCCGGAGTGCTGGCAGGGCACCTACACGTGCAGCGGCGGCAAGCCGGTCGGCAAGAACGGCGAAAAGGCCGATAAGAAGGACAAGCGCAAGGCCGGCAAGGGCGACGACGACGTCGACCAGGCAGAGGAAGAAATTGCTGCAGCGGAGAACCAACAGGCCACGGCGACACAGAGGATCAAGTCCGCGGGCACAGCCCTGGTGGAGATCGCCAAGGACCAACTCGGTATCAATGCCGCGCTCGACTGCATCTCCAGCGGCGACCTGGCCGCCTGCGGAGAAACCGCGCTCAACATCGCAGGCAGCTTTGCCGGTGGTCTTGCAGGGAAAATCCTTGCCAAATACGGCCTGAAGTGGGAATGGGCCAAGGGAGCCCAGCTCGCCAAACGAGTGGCCGGTCTCGTCGCCGACCTCCTCGGTGGCATCAAGGACTGGTTCAAGGCAAACAGTGCCGTCGGGAAGGCGAAGGACGCCCTCGCCGCAGCGAGAGAGAAGGCCGAGACAGCCGTCGGGAAGGGGAGGACGGGCACGTGTCCCACCCCCCACTCCTTCCTGCCCGGCACGCAAGTCCTCCTCGCCGACGGCAGCACGAAACCCATCGAGGACGTCGCACTCGGCGACAAGGTCACTGTCACCGACCCGGAGACGGGTGAGACGACGGTCCGCGAGGTCGCGGGCACGATCGTCACCGAGGACGACAAGCACTTCGTCGACCTCACCATTACTGACGAGACGGGCACACCCGAGGCCCTGATCTCCACCACCACCCACCCCTTCTGGGCCGTCTCCCAGAGCGAGTGGGTCGAGGCGGGCGACCTCCGTCCCGGCATGACCCTGCGCACCCCTGAGGGCGACACGGTCAAGGTCACGGACACGCGCTACTTCGAGGAGCGGCAGCGCACCCACGACCTCACCGTCACGGGCATCCACACGTACTATGTGCTCGCGGGGGCCACGCCGGTCCTGGTTCACAATTGCAACAAGAATCAAGGCGTCTATATATTCGACGATAAGTCGAAGCCTGGCCACGTGTATATCGGCAAGACCAACAACTTTAACGTTCGACTGAACAAGCATGCAGACTTGGGCAGGCGAGACAAGGATGGGCCTGTCATTTGCATCCATGTGTGCGGAGATGACACGGCTCTAAGAATCCGAGAGCACATCATGAAGGTTCAGTTCGAAAAAATGGGCTTTAAGCTCAGTAGCGGCATTGAGGGGTTTGGTCGAAACCTCTACAACAAGCGCCAGGCGACTCAGCCTGAGCTCCCGTTCGAGTAGGGCGATATGGGGAAATGGGGATACGGGCCATTCGATAACGATGGCGCCGCGGACTTTGCTGGCGATTTGGATGCCACTCCGCTGTCTAGGCGAATTCAGGCGATCCGAGCTGCCCTCGCCTCGGTGGCGGGCGACGGCAGCCCGCATATCGATGGTGGTAGAGCAGAGCTGGCAATCGCTGCCGCTGCGTTGACAGTCCGAGGGGTTGAGGGCGGCGATGAATTTCAATCTGCGACGTGGGGGCCGAATGGTGAGATTCCGCAGATTCCGAAAGAGCTGGTACCCCTGGCGCTCGAAGCGATTTCGCGCCTACTCGCCACAAGCAATGACTTGCGGGACGACTGGAGCGTGGAGGAGGAAGGTGCTGAATGGCTTGCAATGCTCCGAAGGCTGAAAGCAGTGCTTGAAAGAGAAAGTACTGCAGGGGTTCCCCTCTCCGCTCCAGGCGCCGAAGGTCAAAAGCAAGGGCCACAGAGGGCTAGACGAGCTGCGCATGAGAATGAATCCACCCAGGAAGGTCTTTGGTAATACCTTCAGGGTGGCTATCTGAATCAACTGAATGAAGGGTCATGAAGGCGTGAGCCGTGACTTCGTCACGTCATCTGATCATGGAGAATTCGGTAGCCCGGCAAATGCGAGGGTCCCCTCCGCGCTTCTGCGCGGAGGGGACCCTCGGGTCGTTTGACGGCAACGGTGACGGCAACGTCAGCGGACGACGACTGTGGCGGGTGGGTCGTCGGGGTCGTTGCCGGTGGGGCTGAGCGCGTTGCTGAGGGTGTCGATGGCTTGGCGCTGGAGTCGGAGTCGGACGTGGGCGTAGACGCCGGCGGTGACGCCGATGTGGGCGTGACCCAACAACTCCTTGATCACGACGAGGTCGATGCCCTGTTCGAGGAGCAGGGTGGCGGTCGAGTGGCGGAGGTCATGGAAGCGGATGCGTCGGAGTCCGGCCCGGTTGAGGAAGCTGCGGAAGCGGCGGGTGAGGTTGGCAGGGTCGAGAGGCCGTCCGGTGGGCGTGGTGAATACGAGCCCGCTGTCGCTCCAGTGCGCTCCTGCTGTCTCTCGCTCCTGGTCTTGCCATCCTCTGTGCTCCTTGAGGGAGTGGAGGCATTCGGTCGGGAGGGCGATGCGGCGTTCGGATGCCCGGGTCTTGGTGGGGAGATGTGTGAGGCCGCCGGTGCGGGTGCGCTGGAGTGAGCGGCGGATGCTGGCGGTTCCTGCGTTGAGGTCGAGGTCTTCCCAGTGGAGCCCGAGGAGTTCGCCTTTGCGGAGGCCGGTGCGGAGGGCGAGTTCGTAGAGTGCGTGGAGCCGGTCGGTGCGGGCTACGTCGAGGAACTGACGGGCCTCTGCCGCAGTGAGCGGATGGAAGCGCCTGGGCTGGTGCGTGGTGGTCTTGACGTTTCGGGCGACGTTGCGGGGCAGCTCGTCTTCGCGGACGGCGTGTTCCAGTGCTGACTTGAGCACCGAGTGCACGTAGGTCACGGTCAAAGCGGACAGCCGCTTCTGGCAGCACTTCTTCCGTTCGGTGTCCAGCCCTTGGGCGCAGCACTGGCAGGCGGTGCGGAGTCGGTCGAGGAAGGTGCGGACGTCCTTGGCGGTGAGCCGTGCGATTTTCTTGGTGCCGAGTCCGGGGATGAGGTGGAGGCGGACGCAGGCGGCGTATCGGGTATGAGTGTTCTCGCGAAGCCGGTGAACGGCGACACTGCTGAGCCAGTACGTCAGGTAGTCACCGAGCGTGCTGTCAGCAGTGGCGACCGGCAGCCCGCGGTTGCTGTCGGCGATCTTCTCGGCGAGCTTGTCGGCCGCATTCTTGCGGGTGGTGCCGTAGACGCGGACGCGTTTGCGGGTGCCGTCGGCGGCGAGGACGTAGCCGGCGGCTTCCCAGCGGCCGTCCTTGCGCTGGTAGATGGTGCCTTCGCCGTTGGCGCGGGCCTTCTTGCGCTTGGGGGCGGTCATCGGGCGGCCTCTTCCAGGTGGTGCTGGACGTAGTCAGCGAGGGCGTGGGCGGGGATGCGGCGGGCGCGGCCGATGGTCAGGGAGGCCAGGCGGCGGGTGCGCAGGAGGTCGTAGAGGGCGGAGCGGCCGATCTTGAGGCGGGCCATTGCCTCGGGGACGGTGAGGAGTTCGTCGTCACGCACGAGTCGCTACCTCCTGTTCGCCCGTCGGGCCACCTCCGATGAGTGCGGCGAGGCGTTCGAGGTCGGGGGTGAGGCCGGTGCCGTCGTAGGCCCAGTGGGCGAGGACGAGGGTGGTCGCGGAGGGCGGCGGGGTGTGGCGGCGATGCCAGGCGGCTCGGGCGGCCCGGAGCGCGCTGAGGGTGGTGGAGTAGGCGCGGGTCTTGGTGGAGAAGTGGCCGCGGAAGCCGAGCATGTGGGCCCACTTGCGCAGGTTCAGGTGCTTGAGATCGTCGCGGGTACCGAGGGCCCAGGCGGTGCGGATCATGCGGGCGGCGTGCTCGGGTAGGGACTCGAACCAGAGGTCGGTGATCTTATTCAGCCGGTGGTCGAGGGTGCCGGTGGCGGCTTCGGTGCCCTTGGTGGCGTACTTGGCGACGTATCCGGCGACCTTGCCCTCGGTGATCGTGGTCCCGCCCTGGAAGGCCGTGGACCGGATGATCCTGGTGTCGATCTGCTCGCCGAAGACGAAGGCGCGGGCCCGGCCGTTGGCCTCCGGCCCGTCGATGCGGGCGCGGGTGGCCGAGATCCGAATGGCATCGGCCAGCAGGTCGGGTGTGGCCCAGGCGGGCGGCGGGGTGTAGGGGCCTGCGGGGCCGTCGAGGCGGATGACAGCGTGGAAGTGGATCAGTCCGCGCTGCTGGTACTCGGCGAACTTGGCGTACGAGACCCGGACGACCTTGGAGAGCAGCCGCTGAGGGACACCAGCTGCGGCGGCGATGGTGCGACGCAGGTGGAGCATGAAGCGGGCCCACAGGGCCGGGGCATGGGCGTTCCACAGCACGGCGCCGGTGTAGTCGTAGCGCTCCGGGTCGAGCGCGGTGCCGAGGAGCGGGTCGCCCTTGGTGTGGGTGCGTCCGCAACGGCAGCGGGCGGAGCCGCCCACGCGTCGCCCGTGCACGGGTCCGTATGACGGTGCGGTGAGGGTGGCGAAGACACGGGGATGGGTGGCGACCTGTTCGGGGATGTTCTTGCCGCCGCGCAGGCCGGCGGCGATGAGGTGGTAGGTGTCCTGACGGTAGAGCTCGGCGCAGGAGGGGCAGCGGGTGCTGCGGCGGTTGCCGCAGCGGACCAGCAGGTGCCCGGCGGGAAGTTCCTTGGACTTCAGTTCGCGCAGGATCTCGCCGGTGAAGGAGTCGACATCGATGCGCTGGCCTTCGAGGCGGACCGGCTGGGCGCAGCCACCCAGGGAGGACAGCTGCCGTACCAGGCCGAGCAGGTCCCGGTACCCGGTGAACGTGGGCAGCGCGGCCGTGGCGAGTTCGGGGCGGGGGATTGTGGTGGTCGGGTCGTGCGGTGGCATGCTGGCGGGACCTCTCTGCACTGCGGCACACACGTGTGCCGTGGATGGATGGGAGGGAGGCCCCGCAAGGGCGAGGGTTTGGCGACTACACGCCCTTGCCGGGGATCACTGCGAAACGGGACCAGGAGGAGGCGGTCACGCCGCCTTGCCCAGGTCAACGCGGTCGGGCAGCTCGCGGACCTTGAGCCCTTCGGCGCACATGAGGTCGTTGATCTGCCAGCAGGCTTCGGTGGGCAGGTAGACCGAGCGCAGCCGGACGGGGGTGCGCATGTCGCCGACGGAGGCGATGGACACGCCCTGGGGCATGGTGCGGTCGGCGGCGGTGATGTCCAGTTCCCGGCCGTCGGGGAAGAGGTGCAGGAAGTCCTCGATGGTGTCGACGCGGTGGCAGATCCGGGCGGACAGGTTGGTGCGTACGGCGGTGGTGAGCACGTCGGCGGAGGGTTTCTGGGTGAGCAGCCACAGCCGGATACCGAACTTGGCGCCCTGGCTGGCGATGGCCAGCAGCTCGGCCTCGAAGCGTTCGCGGGCCTTGCGGTCGGGGTGGCGGGTGTAGTTCGCGACCTCGTCGATCACCACGAGCAGCAGCGGCAGTTCGGGGCTGAAGTCGGTGATGCGGTCTGTACGGCCGGACCAGAACAGCCGCTCGCGGCGCTGCATCTCCTCGCGCACCCAGCGCAGGATCTCGGTCGGCTCGTCTGGGTGAATGGCGTCGGAGACCTTGTAGGCGGTACGCCACCAGGGCGCGACCGCACCGAGGTTGGGATCGATCACGATCAGCCGCACGTCCCGCATGAGCGAGGCGTAGGCGAGGAGGGTGTTGACGGTGATCGATTTGCCGGAGCGGGTGAGGCCGGCGACGAGGGCGTGGGCGGAATAGGCGAGGTTGAGCACGATGGGGGTGCCGTCCTCGTCCCAGCCGAGCAGCACATCATCGGTGGAGACGAACTGCCCCGGCCGGCAGACCGGGGAGCCGTCCGGGCCGAGCAGTGGTGAGCGGATCACCGCCTCCAGCGGCTCGCGCCGGAAGCCTCGCGCGACGATCACTCCGGGCTTGGGCTGGCTGATCCGGATGCGACGCATACCCCAGGCATCGCACAGGCCCTCATTGGCGTCCTGCCAGGCGCTGAGCCCGACCTGCGGCAGGGCATCGGCGGTGACGGTGACGCCGAAGACGTCGGCGCGGGTGCGCAGGCGCGGGACCAGCACGCGCGGCTTCGGTGGTTGTTCCTGCGGGGCGTACTGCTGGAGCACGGTCGGGGTGGCGTCCTTGACCGCCAGGCCGAGCATCGGGGCGAGCCGCTTCCAGCCCCACCGCATCCGCCGCGCCTGCCGCAGGCTGATCCGGATCTCGGCATCGGCCCGGTACCAGCGGGCGAAGCAGAACCCGGCCCGGCCCAGCAGTCCGAGAGCGCCGAGGCCGACCACGGCCAGGAACGCGAGCCCAAGGGGATTCCCGGTCATCAGGCGCCCGCCTTGGCGGTGACGGCGTCGGCGCGCAGGGAGATGCCGTGCCGGTCCTTGCCGTTGATCTCGTTTTCCCAGGCCGAGGCGACAAGCCCGGTGAAGACGACCGGCAGGCCGACCTTGAGGCCCTTGCCGAGACCGGGCTCCGGGATTTTCACGGTGATCACTTCGGCTCGGCCGTTGAAGGCGAACATCACGTCCACCAGGTGCAGGTGGGCGCCGGTGGCCCGGTCGATCGCGGGCTGCTGGCCTTCGCGGTCCTTGAAGTGCGGGCGGGACTCGGAGGCCAGGATCACCAGGGCCTGGGACTGGTCGATGGGCATGGTCTTCACGGCAAACCTCCAGGTAGAGGGGTGCGAGTCACCCGTGTGAGTGATCGCGCGCCGCAACCATCATTCATTCCATTCTAAGTCCATCCCTATTGAGTTCCATCCATTCTTGCGGTGGTCCATCCATCAGGCGGCTACCCTGACCCCGTGAGGCCGCTGAGCTGGTGAAACACGACAGGCAGCGGGCGGCCTGCGGCTGGTGGAATCGGACTGGGACCAGGGATGGACATGGCTGCTGCTGACGAGGCGCGCTTGACGTTCGAACGCATCGCGGACGACCTACGGCAGCAGATCCGGGACGGCGAGCTACGGCCCGGCCAACTCCTGCCGACGCAGAGCCAGCTCATGCAGACCTACAAGGCATCGAGCCTGACCGTGCAGAAGGCGATCCGGCTGCTCAGGAACGAGGGCTGGGTCATCGCCCGCCAGGGGCGCGGCACGTTCGTCACGCGCTCGGCCGACTTCGAGGACGCCTTCGAGAAGGTCGCCGGCGATCTCACACAGCAGATCTACTCCGGCACTCTGGCTCCCGGCTCCCGGCTCCCGGCCCGCGAGGTCCTGGCGGAGCACTATGCGGTGCCGCTCAACGTGGTCACCAATGCCATCGCCCTGCTGGCTGGCAACTTCCTCCTGCGATACCCCGGTGAGCTGCCCGGCGACGAGGTCTACGTACGCGACTGGGACGACCACGGCTTCGCCACCCAGCTCACCCACGGCCGCCTGGTCCGCAAGATCAGAGAAGGATCACTGGCTAGGGGCGCCACGGTCACCGTGGACGAGGTGGTCGACACGATCGGCGGCGACCCGGAATCCGCAGACCAGGCCCTGACCTTCCTCACCCTGGAGGGCAGGATGAAGAAGGCCCACCAGCGCAACGGGTCGATGGCGTACGTCGTCGTGGGGGGCGAGTTCGGCACAGAGGTGCCGGTCACGGTGCAGCCGGTGGACGAGCCGGACGAAGCGTCGACTGCTCCGCAGAACGAGTTCCCGGCGGCGTCCGGAGTAGCGGATCTGACCTACAAGCTGGAACGAGCTCTGGAGCGGATCGAGGAGCTTGAGGAGCGGGTCGAACGCCTCGAAGGCCGCGACGCCAACTGAGGCAGGCACGTGAACGACGGCGTCCCCGAAGGCCGCAGGCTGGCTTTCGGGGACGCTTCGCGTTGATCGGTCAGGGCTGGTACTCGTAGCCGATGGTGAATCGAGGCGGCAGGCACCACTCCCCGTACTCGATGATCCCCTCCGCGTCCGACCAGCGGTGGGCGCCGGCCAGGATCGGGGACCCGACCGGCAGCCCCAGTGCGCTTGACTCTCGGGCGTCGGCGGGGCGGGCGTGCATGTCGTCGCGGGCGTGGGTGATCGTGCGCCCGGTAGCTTCCAGAACCCGGGCGGACAGTCCGTGATTGCGGCCCGGGGCGGTGTTCAGCAGGTCCGGCACCAGGGCTGCGAACGGGGCCGGGTACCAGGTCACGGCGAACACGGTCCGGGTCTTGCCCCGTCCGGCCAGCCACTCGCGCCGCACCACCTGGTCCCCGGCTTCCAGGTCGAAGATCTCCGCCACATACAGCGGCGGGGTGATCAGTTCGGCGGCCGTCACCCGGCTCGTCTCACCCTCGGCCAGGAACGATTTCACCCGCTGGACCCGGGCCAGCCGGTCGCGCGCCGACAGCGTCCAGCGCGGGTCGTCGGCAACGTAGGTGCCGCGCGGGGTGGTGCGGATGAAGTTCTCGACTTGGAGGGCCTGCAAGGCGCGGGAGACGGTGGCGGCTGCAGCTTGCCACTGGCCGGCGATCTCCCGGTTCGTCGGCAGCTTGGCGCCGGGCTCAAGCTCTCCCGACAGGATGCGTTCCCGGAAGTGATCCGCGATCTTCGTGAACGTCTTGGGACTGGGCATAAGGCGTGCCCCTCCGTTGAGTTGACGTGGTGCCAGTGAGGGCACACTAGTGCACTGCGAACCGTAGCGGGAGTGCTTCGGCCACTCGAATACTGAACTAGAGCACCGACCTGTCAAGAGGTCGGCCATGTGACGTTCGAGAGGTGGCGATGTGCAGTGACGGAGCCGACCAGGTACTCCACCCAGCCGGTTGAACTCCCCTTGCGCCTGGACCCGGAGCCGGTCCGTCGAGGGCTGTGCGGGCTGCGCGGAGCTGGCCAACGTACGCGACCGGGCCCGCGAGGTCGGCGACATGACCACCGTCAGCGACTGCAACGTCTACATGCGACGCCACCCCGAGGGCCACCAGTGAGCCCCCGCGCCGTATACCGGCACATCACCCACACCATCCGCCACGCACCTGAAGGCGGTATCACCTACGAGGCGTTCTGCACCGCTGCCAACTGCGAAGCCGAATCCGGACCCCACGCCGAGCAGGAAGCCGCACAGGACTGGGCACTCCGCCACACCGGACGCACCGGTCACAACCTGTTCAGACGCGTCTTCACCGACCACGCCAATGTCACCCGAGCCGAGTAGAACCACCACCGCCAACCGGAACAGGACCCACACCCCACAGGCCATCACACCAGGCCAGCAGTCCAGCCGGACGCTCGGCCACCGACAACGGCGTACCGCCGGAGCAGTGTCGAGTCTCAGTTGATGGTTGACGGGTTGGCGTCGGGTGATGCTTGACGTCTGTCCTAGACGATCTTCCGGCGGTTGTGTTCGCCGGACTTGCGGACGACCACCTCCTTCCTGGTCACGCGTGGGACGGTGGTGATCAGTTCTTGGCCGTGGAAGACGCAGATGGTGTCCTCGCTCAGGTGGGCGGTGACGACCTGGCGGGCATAGCCGCGGCCGAGCTGGATGCGCTGTCCGGCCACCATGAAGCCACCGGTGCTGCTGACCGTGCGCTCGGCGACCTGCTCGGCAGGCGGCGGCAGCAGCGGTGGCGGTCCGGCCGGACGGCCGCCTTGTAGACGGCTGCAGGCCGACGGCGGCAGCGGGCTGGGCAGGGTGGCCTTAAGGACACGCTGTTCGTCGAGGGCCTGCAGCACCCGGCCGTCCAGCCGCAGGGTGACCCGCTGTCCGGCGAACGGCCAGCCGATGAGGACCTTGTCGCCGCACCCAGGCCGACGTAGCCGACCGCGTTGACGGTGCGATCCACCTCCACCGCCCCGGCGGAGTCGTCTGCCGGGCCGGGATCGTCGAGCCAGGGTCCTGCAGGCCGGGCTTGTCCTGCCGCCAACAGGGCTTTGAGGTCCCGGCCGGACAGCTTCGAGGGCAGCGTCTTGTGCCGTGCGCCGCCGATGAGCACATGCAGCCGGTTCACGTCGATGCGCAAGGTCACCGTGGTGCCAGCCAGGGCCGGGCCGAACCAGATCTGCTGCCCGCGCAGGCTCAGGTTGCCCGAGGCAGGAACCATCCGCTCCACCTCGATCGCACCGATCTCCCCCTCGGCCAACGGCCAGGTCACGGGCGCCGGTTCAGGCGGCGGGAATGTCGGCGGAGCCGGAGGGGTGACCAGGTCGAGGCGGGCGGGCAGGACCACCGGCAACGCATCCTGCTCGGCTCGCGGCTGAGGGACGAACCTGCTCGCCGGGACGGCCATGTCCAGGGATTGATGCGGCCGCATCCGGTTGTAGTCCTCCAGCCAGCCGTCCACCGCCGCCTGCGCCGCCACCAGGTCGGCGAACGGCGCGGACTCATCCAGGAGTTCACGCCGCAGCGTCTGATGGAACCGCTCGATCTTCCCGGTGGTGGTCGGTGACTGCGGCCGGGTGAGCCGGTGCGTGATGCCGTTCTCCCGGCAGATCCGGTCGAACATCGTCTCTCCGGGCCGTCCGGAGCCGAACCGGGCGGTGAACTGCTTGCCGTTGTCCGTCAGCACCTCCTCGGGCACCCCGAACAGCATCAGGGCTTCCCCGAAGGCCCGACACACCGCCCGGGCCGTCGCCCGCTCAACCACCTTCGCGATCACCACAAACCTCGAATGGTCATCGATCCCGGTGACCATCTTGCACTCGCCACCGCCCGCAAGCAGGACCCCGCCGACGATGTCCATCTGCCACAACTCCATCGCTGCAGACCGTTCCCACCTGCGGTAATCCGACCGGCGCCGCTTACGGACCCCGGGCGCGATCAGAGCGTTGCGCACCAGGACCCGATAGACCGTCGCCCGCGCCGGCACCGGCACGATGCCCCTGCGGTCCAGCTCGTGCACCAAGCGGCGCTCACCCCCAGCCGGGATGCCGACGCCGTAACTCGCAGACCACCGCTTCCACCTCCGCCGCGATCCGGTGCGGACACGAGGCCGGCCGGTGCGACCGGTCCGCCAAGCCCGGCAGACCCGACTGCTCGTACTTGCGCACCCACGCATGCACCGACTGCCTCGACACCCCATACCGGGCCGCGACTTGAGTGACCGGAACCCCCGCGGCCACCTCCATGACCGCGTGATACCTCTGCTCGACCACGCTCAACTCCACCAGCACGGCCCCGGCCCTCCCCATGCGCCCAATCCAGGCACACAGCCAAGCCGAGGAAAGCGGTGTCAAGCATCAGGTGAAGCCACTGCGTCAAGCATCAACCGAGACCGGACAGTACCGGGTTGCGTCCTGAGAGGTGGTGTACGGGCTCCCACCTGATCCGGGCGTTTGTCCTGGCGTCGGAGTGAGTGTCCGGATACAAGAACGGCCACCGG
>NZ_JBSFUR010000044.1:0-52115 GCF_053591895.1 Streptomyces sp. NPDC002867 | reverse complement strand
CATGCCGGGAGCGCGCATGCAGATGATCGTGGTGATGAAGTTGACCGAGCCGAGGATCGTGCCGAAGCCGGAGAAGGCCAGACCCATGATCCACATGTCGGCGCCGACGCCCGGCGAGCGGACGGCGTCCGACAGCGGGGAGTAGGCGAACCAGCCGAAGTCGGCCGCACCCTGCGGGGTGAGGAAGCCGGCCACCGCGATCAGCGAGCCGAAGAGGTACAGCCAGTACGCGAACATGTTCAGCCGCGGGAACGCCACGTCGGGCGCGCCGATCTGCAGCGGCATGATCCAGTTCGCGAATCCGGCGAACAGCGGCGTCGCGAACATCAGCAGCATGATCGTGCCGTGCATCGTGAACGCCTGGTTGAACTGCTCGTTCGACATGATCTGCGTGCCGGGACGGGCCAGTTCGGCGCGCATGAAGAGCGCCATCAGGCCACCGATGCAGAAGAAGACGAACGAGGTGACGAGGTAGAGCGTGCCGATCGTCTTGTGGTCGGTGGTCGTCAGCCACTTCACGACGACGTTGCCGGGCTGCTTGCGCCGGACCGGCAGCTCGTTCTCGTACGAGTCTTCATCTGCCGCGGCGGCACCCTGGGGTTCGTTGAGGATGCTCACAGTTGGTTCTTCTCCGCATTCCTGGCCGGGTCCGTCTGCTCAATGCCCGACGGGATGAAGCCGGTCTGCCCCTTCTCGGCAAGCTCCTTCAGGTGCTGCTGGTAGCGCTCCGGGGAGACGACCTTGACGTTGAAGAGCATCCGGGAGTGGTCGACGCCGCAGAGCTCGGCGCACTTGCCCAGGAAGGTGCCCTCCCTGTTCGGGGTGACCTCGAAGACGTTGGTGTGGCCGGGGATGACGTCCTGCTTGAACAGGAAGGGGACCACCCAGAAGGAGTGGATGACGTCGCGAGAGGTCAGGATGAACCGGACCTTCTCCCCCTCGGGGAGCCACAGCGTCGGGCCCGGGTTGCCCGTCTGCGGGTTCCGGGTGCCGGGGATACCGGCGTCGTAGACGCCCTCGGCACCCTCGGGGAAGCTCTCCTGGTACTTGTCCGGAACGGCGTCGAGCTCCTTGGGGACCTCGACTCCGGTCTTGGCGTCGCCGTCGACGTTCTCGACGTAGTTGAAGCCCCAGCTCCACTGGTAGCCGACCACGTTGATGGTGTGGGCGGGCTTTTCCGAGAGGGCGAGCAGCTTCGACTCGTCACGCGCGGTGAAGTAGAAGAGCACCGAAACGATGATGATCGGGACCACGGTGTACAGCGCCTCGATCGGCATGTTGTACCGGGTCTGCGGGGGGACCTCCACCTTGGTGCGGCTGCGCCGGTGGAAGAACATGCTCCACAGGATCAGTCCCCACACCAGCACGCCCGTGGCGAGCGCTGCCGCCCACGAGCCCTGCCAGAGGGAGAGGATCCGCGGGGCCTCCTCCGTCACCGGGGTGGGCATGCCCAGCCGGGGGAAGTCCTCCCAGTTGTATGAGCAACCGGAGGCGGTAGCCAGGATCAGGCCCGCAGTCAGCACCTGCGGCAGCTTCCGCCGCATCGGGCGCCGCGACGAGCGGTCGGAGCCGTTGGGACTCACGTAGCGCCTTCCCGAGAGTCTCGGCCCGCGCGACCGGCTGCGGCCGTCTCGCTGGTCGGTCGCCGGCCCTGACGCGGGCAGGGGTTTGGATGTTTATGCGGACCAAACCCTACTGGACGCCATTTGGGGTCGCGCGGGGAGGGTGCCCAACGCGCCGTCCGACACCCCGAAGGGATGGAAAGCCCAGCCCGGAGGCCCGGAATGCCCCGCTCCGGCCCCCATCTGACGTCCCCTCTCCTGTCCGGAGTTAGCGTGAGTACGTGCCCTACTTCGATGCCGCGTCCTCCGCCCCCCTGCACCCCGTCGCACGGCAGGCCCTGCAGGCCTCGCTCGACGAGGGCTGGGCCGACCCGGCCCGGCTCTACCGCGAAGGGCGGCGGGCGAGGCTGCTCCTGGACGCCGCCCGGGAGGCGGCCGCGGAGGCCGTCGGATGCCGCCCGGACGAGATCGTCTTCACTCCATCGGGGACGCACGCGCTGCACTCCGGGATCTCCGGCGCGCTCGCCGCGCGTCGGCGTGTCGGCCGCCACCTCGTGGTGTCCTCCGTCGAGCACTCCGCCGTGCTCCACTCGGCGGCCTCGTGGGAGTCGGCGGGCGGATCGGTGACGGAGGTGGGGGTGGACCGGCTCGGCTCGGTGTCCGCCGACGAGTTCGCCGCGGCCCTCGGCGCCGGAACCGCACTGGCCTGTATCCAGTCCGCCAATCACGAGGTGGGCACCGAACAGCCGGTCGGCGCGGTGGCCGACGCCTGCCGGGACGCGGGCGTGCCGCTGCTGGTGGACGCGGCGCAGTCCCTGCCGTGGGGGCCGGTCGAGGGCGACTGGTCGCTGCTGGCCGCGAGCGCGCACAAGTGGGGCGGGCCGGCGGGGGTCGGGCTGCTCGCGGTGCGCAAGGGTGTCCGGTTCGCCCCGCAAGGTCCCGTCGACGAGCGGGAGTCGGGACGCGCGCCCGGCTTCGAGAACATTCCGGCGATCGTGGCGGCGGCGGCGTCGCTGCGCGCGGTCCGCGCGGAGGCGGCGGAGCAGGCCGTACGCCTGCGGGCCCTGGTGGACCTGATCCGCACCCGGGTGCCGGAGCTCGTGCCCGACGTGGAGGTGGTGGGCGACCCGGTACGGCGGCTCCCCCATCTGGTGACCTTCTCCTGTCTCTATGTCGACGGGGAGACTGTGCTGCACGAGCTGGACCGGGCGGGTTACTCGGTGTCGTCCGGTTCGTCGTGCACGAGCAGCACGCTGACGCCGAGCCATGTGCTGCGGGCGATGGGGGTGCTGTCGGAGGGGAACGTCCGGGTGTCGCTGCCGCTCGGTACGACGTCCGCGGAGGTGGACGGCTTCCTGGAGGTGCTGCCGCGGGTGGTGTCGTCGGTCCGCGAGCGGCTCGGCGCGCCGGCGCCCTCGGCGCTGGAGCCGTCCGGCTCGGACGCGTCGCTCGTCGTGGACGCGCTGGGCAGGAGGTGCCCCATCCCGGTCATCGAACTGGCGAAGGTGATCGGCGACGTGCCGGTCGGCGCGACGGTGACGGTGCTCTCGGACGACGAGGCGGCCCGGCTGGACATCCCGGCGTGGTGCGGGATGCGGGGCCAGGAGTACGTGGGGGAACGGGAGGCGGAGCGAGGCGTGGCGTACGTGGTGCGGCGTCTGTCGTAGCGCGGGGGCGGGGCGCCTGCGGCGGGCTGTCCCCCTTCACTCCCCCTACGCCTTGGCGGCGTGGCGGACTCCCGCTCCCCGAAACCGGGGCAAGCCCCGCACCCCGTACCGCGCGGTGTCCTCAATCGCCGGACAGGCTGATTGCAGCCTCGCTGGGGCACCTCCCACGGCCGCCAGGCCGTAGGGGGAGATCGAGGCGCTGGGAGTGGGTCCGGTAAGGGTCCTCCCCCACGCCCGTAGGGCGTGAGGGAGGAGCCCCCAGGGGTCAGGACAGGTGGGCGTGGACCTCGGAGGCCGCCTCGTCGCCGTACGCCTTCGTGAAGCGCTCCATGAAGTGCGCGCGCCGCAGCGTGTACTCCTGCGTGCCCAGCGTCTCGATCACCAGCGTCGCCAGCATGCAGCCCACCTGCGCCGCCCGCTGGTGGTCCACACCCCACGACAGGCCCGACAGGAAGCCGGCCCGGAACGCGTCACCGACGCCCGTCGGGTCGATCTTCGCCTCCTCCTCCGGGCAGCCGACCTCGATCGTCTCCTTGCCCGCCGCCTCGATGCGGACGCCCTGGGAGCCGAGCGTGGTGACGCGGTGGCCGACCCTCGCCAGGATCTCCGCGTCGGTCCAGCCGGTCTTGGACTCGATGAGGCCCTTCTCGTACTCGTTGGAGAACAGGTACGCCGCGCCGTCCAGCAGTATCCGGATCTCGTCGCCGCTCATACGGGCGATCTGCTGCGAGAAGTCCGCGGCGAACGGGATGCCGCGGGAGCGGCACTCCTCGGTGTGGCGCAGCATCGCCTCCGGGTCGTCCGCACCGATCAGGACGAGGTCGAGGCCGCCGACACGGTCCGCCACCGACTTGAGCTCGATCTGCCGGGCCTCGCTCATCGCGCCCGTGTAGAAGGAACCGATCTGGTTGTGGTCGACGTCCGTGGTACACACGAAGCGGGCGGTGTGCAGGACCTCGGAGATGCGCACCGAGGCGGTGTCCACGCCGTGGCGGTCGAGCCAGGCGCGGTACTCGTCGAAGTCCGAGCCGGCCGCGCCGACCAGGATCGGCGCGGTGCCCAGCTGGCCCATGCCGAAGCAGATGTTCGCCCCGACACCACCCCTGCGCACATCGAGGTTGTCGACGAGGAAGGACAGGGAGACCGTGTGCAACTGATCCGCGACCAACTGGTCGGCGAAGCGGCCGGGGAAGGTCATGAGGTGGTCGGTGGCGATGGAGCCGGTGACTGCGATACGCACGGTGAGGCGCTCCTGGGGCGGGCTGGCAGTGTCAGTCCACGCTACCGGGTCCCGGACCCTTTCCCCGTGCGGAAACTACCCGATAGTAGGGCTTTTTTCCGTCAGTCCCAGGTGCGTACGGTGCCGCTATGACGAAGCACATCGCCGCGCGCGAGTCGCGGGAGTCCGAGATGAGTCTCGACCAGCTGCGCGGCGACTGCGCGCGTATGGCGCCGCACTGGGTCGTCCCCGCGGTGAAGGCGCCCGCGCCCGTGCACCACTCGCTCATCCACGGGGTCGTGGTGCCGCCCGCATCGGCCCGGCTCGTGGACGCGATGTCCGACTACGGCGACTGATCCGGCGACTCGGCCGAGCGACGCGAGGGAACCACACGCTCCCCCGCTCCGTCCCATCCGTGCCCTCCGCAGCAGGAGGCACGAGACAAGGAGCGATGCGGTGAGCAGCACGGACAAGACGCACGACGGCCCCCGCCACCGGCGTTCCCCGCTCGTCGTCGCCTCGGTGGCGGCGGCGGTGCTGGTCGCCGGCGGAGGCGGGGCGTACGTCGCGACCACCGGAGTGGGCAGCGGCAGCGACACGGCGGCGGAAGCGAAGAGCGAGGCCGGCAAGGGCGGGCCCGCTCCGCTGCTCTCCCTGGACATGCCGGGGAGCGTCGACGGCGGCGCGGGCTCCATCGCTCCTGGCGAGCCCGACCCGAACGGCGGCGGCGTGGTCTACCGGGCCGCGGGCGACCTGCCCGAGGGGCCCGAGCGGGCAGCCGTGCACCGGGCGGCCGGCTCGGTGACGGAGGCCGAGGTCGCGCGGCTGGCGAAGGCGCTCGGTGTGGCGGGTTCACCGCGGCAGGCCGGTGCGGCCTGGAAGATCGGGTCCGACAAGGACGGCACGGGCCCCCTGCTCCAGGTGAACAAGGACGCCCCGGGCACCTGGACGTTCGCCCGCTACGGGGCCGCGCGCGGCGACGACTGTCCGAAGGGCAAGGACTGTCCGGCGGGCGGCTCCGTCGCGCCGGGCGAGCCCGGACCGGCGGTCGACGAGGCGGCGGCGAAGAAGGCAGCGGCGCCGGTGCTGGCCGCGGTCGGCCAGGACGACGCGAAGCTCGACGCCCGCCAGCTGATGGGCGCGGTACGGGTGGTGAACGCGGACCCGGTGGTGGGCGGCCTGCCCACGTACGGCTGGACCACCGGCATCCAGGTCGGTGCGGACGGCCAGGTTGTGGGCGGCAGCGGCCAGCTGAAGAAGCCCGTGAAGTCCCACAGCTATCCGGTGATCTCCGCCGACGAGGCGGTGAAGGCGCTGAACGAGGCCGGAAAGGGCGGCCCGATCGGCATCGGCGGCTGCGCGACGCCCGTACCGCACAAGGACGACATGCGCACGGGCGAGCAGCCCGCCGCTCCGTGCGAGCGGGCGGGCGACACCCCCGCGCCGGAGGAGCTGACCATCGAGAAGGCCGTCTTCGGTCTGGCGGCGCAGTACGTGGACGGGCGGCAGGCGCTGGTGCCGTCCTGGCTGTTCCAGGTGGCGGCCGAGGGCCAGGCCGAGCCGTTCACGGTCACGCATCCCGCGGTGGAGCCGGCCTATCTCAAGGCCGCGGAGCCCCCGCAGAAGGACATCACTCCGAGCGACCCGGAGAAGAAGGTCCCGTCGCCGCCGGCCATCTCGTACAGCGCCGACGGCAGGACGCTGAAGGTGACGTTCTGGGGCGGCGTCTGCAGCAACTACGAGGCGCGGGCGACCGAGAGCCCCGACGAGGTGAGGGTCGAGATCGTCGAACCGAATCCGGACCCGGACCGGGTGTGCATCGCCATGGCCAAGGAGCTCACGGAGTCGGTGACGCTGGACGCCCCCCTGGACGGCCGGAAGGTCGTGGACGCGAGCACCGGCAAGGCGCTGCCCCGCAAGGGATAGCCGCCGGAGAAAGCAGCGCCTGCGTACGGCGAAGGCGGCGGTCCCCGGAATCGGAGCCGCCGCCTTTCGCCGTGCGAGGACGGGATGTCTCAGCTGAACGAGTCGCCGCAGGCGCAGGAGCCCGTCGCGTTCGGATTGTCGATCGTGAAGCCCTGCTTCTCGATGGTGTCGACGAAGTCGATCGACGCACCGCCCAGGTACGGGGCGCTCATGCGGTCCGTGACGACCTTCACGCCGCCGAAGTCCTTGACGACGTCGCCGTCGAGCGAACGCTCGTCGAAGAACAGCTGGTAGCGCAGACCGGAGCAGCCGCCGGGCTGAACAGCGACGCGCAGGGCCAGGTCGTCACGGCCTTCCTGGTCCAGCAGGGCCTTGACCTTGGCCGCGGCGGCGTCGGACAGGAGGATGCCGTCGCTCACGGTGGTGGTCTCGTCCGATACGGACATCTGCTTCTCTCCCGGGTAGTACGGAGACTGCTTGCCGACGGGTGCAACCGGCCGGGTCCCGGATTCATTCCGGGCGAGCCCTAGTCTTTCCCTTTCATGCTCGCACACCTGGTCGGCGCAAGGCACCGGCCTGTGGAGAGGGGGTGCGTCACATCGACGCTATGGACATCGTCAAAGTGACGTGAAGCGGTTATGATAGATAGCGTCAAATAGACGAGAAGCCCTCTGTCAGACGAAGAAAGGGTGCGTGTCGTGACCACCGCCCCAACCCGCCCCGAGCTCGACGTCCAGCCGACGCCGCTCGCCCTTCTGCTGCTCGGCCGCGAGGCCGACCCCCGCAGCGAGCGCGGCGTCGAGTGCCCCGGCGACCTGCCCTCGCCGTCCGACCCGGACCTGGTGGAGCGCGCCCGCGCGGCCAAGGAGAAGCTCGGCAGCAAGGTCTTCGTCCTGGGTCACCACTACCAGCGTGACGAGGTCATCCAGTTCGCGGACGTCACCGGCGACTCCTTCAAGCTGGCCAAGGACGCCGCGGCGCGGCCGGAGGCCGAGTACATCGTCTTCTGCGGTGTGCACTTCATGGCCGAGTCGGCGGACATCCTGACCACCGACGACCAGAAGGTCGTGCTGCCCGACCTGGCGGCCGGCTGCTCGATGGCCGACATGGCCACGGCCGAGCAGGTCGCCGAGTGCTGGGACGTGCTGACGGAGGCGGGCATCGCCGAGCAGGTCGTCCCCGTGTCGTACATGAACTCCTCGGCGGACATCAAGGCGTTCACCGGCAAGCACGGCGGCACGATCTGTACGTCGTCGAACGCGAAGCGGGCGCTGGACTGGGCCTTCGAGCAGGGCGAGAAGGTCCTCTTCCTGCCGGACCAGCACCTGGGCCGCAACACCGCCGTCCGCGACATGGGGATGTCCCTGGACGACTGCGTGGTCTACAACCCGCACAAGCCGAACGGCGGACTCACGGTCGAGCAGCTGCGGGACGCGAAGATGATCCTGTGGCGCGGGCACTGCTCGGTGCACGGCCGCTTCTCGCTGGACTCGGTCAACGACGTGCGCGAGCGGATCCCCGGCGTGAACGTGCTGGTGCACCCCGAGTGCAAGCACGAGGTCGTCGCGGCCGCGGACTACGTGGGCTCGACCGAGTACATCATCAAGACGCTGGAGGCGGCCCCGGCCGGCTCGAAGTGGGCCATCGGTACGGAGCTGAACCTGGTCCGCCGCCTGGCGAATCGTTTCGCGGACGAGGGCAAGGAGATCGTCTTCCTCGACAAGACGGTCTGCTTCTGCTCCACGATGAACCGCATCGACCTGCCGCACCTGGTGTGGGCGCTGGAGTCGCTGGCCGAGGGGAATCTGGTCAACCGCATCCAGGTCGACAAGGAGACGGAGAGCTTCGCGAAGCTGGCGCTGGAGCGGATGCTGGCGCTGCCGTAGCCGTTCGCCCGTACGCCGAGGGGCGCCCCGCAGGATGGCGGAGCGCCCCTCGGCGCGTTTCCGGTGCCGGGCCGCTGCCCACGGACCCGTCCGGGTTCGGCGGCGGTCCCTGCGCCCGGCTGGGGTGTGCGGCGGGGCGGGCTACTCCACCCGCGGACGTACCAGGCCGGACTCGTACGCCGTGACCACCAGCTGCGCCCGGTCGCGGGCGCCGAGCTTCGCCATGGCCCGGTTCACATGGGTCTTGACGGTGAGCGGGCTGACCTCGAGACGGTCGGCGATCTCGTCGTTGGAGTGCCCGCCGGCGACCAGCACCAGCACCTCGCGCTCGCGGCCGGTGAGGGCGGACAGCCGCTCGGAGTATGCGCCGGGCTCGGCCGGGTCGTCCGAACGACCTCCCTGCGCAAGGAACTTCGCGATCAGTCCTCTGGTCGCCGCCGGGGACAGCAGCGCGTCTCCGGCGGCGGCGACGCGGATCGCGTTCAGCAGCTCCTCGGGCTCGGCGCCCTTGCCGAGGAAACCGGAGGCACCGGCGCGCAGCGACTGGACGACGTACTCGTCCACCTCGAACGTCGTCAGCATGACCACCCGTACGTGTGACAGGTCCGGGTCCGCGCTGATCATGCGGGTCGCGGCGAGCCCGTCCGTACCGGGCATGCGGATGTCCATGAGGACGACGTCGGCGCGTGCGGAACGGGTGAGGGCGACGGCCTCCGCGCCGTCGGCGGCCTCGGCGACGACCTCCATGTCCGGCTCCGAGTCCACAAGGACCCTGAACGCGCTGCGCAGCAGCGTCTGGTCGTCGGCCAGCAGCACCCGGATGGTCATCGGTCCTCCCCCGCGCGGGCCGCCCGCGCATGCAGGGGCAGTATCGCCTGCACCCGGAAGCCGCCGCCGTAGCGGGGGCCCGCGGTCAGGGCGCCGCCGAGCGCGGTGGCCCGCTCGCGCATGCCGATCAGCCCGTGGCCGCCGCCGTCCGACGGGGCCGGGCCGTCGGCGCCGTTGTCGATCACGGTCACCTCCAGCGTGGAGCCGACCCGCACGACGCTCACCTCGGCCTTGGCCTCCGGGCCCGCGTGCTTCTGCACATTGGTCAGCGACTCCTGGATGATCCGGTACGCGGCGAGATCGACGGCCGCGGGCGGCGTGACGCCGTCGTCGGCGCGGGCGAGCTCGACGGGCAGCCCGGCCTGGCGGAAGGTGGCGACCAGTTGGTCGAGGACGGCGAGGCCGGGGGCCGGTTCGGTGGGCGCCTCGGGGTCGCCGGACTGGCGCAGCAGGCCGACGGTGGCGCGCAGTTCGTTGAGCGCGGAGCGGCTGGCCTCGCGGACGTGGGCGAGGGCCTCCTTGGCCTGGTCGGGCCGTTTGTCCATGACGTGGGCGGCGACGCCGGCCTGCACGTTGACCAGGGCGATGTGGTGGGCGACGACGTCGTGCAGATCGCGGGCGATGCGCAGCCGCTCCTCGGCGACGCGGCGCCCGGCCTCCTCCTCGCGGGTCCGCTCGGCGCGCTCGGCCCTCTCCCGTATGGCGTCCACGAAGGCACGGCGGCTGCGGACCGCGTCGCCGGCGGCGGCCGCCATGCCGGTCCAGGCGAAGATGCCGAGGTTCTCCTGGGTGTACCAGGGCGTGGAGCCGAAGGACATCGCGGCGCCGGTGAGCACGGCCATCGTCAGCAGTCCGACGCGCCAGGTCGTGGGCCGGTCGGTGGTGGACGCGACGGTGTAGAGGGCGATGACGGCGCTCATCGCGACGGGCGCGGCGGGGTCGCCGGCCACGAGCTCGACGACGGACACGAGACCGGTCACGCCGAGCACGGCCATCGGCTCGCGCCGCCGGAAGACGAGGGCTCCCGCGGCGACGACCATCAGGACGGCGCTGCGGACCTCGGGGGTGCGGGTGCCGAAGGTGGGGCCGTGGGGGCCGTGCGGGTCGGCGAAGGACCCGGTGACCATGCAGATGAGCACGGCGACGGCCAGCGCGGCGTCGAACGCCAGGGGGTGGGCGCGCAGCCAGTGCTGGGTCCGGGAGACCCGGTCGGCGAGTGAGGTCACGTCCGGCTACGTTACGGGGTGGGCGGGCCGCTCACCCGGGGCTCGGCCCCGGGACCCCACACCACACGACGCGCTTACGGGGCCCGGGAGGGGCCCGTCAGTCCGGAGGCTCCTCCGGGGCCGGGTGGTCGGAGGGCGCCGTACGGGGGGACTCCGGTTCCGGGGGCGGGGGGATCAGACCGTCCTCGCCCAGCAGCTCCCGGACCTCCTCCAGCGTCGCGTCCGGCGTGGGAAGGATCAGCTCGGACGGCTCCAGGGAGGCGTCGGGCACCGGCTCGCCGAACTCGCGGACCTTTTCGAGCAGGGCGTGCAGCGTCCGGCGGAAGCCGGTGCCGTCACCACTCTCCATCTCCGCGAGCAGCTCGTCGTCGAGCTTGTTCAGCTCCGCGAGGTGGCTGTCCGCCACCTCCAGCTGTCCCTCCCCCATGATCCGTACGATCATGACGAGTCCTCGTCTCGTGTGGGACTACTGCTTGTCGAACTTCGGAGTGCTCTGCTGCTGCGGCGTCGCGTCCTGACGGCCCGCGCCGCCCTCGATCGCCTGCTGCTGCGCCGGGCCGCCGGCCAGCTCGGCCTTCATACGCTGGAGCTCCAGCTCGACGTCCGTGCCACCGGAGAGACGGTCGAGCTCGGCCTGGATGTCGTCCTTCGCCAGGCCCGACTGGTCGTCGAGGGCGCCGGAGGCGAGCAGCTCGTCGATCGCGCCCGCCCTCGCCTGGAGCTGCGCGGTCTTGTCCTCGGCGCGCTGGATGGCGACACCGACGTCGCTCATCTCCTCCGAGATGCCGGAGAAGGACTCCGCGATCCGGGTCTGCGCCTGGGCCGCGGTGTACGTCGCCTTGATCGTCTCCTTCTTCGTGCGGAAGGCGTCGACCTTGGCCTGCAGCCGCTGCGCGGCGAGCGTGAGCTTCTCCTCCTCGCCCTGCAGCGTCTGGTGCTGGGTCTCCAGGTCGCTCACCTGCTGCTGGAGCGCCGCCCGGCGGGAGAGCGCCTCGCGCGCCAGGTCCTCGCGGCCCAGCGCCAGCGCCTTGCGGCCCTGGTCCTCCAGCTTGGCGGACTGGCCCTGGAGCTGGTTGAGCTGGAGCTCGAGGCGCTTGCGGGACGTGGCGACGTCCGCGACTCCGCGGCGGACCTTCTGCAGCAGCTCCAGCTGCTTCTGGTACGAGTAATCGAGGGTTTCGCGCGGGTCCTCGGCCCGGTCAAGGGCCTTGTTCGCCTTCGCGCGGAAGATCATCCCCATACGCTTCATGACACCGCTCATGGGCTTCGCGCGCCCCCTTCTGACGGACTCGGCTTCCACCACTCCAACAGAACCCACAGTACGGGCCCTGCATCCATTACCGCACTGTTCGAGTGCGGATGCGCTCCTCCCCAAGGACGACTGCGAACGGCTCCGATCCCGCCCAAGGAGTAGGTGATCGTCAGGGGCCCGTCACGCGCCGTCCGCTCTGTGGTGCTTGTGTCCTTTACGGACGCATGCCGTTGCGGGATCGTTCCCCGCGGGGGTGGGGTCCATGCCTGGCACCCCGTACCCTTGGGCTTTGTGTTCCGTAGCCGTTCCAAGGAAGAGAAGGCCCCCACCGAAAAGGTGACGGCGGACCTCTCCAAGCAGCCCCGCGACCCCGAGGCCCCCAAGGGCCGCCCGACGCCGAAGCGCAGTGAGGCCCAGGGCCAGCGCCGCCGTGCGTCCAGTCCACCGCTGGACCGCAAGGAGGCGATGAAGCGCCAGCGCGAGGCCCGCCGTGCGGACCTGGCCAAGCAGCGCGAGGCCCTCGCCAGCGGTGACGAGCGCTATCTGCCGGCCCGTGACAAGGGTCCGGTGCGGCGCTTCGTGCGCGACTTCGTCGACTCCCGCTTCTGCATCGCCGAGTTCTTCCTGCCGCTCGCGGTGGTGATCCTCGTGCTGAGCATGATCCGGGTCGCCCAGCTGCAGAACATCGCTCTGCTGCTGTGGCTCGGTGTGATCGTGCTGATCGTCATCGACTCCATCGGTCTGGCGATCCGGCTCAAGAAGCAGCTGCGCGAGCGCTTCCCGAACGAGCCGAAGCGCGGCGCTGTCGCGTACGGCCTGATGCGTACGCTCCAGATGCGCCGGCTGCGCCTTCCCAAGCCGCAGGTCAAGCGCGGAGAGCGGCCCTGAGCACGTACTCCGCCGAGCCCTCGGGGTTCGCCAGGGCGTCGGCCGAGTGGCTCGCGGGTGCGGGCGGACTGCGCAACACCGTGCGACAGGAGCTCGTCGCCCGTCAGCTGGAGGAGCAGATCTCCGGCCGGTACCCGGTCGGGCAGCGGCTGCGGGTGCTCGACGTGGGCATGGGCCAGGGCACGCAGGCGCTGCGGCTGGCGCGGGCCGGGCACACGGTCACGGGCCTGGAGTCGGACCCGGTCATGCTGAAGGCGGCGCGTGAGGCGCTCGTCGGCGAACCGGCCGGGATCCGCGAGCGGGTCCGGCTGATCGAGGGCGACGGGCGCGACACCGGCGTCCACTTCCTGCCGGGCAGCTTCGACGTGGTGCTGTGCCACGGCGTGCTCATGTACGTCGCCGATGCGGACGCCATGCTCGCCGGCCTCGCGCGGATGCTGGCGCCGGGCGGTCTGCTGTCCCTGCTCGTGCGCAACGGCGACGCGCTGGCGATGCGGCCCGGGCTGGCCGGTGACTGGCCGGCCACCAGGGCCGCGTTCGACACGGACATGTACACGAACCGGCTCGGGCTGACCGTACGGGCCGACCGGCTGGCGGCGCTGACGGAGACGCTCGAGGGGATCAACGCTCCGCTGCACGCGTGGTACGGGGTGCGGGTCTTCACGGACAACGTCGGAAACGACGTCGAACTGCCCCCGGCGGAGGAGCTCCAGCAGCTGCTCGCCGTGGAGGAGCGGGCGGGGCGCGCCGACCCGTACCGGCGGGTGGCGGCGCTGCTGCACCTGTGCGGAGTGCGGCGGGCCTGAGCGCGACGGGCCTCCAGCGGGGCCTGCGGGCCCTCCAGCCCCGCAGGCCGTACGCCGCGGGTGCCTCGGCCCTTGGGCCCCGCAGGCCCTGAGCGCCGTGGCCGGCGCCCCTGATCGGCGGCTCCCGGCGGGCACCCCCGGAGTGACAAAAGGGATACTCCGGGCATGAGCGCATCCCCGCACCGCCGTCCGCCACGCCGCCTTCCGCTGCCCGCCACGGCTGTGCTCTGCGTGGCCGTGCTCCTCGGCGGCTGCTCGCAGGCGTCACCACCGCGGCCGTCCGCGCCGTCGGCCCGGGACGCGGCGCACGCCATGGCTCCGACGGCCGCGAACGAGCTGGAGGACGACTACCTGACCGTCATCGAGAACGTGCTCCCGTCGGTCGTGCAGATCGAGGCGGGTGAGAATCTCGGCTCCGGGGTCGTCTACGACGACAAGGGGCACATCGTCACGAACGCGCATGTGGTGGGCGACGCCCGGTCGTTCCGGGTGACGCTGGCGACGGGCGAGGCACCGGCGACGGCGCGGCTGGTCTTCTCGTACCCGGAACAGGATCTCGCGGTCATCCGCCTTCAGTCCGTGCCCGACGGACTGAAGGCGGCGAAGTTCGGCGACTCCTCCACGGTCCAGGTCGGGCACATCGTGCTGGCCATGGGCTCGCCGCTGGGGCTGTCCAGCAGCGTCACCCAGGGCATCGTCTCGGGGGTCGGCCGGACGGTGAGCGAGACCGCCCGGGACGGCGGGACCGGGGCGACGATCGCCAACATGGTGCAGACCTCGGCCGCGATCAACCCGGGCAACAGCGGGGGCGCGCTGGTCAACATGGAGAGCGAGGTCATCGGCATCCCCACCCTCGCCGCGACGGATCCCGCGCTGGGCGAGGGCCAGGCGCCCGGCATCGGCTTCGCCATCCCGGTCTCGACGGTGCGCACGGTGGCCGACCAGATCATCAGGACGGGCCGGGTCACGGACTCGGGCCGGGCCGCGCTCGGCATCACGGGCCGTACGGTCCTCGACGACGACTACACGCCGACCGGTGTGGCGGTGGTCGAGGTCGTGGCGGGCGGCGCCGCGGAGCGGGCCGGGCTGCGGGCCGGCGACGTCATCACCAAGCTCGGGAACGAGGAGATCACGACCATCACGTCGCTGGCGGAGGCGCTGGCCTCGCAGCGGCCGGGCGCCGAGGTGACGGTGACGTACGAACGGGGCGGGTCGCAGCGCACGGCGGAGGTCACGCTGGGCGAGATCTGACGTCGGCCCGGGACCGTCGCGCCCGGAGGCCGCGCGATGGCCGACGACGTGCGGGCCGGGCCACGCCCTCGGCGCGGCCCGGTGCGCCGTCCGCTACGGGGCTACGACGCGTGGAGGCTCATCGGGCCGTAGATCTTCGACCCGTCCTCCGACAGCACCACCTGGTCCGCCCCGCCCTCCTGGAGCTCCTTCCAGTGCTCACCGATCCACGACTCGGCGTCGCCCTGGGTGGTGAACTCCTCCGGCTCCACGGCCGGCTGCACCTCCGTACCGTCGGACTTCTCGAACCGCCACGTCCATGCCATGTGCGCCTCCGGGTCCTGGCAGCTGATCAGTTTGCTGCCCGCAGCGTAGCCGGGCGCGCACCCGCCGGGGGGACGCGGGAGGATCAGGGACGTGGAACTGACTCTGCTCGGCACCGGCGCGCCCGCCGGACTCCCCCGTCCCGACTGCCCGTGTGCCGTCTGCGCGACCGCTCGCGGCACCGAGGCACGGGCCGCCACCGCCCTGCTCGTGGACGGCGCACTGCTGCTCGACCTCACGCCCGGCGCCGCGCTGGCGGCGGCGCGGGCGGGGCATTCGCTCGTCGGCGTACGCCAGGTGCTGCTGACCCATCCGCACGACGGGCCCGCCGTCGACCTCCCGGCCGGGCTGCCGGCGGCCGGCCGGGTCCCGGACGGGCGGGAGCTGACGCTGATCAGCGGTCACCGGGTGCGGGCGGTGCCGGTGGACAATCCCGGCACCGGATACGAGGTGACGTCGCCGGAGGGCGAGCGGCTCCTGTACCTGCCGCCGGGCGCGGCGTCGGCCGGTCTGGCCGAGGGGCTCGCGGCGTACGAGATGGTCGTCGCGGACGTCGTGGGGCGGCCCGACGCGGTGGCGCGGCTGCGGGCCGCGGGGGCGATCGGCTCCACGACCGACGTGATCGCCGTCCATCTGGACCACGACGTGCCCGGCGGTCCCGAGCTGGCGCGGCGGCTGGCGGCCGCGGGGGCGCGGGCGGTGCCGGACGGGACGACGCTGATCGTCGGCGAGTACCACGCGGTCCCGGACGTGCCCCGGCGCACGCTGGTGACCGGCGGGGCCCGTTCGGGCAAGTCGCTGGAGGCGGAGCGGCGGCTGGAGGCTTTCCCGGACGTGCTCTACGTCGCGACCGGCGGGCGCCGCGACGGTGACGCCGAGTGGGCGGCGCGGGTGGCCGCGCACCGCGAGCGGCGGCCGGGTTCGTGGCGTACGACCGAGACGTGCGACCTGGCGCCGCTCCTCGGCGAGGACGGGCCGCCGCTGCTGATCGACTGTCTGTCTCTGTGGCTGACCGACGCGATGGACCGGGCGGAGGCGTGGGACGACGCGCAGTGGGCGGCGCACGGCGAGCGGACGTTGCGCGCGCGGACGGCCGAACTGGTGGCCGCGGTGCGGGAGACGAGCCGGACGGTGGTCGCGGTCACGAACGAGGTCGGCTCGGGCGTGGTCCCGGCGACGCCGTCGGGCCGCCGGTTCCGCGACGAACTGGGGCGCCTGAACGCGGCGTTCGCCGAGGAGTGCGAGCACGTACTGCTGGTGGTCGCGGGGCAGGTGCTGCCCCTGCGGGGCTGAGCCCTTCCGGGGGCTCCGCCCGGGACGCGGGGCGGGCGGGGGCGTGTGCGCCGCTGCGGCGAGGGGCGCCTTTCCCCACCCCGCCCCTTCCCGAACCGGGGCAAGCCCCGGACCCCGTACCGCGCTTCGCGCGGTGTCCTCAAACGCCGGACGGGCTGATTTCGCGCAGCGAAATCCAGCCCCGCTGGGGGCACCTCCCACGGCCGCCAGGCCGTAGGGGGAGGGTCCGGGGGCGGAGCCCCCGGTTACGGGAAGGGGCGGGGTGGGGAAACGGTACTGTTCGGCGAATGAGCAGGCTGAATCTCGACGACTTCTCCGATCTGATCGAGCGCCCCGACAGCGGCATCCGGCGCGACGCCGAGGAACGGCGGGAGCGGC
Source organism: Streptomyces sp. NPDC002867 (assembly GCF_053591895.1). Classification (NCBI taxonomy): domain Bacteria; kingdom Bacillati; phylum Actinomycetota; class Actinomycetes; order Kitasatosporales; family Streptomycetaceae; genus Streptomyces; species Streptomyces sp. NPDC002867. The sequence continues at coordinate 35,630 of NZ_JBSFUR010000044.1, read as the reverse complement.
TGGTCGTGCCGCCCGGTTCGCTGGGGCGGCTCGACGAGCTGGGTGAGTGGCTCGCGGCCGCGCAGGCCGCCGTTCCCGTCAGGGCCATCGAGCAGCCGCGCGTCGTGCTGTTCGCCGGCGACCACGGCGTCGCCGAACTGGGCGTGTCCGGGCGGGAGTCGGGTACCGCGCACGAGCTGGTGCGGGCCGTGCTGGAGGGCGTGAGCCCCGTCGCCGTGCTGGCCCGCCGCTCCGGCGTGCCGGTGCGGATCGTCGACGCCGGACTGGACTGCGATCCCGGGCTGCTGCCCGAGGACGTCGTGAAGCACCGGGTGCGGCGCGGCAGCGGACGTATCGACATCGAGGACGCGCTGACCGCCGAGGAGGCCGAGCAGGCCGTACGCCTCGGCATGGCGATCGCCGACGAGGAGGCCGACTCCGGCACGGACCTGGTCGTCCTCGGCGACCTCAGCGTCGGCGGCACCACGGCCGCCGCCACCCTGATCGCCGCGCTGTGCGGCACGGACGCGTCCGTCGTCACCGGTCGCGGCGGGGCCGGGATCGACGACCTGGCCTGGATGCGCAAGTGCGCGGCGATCCGCGACGCGCTGCGCCGGGCGCGGCCGGTGCTGGGCGACCAGCTGGAGCTGCTCGCGACCGTCGGCGGCGCCGACCTGGCCGCGATGACCGGTTTTCTCCTGCAGTGCGCGGTGCGCCGGATGCCGGTCGTCCTGGACGGTGTCGTGGCGGCGGCGTGCGCTCTCGTGGGCCAGCGCGCAGCGTTCCGTTCACCGGACTGGTGGCTCGCGGGTCAGCTCAGCGGCGAGCCGGCGCAGGCGAAGGCACTGGACCGGCTGGCGCTCACCCCGCTGCTCGACCACGGCGTCACGGTCGGCGAGGGAACGGGGGCACTGCTCGCTCTCCCCCTGGTCCAGGCGGCCGCCGCCTTCGCGGCGGAGCTCCCCGAGCGGGAGCCCGGGACGGGCGCGGCGGACGGCGACGACGACACGAGCGGGACGGGCTGACGGACCGGCGGACGCGGCCGCCGACAGGACGGCGGCCGCAGCACGACCCTGCATGACCCGCAATGCCCCATATGATCCTGTTTCATGGGAGAAGTCCGTTCGTCCGGTGAAGAGTCCAGGCGCAGTACCGCACGCACACGACGCAGCGCGGCATGCGCCGTCTGGTACCTGCGGGTCGTGACGTTCCTCAACTTCCTGAGCGCCGTGTGGGTGGCCTTCGGCCAGGACCTGCGCCGCCACAACACCGACAACTACTTCACCCCCTACCTGCTCACCGCGGGCTTCGCCTCGGGCGTGTTCACCCTCTTCCTGGCCATCACCATGCGGCGCCGCAAACGGGCAGCGTGGATCCTGAACCTCGTCCTCGGCGGGGTGTTCCTGCTGCTGTTCGCCGTCGCGATGACCTACCCCGAGATCCGGCAGCACGCCCAGAACTGGATCTCCCTCTCGCTCAGTGCCGCCTTCATGGCCGCGCTGCTGCTCGGCCGTCGCGAGTTCTACGCGAAGGGCGACCGCTCCAACCCGAAGCTGGCCGCAGCCGTCGCCGTCGGCGGACTGCTGGTCACCTCCCTGCTCGCCACCGGTCTTGTCACCGTCACCAACACCTCCCCCCAGAGCTCGGCCTTCCTGGAGCGCTGGCGCCACGGAGCGATGCGGCTCGTGTCCATCGCCGGCGACGAGGAGCGCTTCCCCCAGATCACCACGCCCGGCTGGGTGGACGTCGTCATCAACGTCATGGCCACGTTGCTGCTTCTCGCCGTGCTGTACGCGGCGTTCCGTTCGCGCCGGGCCGTCGACCCGCTCACCGAGGACGACGAGGCGAGACTGCGCGCCCTGCTGGAGCGGCACGGCGAGCGGGACTCGCTGGGCTACTTCGCGCTGCGCCGCGAGAAGAGCGTCGTGTGGTCGCCGACAGGCAAGGCGGCCGTGGCGTACCGCGTGGTGGGCGGGGTCTCGCTCGCGTCGGGCGACCCGATCGGCGACCCGGAGGCGTGGCCCGGCGCGATCGAGCCCTGGCTGGCCGAGGCCCGCGAGCACGGCTGGATCCCGGCGGTGATGGGAGCGGGCGAGGAAGCGGGCACCGTGTACGCCCGGCACGGCATGGACGCCCTCGAACTCGGCGACGAGGCGATCGTCGAAACGGCCGAATGGGGGTCCGGGGGTCAACTCCCGGGAAAACGCACCATGCTGGAGGGCCGGGCGATGCGCTCCGTGCGCCAGGCCTACAACCGGGTCCGCCGCGCCGGGTACCGGGTGCGGATCCGCCGCCACGAGGACATCCCCGAGCCGGAGATGCGGGAGCTGCTGCGGCGTGCCGACGAGTGGCGCGACGGCGCCACCGAACGCGGCTTCTCGATGGCGCTGGGGCGGCTCGGCGACCCGGCGGACGGGCGCTGCGTGATGCTCGAGTGCACGGACGGCGAGGGCGAGCTCAAGGCGCTGCTGAGCTTCGTGCCCTGGGGGCCGAAGGGGCTGTCACTGGATCTCATGCGGCGCGACCGCGAGGCGGAGAACGGACTGACGGAGTTCATGGTCATCGAACTCCTCCAGCGCGCCGGAGAGATCGGGATCACTCACGTGTCGCTCAACTTCGCGATGTTCAGGTCGGTCTTCGAACGGGGCTCGAAGCTCGGTGCGGGACCGGTGCTGAGGCTGTGGCGTTCGCTGCTCGGCTTCTTCTCCCGCTGGTGGCAGATCGAGTCCCTCTACCGGGCCAACGCCAAGTACCGACCGATCTGGGAGCCGCGATTCATGCTCTTCGAGAAGAGCGCCGACCTGCTGCGCATCGGCGTCGCAGCCGCACGCGCCGAGGGGTTCCTGAAGGCCCCGAGACTGCTGGGGGTTCCCCCGGGCGAAGTCTGGGGGAGGCTGCGCCCCCGTGGTCCGGAGGCCGGTCGGTGAGCACGGCGTCCGTTGCCGCGTTCGCGCGCCGTGAGTGGGGCGCGCTGTACGCGACGGTCCGTGCCGCACTCGTCCGGGGGCGGTGGCGGGCGATCGCGCTCACCCTCGCCTCCGTCGGGCTCACCGCCTTCTTCTACGTGCTCCAGCACCGGCCCGGCGGCCTGCGGCTGGTCCACGACATCGGCTTCGTCCGGGCCGAGGACCCGCTGTGGCTCGCCCTGCTGCGTACACCGCTGTCGCTGTTCGTGCCGGCGCTGGACCTGCCCGTGTGGGGTGCGCTGGCGCAGATCCTGCTGGTGTTCGGCATCGCGGAGCTGACTCTGGGGCGGTGGCGCACGCTGGTCGTCGCGTACCTGTCGACGCTGGCCGGGACGACGTACGCGCGGATCGGTGTCGCGGTGGGCCCCCACGTGCCGTTCGGGCTGCCGGCCTCGGACGCGCGGATCGTGGACACGGGGCCGTCGGCGGCGGTGGTCGGGCTCGCGGTGTTCGTCTGCTACCGCTACGGGGCATGGGTCACGGCCGGTCTGGTCGTCGTGGCGATGATCGTCGAAGTGATCGTCAAGCCGAACCTGGCGGGCAAGGAGCACCTGGCGGCGATCGGCGCGGTGCTGCTGGTGTGCGGGGTGGACGCGCTGCTGCGGCGGCGCCGTCAGTGTCTGCGGGTCGGCAGCCGGTCGGGCGCGCCGCCGATCAGGTCCTGAAACCGCCGGCGCAGTCCGCCCCAGCGCCGGTCGTGGCGGGTGGCGCGCAGCACGGACTTGGCGCGGGCGCGGGGCCGGCGGCGATAGACGCGGCGGGCCCACGGTGAGCCGGGCCGGGCGAGCCGTACCGCACCGACGACGGCGACGAAGGGGACGAGGACGCCGATCATGGCCATCCGCAGCTTGCCCTTGAAGAGGGTGACGATGACCAGGAGGAAGTTGCCGACCAGGGTGAGGATCAGCGAGGCGCGGTTCTGCCGTTCGTCGGGCGTGAGGTCGTTGACCCCGAGGGGCGACGAGCCGGCGAGCACGAGGAGCGCGAGGGCCGCGGCGAGCACGACCACCTCGACGCTCTGGCGGCCCTGTTCGGTCCAGTAGACGTCGTCGAGGTGGAGGATCAGCGCGAACTCGTCGAGCACGAGCCCCACGCCCACCCCGAAGATGACGGCGCCGACGCAGGCGGTGACGCTGCGCCGGTCGCCGCCGAGGGACACGAACCCGCCGACCACGGCGAGGATGACGCCGGGCACGACGTGATGGATGTGCATGCCGCCCGGAGCCACGTTCCTGAAGGGCCCGCGGCCCGCGCGGATCATCCGGGTCACCGTGCGCGTGACGAGGAACGTGATGACGAACGAGGCCAGCGCGAGCAGCATCGGGAGCTTTCCCGGCTCGACGAAGTTGTCATAGAACCAGTGACCCATGCCACCCGCTTCCGGTTTGCGCGTTATGGGCGATTCAGCTTCTCAGGCGTCGGGCTACCCTCGCGCGGTGACTGCTCTGCATGGCGTGCGTTTCGCCTTCGGCACGCTGACCGTGCTCCCCGTGCGGGTGACCCGCTGGGACCGCGACGCCGCGCGCACCGGAATGCTGTGCGCGCCGCTCGCCGGCCTGCTCGTGGGCCTGTGCGCCGCGGCGCTCGGCGGCGTCCTGCTCCTGCTCGGCTTGGGGCCGCTGCTCGCCGCGGTCGCCACGGCCGCGGTACCGGCCGTGCTCACGCGCGGACTGCACCTGGACGGGCTGGCCGACACGGCGGACGGCCTGGGCAGCGGGAAGCCCGCCGAGGACGCGCTGCGGATCATGAAGCAGTCGGACGTCGGCCCGTTCGGCGTGATCACACTGCTCTTCGTGCTGCTGGCGCAGGTCGCGGCGCTGAGCGCGCTGTACGCGCAGAGCTGGGCGCTCGGGGCGGGCGCGGCGGCCCTGTCGGCGGTCACGGCCCGCCTGGCCCTGACCCTCGCGTCCCGCACGGGCGTCCCGGCGGCGCGCCCGGAGGGCCTCGGCGCGGCGGTCGCGGAGTCCGTCCCCGCACGCCTCGCGTTCGCGGTGGCGGCGCTGGTGACGGGGTGCGCGGCGGGCGCGGGCGCGCTGACCGGCCCGTACGGTGCCCCGCACGCGGCCCTCGCGGTCCTCGCGGCCCTGGCCGCGGCGCAGGTGCTGCTGCGGCACTGCGTGCGCCGCTTCGGCGGGGTGACGGGCGACGTGTTCGGCGCCCTGGCGGAGACGGCGGCGACGGCCGCGCTGATCGTGCTGACGCTGGGTCACCCGCTCGGCCGGTAGGCGGAGGGCGCCAGCGCGTGCGGGAGCGTGCCCCACGGATGGGCGCCCGTGCCCGGGACCACGCAGTGGATCGCCGCGCCCGCGCGGGCGTCGGGCGGGGCCGCGTAGACCAGGTGGCAGAACCGCTCCGGCGGGTGCGCGGACGTCCAGGACGGGACACCCGCCGTGCGGTAGGCGTCCCAGGGGCCCTCGAACGTGACGAGCAGGTCGGCCAGTTCGGCGTAGGCGGGGTCGGGGTGGACGCCGTGGTTGAGGACGACGGTCGTGGCGCCCGCCGCGCGGGCGGCGACGGCGATGCGACCGTAGTGGGGCAGGGCCTCCGGGCCGGAGGCGACCTGGTCGAGGAAGACGCCGTCCGTGGCGTACCAGTCGCGGTGGCGCAGGAGGTCGGCGAGGACGGCGGCGTGCGGGCGGCGGCCGTAGTCGGTGTCCACGTAGCCCACGACCCGCACCCCGGCGTCCCGCAGCCGGGCCGCGACCGCGGCGAACTCGGCGTCGGGTGCGGCGCCCGGGCCGCTGGCCGGGTTGAGGACGACCCCGTAGAGGCGGGGCGCGGCCGCGACGACGGCGTCCCAGGCGGCAGGGCGGTCGGCGGGGTGCTCGTAGTACGGGACGAGGAGTCCGCTCATACGCGGTGTGCCGTGGCCCGGCCCAGAAGGGCGCAGACGAGTCCGACGAGGACGGCCGCCGCCGTCGCCGCGACGGCGAGCCCCGCCGCCCGGGGGCTGCCCGTGCCGGTGACGAGCGCCGCGGTCTGGACGAGCGCCGCCGCGCAGCACACGCCGGCCGCGACGGTGACGGCCCCGAACGACTGGAGCAGCAGTCCGGTCCACAGCACCGTGCCGATGAGGAGCAGCGTCGCGAGCCGTACGCCGCCGAGCGCGGGAGCGCCGGGCCACAGCAGGGTCCCGGCGAGCGCGAGCGCGAACAGGACGGCGAGGTAGCCGGCGAGGCACTCGGCGAGCACGGCGGCGGCGGTGCGCCAGAAGGCGCGGGCCGTGGTGCTGGCCCGCAGCCCGGCGAGGGTCTCGCTGCGGAAGCGGTGCAGCAGCCACTCGGCGGGCCCCATGCTGAGGGTGAGCGCGACGGCGGACGGCGCGGCGACGGCGGCGCCGGTCAGCCCGCCGAGGACGTCACCGAGGGCCGTGTACAGGACGAGGACCCCGACGCCGAGCCCGGACAGCCCGTGCGGCACGGACGCGACGAGCCGCGGCGCGGCGAGCGGCGGTCGCCTCCTGCGGGCCGCTCTCAGCAGGCAGAGGCGGCCTGCGCCCGAAGCCCGCGGCACCCCGGCGGGAGCCGGGCGCGCGCCGGCGGCGGACACGGGCCGCACGCCCGCCGTGCGGCCGTCCCCCGCGCGCTCGGAGACGGGCGCCCAACCGGCGATCGAGCACAGCCTGCCCGCCACCACGGCGACAGGACGGCCTCCTTCCGCACCGGGCCGGCAGGTGGGCCACCCGTGCCGGAAACCGCGCAGCGCACCCCGTGACCTCCCGCCCGGAAGCCGCGTCACCGTGCCGGTGGCCGGGCGCGTGCCGAACGCGGACCGCGCCCCGGCCGTGCCGCCGTCACCGGCGGCCGGCTCCGCATCCCCGTACGGCCGTTGCCCGGCCGGGGCGCGCGGTTCCCGGCGTCCTGGCCCGCGCCGGACGCGCCCCAGCACTCCGCGCAGACGCGCGCCTGCCCCGGCCGCTGGGCGCAGGACCGCCGTCGCCGTCGCCAGGGCCGCCGTCAGCGACGCCAGCAGCAGGCCCGTGCGCGCCCACAGCGGTGTCGCTTCGTGGAGCAGGACCAGGACCGTGCCCGCCGGGAGGGGCGACAGGCAGCAGAGCAGGGCCCGTTCGCGGTCCAGGACCAGCAGGGGCGTCGCCGCCGCCAGGTAGAGCGACTGGACCGCGGCGAACACCGCGGACGGCCACTGGCCCGCTCCGGTGCACAGCAGCGCCGCCGCCGTGCCGAGCACGGCCCCCACCGGGGCGCCGGCGCGCAGGCAGCGGACGGCCGAGGCCCGGTCGCCGAGGCCGAGCCACGCATAGGCCCGGTGGGACAGCGCCTGGTTCCACGTCCAGCCCGTCAGCGCGCCCGCGAGCAGCGGCGCCAGGGCCGCTCCCGCGAGGAGCGGCGCGGCCAGGACGTAGGCCAGGCCGGGCAGCGCGAACACGAGACCGCGCAGCAGGCAGCCGAGCAGGCCCACCTGCCAGGGGTCGGCGGGCGGCCCGGGAGGCTCGGGGTGGGCGCGGGGAACCCTGGCGTACAGCTCCTCCGCCAGCGTGAAGGAGTCCGGGCGCCCGTAGGTGAGCCGGATGTGGTCGTCCGTCATGCCGTCGGACTCGAGCACCGCCGCGATCTCGTCGGGGTGCACGGCCGCGGCGACCACGTCGTGCAGCCGCTCCGCGAGCGCGTCCAGCGGGTCGGCCGCCGTCCCGCCGCGCTGCCGCGGCAGGACGGGCAGGGCGTCGACCCGCGGCCCCGGCCCCTGCCACAGGGGACCGCTCACCCGGCCACCGCCTCGGCGTACCGAGGCTGCGCCACGGGTTCCGGGAAGCCGGCCAGTTCGCGGTAGATGCGGCGGAAGCCGTCGACCGACCGCGTCAGCGTGAACCGGTCGACGACCCGCTGCCGGGCCCGCCGCCCCAGCTCCGCGCGCCGCCCGGCGTCCCTCAGCAGGCCGAGCGTCGCCTCGGCCATCAGCGCCGGTTCACGCGGGGGCACCACCAGGCCGGTGTCCCCGACCGCCTCCCGTACGCCGCCCACGTCCGTGGACACGGTCGCCCGCCCGCAGGACATCGCCTCGATGAGCGAGAACGGGAACCCCTCGCTGATCGAGGAGAGCAGCACCACGCTGCCCGCCGCGTACGCGCGCGCCACGTCGCGGACCCGGCCCTCCCACGCGATGCCGTCCACGACGCCCAGTTCGGCCGCGAGCTTCTCCAGCCGGACGCGGTACGCCTCCCCGCCCGCGGGCACGCCGCCGAACAACCGCAGCCGTACGGCGGGCAGTTCGGCGCGCACCATCGCGTACGCGCGGACCAGCGTCTCCAGGTCCTTGATGGGGTCGATCCGGCCGGCCCAGGAGAGGGTGGGCACGTCGGGTTCGGGCCCGGCGTCGGGGAAGGCGTGCGGGTCGACGCCGTTGTAGACGGTGCGGATGCGCTCCGCGGGCGCGCCGCCCCGCTCCTCCCAGCGCCGGTTGTACCGGTTGCAGGGGGTGATCAGGTCCGCCCGCCGGTAGCCGAGGGAGTTCAGCTCCCGGTAGAAGCTCAGCATCAGCGTCTTCACGGGCGCGCGCTGCGCCTGGGCGCGGTAGCCGAGGTAGCGCTCGCGCAGGTAGATGCCGTGCTCGGTGAGCAGGAAGGGCACGCCGTCGACGTGCTGGGCGGCGAGTGCGGGGAGCGTGGCGAGCCCGGCGCTGACGGCGTGCGCGATCGCGTCGTCGGGTATCCGCGCCGCCAGCGGGCGCAGCGCGTGCTCCAGCAGGTCGGTGGCGGTGAGCGCGTCGTGCACGGTGGGCCTGGCCGCGGAGATCTCCAGGTGCGGCATCGTCCAGATCCACATCAGGGAGCGCAGCACGGACTCGGAGCGCAGCGCCGCCGTCAGCCGGCCGTCGCGTGCGTAGCCGGTGAGTTCGTCCAGTGCCGCGCCGAAGTCGCAGCCGGCGGCGGGGTCGAGCAGCGACAGCAGGAAGCGTTCGTAGATGTCGAGGAAGCGGCGGCATTCCCGCCGCGGGAGCCGCCGGCGGGCGGGCTCGGGGCCCCACAGCGGGAAGGAGGTGTGCCGGTAGACGTTCGACGGCAGTTCCCAGGCGACCGGCTCGCGCCCGCTGCCGGTGAGGGCGACGACCTGGAAGTCGACCTCCGGCATGCCGCGTACGAGCTGGTCGCACCAGGTGGACACGCCCCCGTGGACGTGCGGATAGGTGCCTTCGGTGAGCATGGTGACATGGCGGCCACAGCTCAGCATGGTTCGTCCCCCCAGGACAGCGGTCGGCGAGCGGTCGATACGTCGAGGGCTCAGCGGCTCAGGACGGGAGCCTCAGCGTGATCGCCGACTGGAGCGGTGCGGGCGTGGTCCAGGCGGACCGCGCCCCGGCGTAGGCGGTGCCGAACGCCGTGGTGGTCAAAAGGAGTTGCCTGCGGGTGCCGTCCGGCGCGGTGACGGGTGCCGCCACGCCCGACGGCGCCTTGACGGTCACGGTGCCGCCGATGCGGTACGCGGTGACCCTGCCCTGCGCGAGCGCCCTGCTCCAGGCGGCGCGCCGCGCGAGCTCGGTGCCGGTGTCCCGCTGGCGCGGGTTGACAAGTGGGGTGTTCTGCGCGAACAGGGCGCGGTAGTCGGCGAGCACCTTGTCGAGCACCGGGTAGAGGAGACGTTCCTCCGCGAGGTTGGACTGGTGGACGTAGTGCGGGCGGGGGTCGTTGGCGACGACGTGGCCCAGCGCGGTGCGCGCCTCCTGCGGCACGATGTACGACGCGTAGCCGGTGGCGGTGTCGAGCGGCTCGGGCAGGCAGGTGGAGGCCGGGTCGGTCTCGCAGACGCCGCTGCCCCCGTCGGCCGCCGAGGTGTAGATCCAGTTGTACTCGTCCGTCATCTCGGCCGCGGTGCCCACGTTGTAGTACACGTTCATCGGGTGGCGCGGAACGGTCCGGGCGGCGCCCACGGGGCGCTGCTGCGGTTCCCGGGAGTTGTCGCTCGCGATCCATGTGACGCCGTTGTCGGCGAGGGCGCCCGCGAGGTTCGGGTTGTCCACCGGCTGCTGCGGCAGCGTCCTGAGACCGGAGTGCTCGCCGGTGACGAGCTCGGTGCGGTCGACGGCGAGGCCCTTGCGCACGGCCCAGTCGTGGTTGTCGCGGATCTGCGCGGAGATCTCGGCGCGGCTGGTCCAGCGCGTGTTGCCCGCGGCGTCCCTCGCGCACTGCCACGGCACGACGGACACGTCCTGGACGCAGCCGAGGAAGGGGTGGGTGTAGGTGTGGTTGATCCAGCGGTACTGCGCCTTGTCGGCGAGGAGCCGGTCGGTGAGTGGGTCGCTGCCTCCGTGCTCGGCCCTCCACTCCTCGCCCGCGCCCGCGTTGTGCACCATGTCGAGCGTGAAGCCGGCGGTGCGCTGCCAGGCCGCGGCGTACGCGGCGTCGTCCGCGGTCATACGGATCGGGGCGGTCTCCTCGCCGGCGCCGGTGCAGTCGAAGTCGCCGGGGGTGCAGTTGCGGTCGGTGTCCCAGCGGGCGTCGGGCGCGAAGACGTCGTCGACGTGCACGGAGAAGTACTGACGGCTCTGCCCGAGGTGGACGCCCTGGGTGAGCCATTCGACGATGCCGCGGGCCAGGACCCGGAACTGCCGCTGGTGCCGGTTGTAGGCGAAGGTCACCACCAGCTCGCGGCGTCCGTCGTGGGCGTACTCGCCGATGAGGCTGCCGCGCGCGGTTCCGTCGCCGACGGGCGTGTCCAGGTAGCTGGTGAAACCTTCCCGCGGCCGGCCGGCATAGCCGTAACTCTCCATCACCGTGGGCGAGTTGTCCTCGAACGCGACGGGCCCGTCGAGGTAGCGGAAGGGGCCGGAGCGGCCGGCCGCGGTGAGGGCGCTCGGGGCGCCGTCGAGGGCGCCCGCGTATCCGCCGGCGTCCACGTACTCCAGGCCGACCCCCGGATGCGACCAGGTGTAGGCGTCGACCTGACGAATCCCGAACGTCTTCTCGTACGCGAAAAGCGCCGTGTTCTCGGCCGCCCCCCGGGTCGTGTCCGCGCCGAACGGGTCCTCGTCCGGGACGACCACGCCCTGGTACTTCGCGCGCGGCCGGCCGTCGAGGGTGTCGCTCAGGAACGCGGCGTCCACGACGGGCCGGCCGGGGTCGGTCAGGTCGACCTTCCGGTACGGCACCCCCGTGCTCTGCAGTTCCGAGACGATCGCGTCGACCGCGCCGCCGCCGTCATCGACGACGAGGACGGTCAGATCGATCCGGGGCAGCGGTGCGGCGGCCGAGGCCGCCGGGAACGCCGTCGCCAGCGAGGCGGCGGCGACGACCGCCGCGGCGGCTCTGCCCATGCGTGATCCGTGCAACTCCATGATTCCCCCTTGCACGCCCTCCCCGGCACGGTCGGGCACGAGGAGGATCTGTGGAGATGATGCAAAGGAACACGGCGTCCCCTTGCCCGAACGGCCCGAGTGTGGCTGACCTCTCACGGCCTTTGGCTCAAAGATGAAAGAGACACCACGGACGAGTGAACCGCCGTCGCCGTGAGCGAGGCCTACGACCGCGCGTAGGCTCTTCCCCGGCGTGGGGATGCCGATCCATCCCCGTGTACGGCCGCTGCGGCCTCGGAACTCAACGGAAGCGAGATTTCACCACCGTGACTGCTCTCACTCTCAGCACTGCCGGCGCGGCGACGCTGCGCGCCGACGCCGTCGTCGTCGGTGTCGCCAAGGGGGCCAAGGGCCCGGTGGTCGCACCGGGCGCGGAGGCCGTGGACCAGGCGTTCGACGGAAGGCTCGCCGCCGTCCTGGAGACCCTCGGCGCGAGTGGTGCCGAGGGCGAAGTGACCAAGCTCCCCGCCCCCGCCGGCATCAAGTCGCCGGTCGTCCTGGCGGTCGGGCTCGGCGCGGCGCCCGAGCAGGACGAGGCGTACGAGACCGAGGCGCTGCGGCGTGCGGCCGGCAGCGCGGCCCGCGCGCTGACCGGCTCGAAGAAGGCCGCCTTCGCGCTGCCGATAGAGGCGGTCGAGGACGCGGAGGCCATCGCCGAGGGCGCGCTGCTGGGGGCGTACGCGTTCACCGCCTACCAGGAGAACGGCAAGAACGGCAAGAAGCCGCTGGCCGAGGTGACGCTGCTCGGCGCGAAGCCGCGCGACAAGGCGTTCAAGGCCGCCGCCGAGCGCGCGATCGCCCTCACCGAGGAGATCAACCGCGCCCGCGACCTGATCAACACCCCGCCGAACGACCTCACCCCCGAGTCCTTCGCCGCCATCGCCACCGCGGCCGGCAAGGAGCACGGCATCAAGGTGCAGGTGCTCGACGAGAAGGCGCTGGCCAAGGGCGGCTTCGGCGGCATCCTCGGCGTCGGCCAGGGCTCGCAGAACCCGCCGCGCCTGGTGAAGCTGTCCTACACGCACTCCAAGGGCGCCAAGCACCTGGCCCTGGTCGGCAAGGGCATCACGTACGACTCGGGCGGCATCTCCCTGAAGCCGGCCGGCCACAACGAGACGATGAAGTGCGACATGAGCGGCGCCGCCGCGGTGTTCGCCGCCGTCGTCGCGGCCGCCCGCCTGGGCCTCGAGGTCAACGTCACCGCCTGGCTGGCGCTCGCCGAGAACATGCCGTCCGGCTCGGCCACCCGCCCCGGTGACGTGCTGCGCATGTACAGCGGCAAGACGGTCGAGGTGCTCAACACCGACGCCGAGGGCCGCCTGGTGCTCGCCGACGCGCTGACGAAGGCGTCGGAGGAGAACCCCGACGCCATCGTCGACGTGGCGACGCTGACCGGAGCGATGGTGCTGGCGCTCGGCAACCGCACGTTCGGCATCATGGCGAACGACGACGCCTTCCGTACCGCCATCCACGAGATCGCCGAGGAGGTCGGCGAGGCGTCCTGGCCGATGCCGCTCCCCGCCGACCTGCGCAAGGGCATGGACTCGCCGACCGCCGACATCGCCAACATGGGCGAGCGCATGGGCGGCGGCCTGGTGGCCGGCCTCTTCCTGAAGGAGTTCGTGGGCGAGGGCATCACCTGGGCGCACCTGGACATCGCGGGCCCGGCCTTCCACGAGGGCGCGCCGTACGGCTACACGCCCAAGGGCGGCACCGGCTCGGCGGTCCGCACGCTGGTCAAGCTGGCGGAGCGCACGGCCGACGGCGACCTCGGCTGACGCGTGTGTCCGGGGGGCTCTGCCCCCGGACACTCCCCCTACGGCCCGGCGGCCGGGGGAGGGACCCCCACCTGCGTCCGGCGGGCGTAGGGGTCCCCCGCCCAGGGCCGCCAGGCTGTGGGGGAGTTCGAGGACACGGCGCGAAGCCCGGTACGGTCGGGCGCGCCCCCTACCCCCCGGTATCCGCACAACGCGTTCAAGCTCACTATCTCAAGCCCCGGCCCCACGTCCCGCCGTCCGCCGACAAGTGCGAAGATGGGTTCTCGGCAGGACAGGGCCCCACCACAGGGCCGAAGACTAAGCGGCCGAACACCAGCCGCCGCCCGTCATCGACGACGGCGAACGGCGCACATGCATGGAGGACGTGACGTGGCGAACGACGCCAGCACCGTTTTCGACCTAGTGATCCTCGGCGGTGGTAGCGGCGGTTACGCTGCGGCGCTGCGCGGAGCTCAGCTGGGCCTGGACGTCGCACTGATCGAAAAGAACAAGCTCGGCGGCACCTGCCTGCACAACGGATGCATTCCGACCAAGGCTCTGCTGCACGCCGGTGAGATCGCCGACCAGGCTCGCGAGGCCGAGCAGTTCGGTGTCAAGACCTCGTTCGAGGGCATCGACATCGCCGGTGTCCACAAGTACAAGGACGACGTGATCTCCGGCCTGTACAAGGGCCTGCAGGGTCTGGTCGCCTCCCGCAAGGTGACCTACATCGAGGGTGAGGGCCGCCTGTCCTCCCCCACCTCCGTCGACGTCAACGGCCAGCGCATCCAGGGCCGCCACGTCCTGCTGGCGACCGGCTCCGTGCCGAAGTCGCTGCCGGGTCTGGACATCGACGGCAACCGCATCATCTCCTCGGACCACGCCCTCAAGCTGGACCGCGTCCCGCAGTCCGCGATCATCCTGGGCGGCGGCGTCATCGGCGTCGAGTTCGCCTCGGCGTGGAAGTCCTTCGGCACCGACGTCACCGTCATCGAGGGCCTCAAGCACCTGGTCCCGGTCGAGGACGAGAACTCTTCGAAGCTTCTTGAGCGCGCGTTCCGCAAGCGCGGCATCAAGTTCAACCTCGGCACCTTCTTCGAGAAGGCCGAGTACACCGAGACCGGTGTGCGCGTCACCCTCGCGGACGGCAAGACCTTCGAGGCCGAGGTGCTGCTGGTCGCCATCGGCCGCGGCCCGGTCTCGGCCGGTCTCGGCTACGAGGAGCAGGGCGTCGCGATGGACCGCGGCTACGTCCTGGTCGACGAGTACATGCAGACCAACGTTCCCACCGTCTCCGCGGTCGGCGACCTGGTCCCGACGCTCCAGCTCGCGCACGTCGGCTTCGCCGAGGGCATCCTGGTGGCGGAGCGGCTGGCCGGTCTCAAGACCGTCCCGATCGACTACGACGGCGTGCCGCGGGTGACGTACTGCCACCCCGAGGTCGCCTCCGTCGGTATCACCGAGGCCAAGGCCAAGGAGATCTACGGTGCGGACAAGGTCGTCGCCCTGAAGTACAACCTCGCGGGCAACGGCAAGAGCAAGATCCTCAAGACCGCGGGCGAGATCAAGCTCGTCCAGGTCAAGGACGGTGCCGTGGTCGGCGTCCACATGGTCGGTGACCGTATGGGCGAGCAGGTCGGCGAAGCGCAGCTGATCTACAACTGGGAGGCTCTGCCGGCCGAGGTCGCGCAGCTCATCCACGCGCACCCGACGCAGAACGAGGCCCTCGGCGAGGCCCACCTGGCCCTGGCCGGCAAGCCGCTGCACTCCCACGACTGATCAGTCCGGGCGCGACGACCACTTCCGCACCTTCCCCTCGCTCGTGCTTCGCACGAGCTGGGGAGACCCCACCGTAAGGAGCAACTGAAACCATGGCGGTTTCCGTAACCCTTCCGGCGCTCGGCGAGAGCGTCACCGAGGGCACCGTCACCCGCTGGCTGAAGGCCGAGGGTGAGCGCGTCGAGGCCGACGAGCCGCTGCTCGAGGTCTCCACCGACAAGGTCGACACCGAGATCCCGGCCCCGGCCGCCGGTGTCCTGGCCTCCATCAAGGTCGCCGAGGACGAGACCGTCGAGGTCGGCGCCGAGCTGGCCGTCATCGACGACGGCACGGGCGCGCCTGCTGCCGCCCCGGCTCCGGCCGCCGCCCCCGCCCAGGAGGCCCCCCAGGCCGCCCCGTCCACCGAGGCCGCCGCTCCGGCTCCGGCCCCGACGGCCGAGGCCGCGTCCGGCGGCGGTTCCGCCTCCGGCACCGACGTCGTCCTCCCCGCCCTCGGCGAGAGCGTCACCGAGGGCACCGTCACCCGCTGGCTGAAGGAGGTCGGCGAGGAGGTCACGGAGGACGAGCCCCTGCTCGAGGTCTCCACCGACAAGGTCGACACCGAGATCCCGGCCCCGGCTTCCGGTGTGCTGCTGGAGATCGTGGTCGGCGAGGACGAGACCGCCGAGGTCGGCGCCAAGCTGGCCGTCATCGGCGCTCCGGGTGCGGCTCCGGCCGCTGCCCCGGCTCCCGCCGCCCCGGCCCCGGCCCCGGCCGCCGAGGCTCCGGCCGCCCCCGCGGCCCCGGCACCGGCTCCCGCGCCTGCTGCCCCGGCTCCGGCTCCGGCACCTGCCGCTCCGGCTCCGGCCGCCGCTGCCCCGGCCGCCCCCGCGGCCCCGGCACCGGCGCCCGCCGCCCCGGTCGCGCCCGCCGCGCCCGCCGCCGTCGAGGCGAGCGACGCGTACGTCACCCCGCTGGTCCGCAAGCTCGCCGCCGAGAACGGCGTCGACCTCGGCACCGTCAAGGGCACCGGCGTCGGCGGCCGTATCCGCAAGCAGGACGTCATCGCCGCCGCGGAGGCCGCCAGGGCCGCCGTCCCGGCGCCCGCCGCCGCTGCCGCCCCGGCCGCGCCGCAGGCTCCGAAGCTGGAGGCGTCCCCGCTGCGTGGTCAGACCGTCAAGATGACCCGCATGCGCAAGGTCATCGGCGACAACATGATGAAGGCGCTGCACGGCCAGGCCCAGCTGACCTCGGTCGTCGAGGTCGACATCACCAAGCTGATGAAGCTGCGCGCCCGGGCGAAGGACGCGTTCGCGGCGCGCGAGGGCGTCAAGCTCTCCCCGATGCCGTTCTTCGTCAAGGCCGCGGCCCAGGCGCTGAAGGCCCACCCGGTCATCAACGCCCGGATCAACGAGGACGAGGGCACCATCACGTACTTCGACTCGGAGAACATCGGCATCGCCGTGGACTCCGAGAAGGGTCTGATGACGCCGGTCATCAAGGGTGCGGGCGACCTGAACATCGCCGGTATCGCGAAGAAGACGGCCGAGCTCGCCGGCGCCGTGCGCGCCAGCAAGATCACGCCGGACGACCTCGCCGGTGCGACGTTCACCATCAGCAACACCGGCTCGCGCGGTGCGCTGTTCGACACGATCATCGTGCCGCCGAACCAGGCCGCCATCCTGGGCATCGGTGCCACGGTCCGCCGTCCGGTGGTCGTGAACCACCCGGACCTCGGCGAGACGATCGCTGTCCGCGACATGACGTACGTCGCGCTCTCCTACGACCACCGTCTGGTGGACGGCGCCGACGCGGCCCGCTACCTGACGGCCGTCAAGGCGATCCTGGAGGCGGGCGAGTTCGAGGTCGAACTCGGTCTGTAACCAGCCTCACGAACGGCGCCCCCGCTGGGAGTACATTCCGGCGGGGGCGCCGCCGTATTGTCTAGGGGTCACAGGTCGACGCGGCTTTAAGGAGCGCTCCATGACCGTCCCGGTCGTCCACTCGCTGCGCGATCAGATCCGCGAGCACATCGTGGAGGGGATCGTCAGCGGCCGCTGGAAGCCCGGGGAACGCATCGTCGAGCGCCGTATCGCGACCGAGCTGGAGGTCTCCCAGACCCCGGTGCGCGAGGCGCTGCGCGAGCTGGAGTCGCTGCGGCTGATCGAGTCGGCGCCCAACAAGGGTGTGCGGGTACGGAATCTGACGGCCGCCGACCTGGAGGAGAGCTACCCGGTCCGGGCGGGCCTGGAGCAGATCGCGGCCGAACTGGCCGCGGAGCGGCTGGCGGACGACTGCTCGGCGCTGGAGCCGCACGTCACGGCGCTGTACGAGGCGGACCGCACGGGCGACTCGGCGGCCCAGGTCCGCCACACGGTGGCGTTCCACCGCGAGCTGGTGCGTGCCGCGTCCAACAAGGTCCTCCTGCACACCTGGGAGGGGCTCGGGATCGAGGTCTTCACGGCGCTGTCGATCCGGTGGCTGGGGACGGTGCAGAAGTCGTACGCGGAGGAGCACCAGGAGCTGGTGGAGGCGTTCCGCAGGCGCGACCCGTCGATCGGCACGCTGGTGAAGTCCCACGTGCTGGGCTGCGCCCCTCGCGCCTGACGGCGCGGGCTTCCGGGTTACGCCTCCCCGGGTGTGGCCACCCCGCATGGCCCGACGGGCCTCTCGGGCACGGCCTGATCCGTGGCCGCGGCGTCGGGCCGCTCCGGGGCTCGAATGCGGGACTGCTGTCACGAACGTGCGTTGCGGTGACCGACGACGCCTTATGTCCCGAACACGACCCCTGCGCGTCCCTACCCCCGCCGGGCGGTACGTGGTGGTCGAGCGTCACGCTGCCCGGGGCCGGGCGCCGAGCGCCCGGAAAAGACCTATTCGCCGCGGCACAGGGTGCCCACTTTTGCGGCACCGGATGCCAATTTCTCCCCAGGCTTTGATCGATCATCGATCAGAGACTTACAGTCGTCGACGGGTTCACCAACCCTCGCCCTGTCCTGCCAGACACGGCACCCCCTTCTCCACCCCCTCCTGTCCGGAAGGCGGCGATCATGACCGACCCCGTAGGCAAGCTTCCGAGCGAGCTCGACCAGCTCCCGGACCGTGACGCCGAGGAAACCGCCGAGTGGGCGGCGTCCCTCGACGCCGTCGCGGAGCATGCCGGCCCGCACCGCGCCGCGTACCTGATGCGCCGCACCCTCCAGCACGCCGAGAAGGCGGGCGTCGCCCTGCCCCGGCTGCTGGAGACGGACTACGTCAACACCATCCCCACCTCCGCCGAGCCCGCGTTCGAGGGCGACGAGGAGATGGAGGCGCGCATCACCGCCTGGAACCGCTGGAACGCTGCCGCCATGGTGACCCGCGGCTCCCGCTTCGGCGTCGGCGGCCACATCGCCACCTTCGCCTCCGCGGCCTGGCTCTACGAGACCGGCTTCAACCACTTCTTCCGCGGCAAGGAGAGCGACGGCTCCGGCGACCAGCTCTACATCCAGGGCCACGCCTCCCCGGGCATCTACGCCCGCGCGTTCCTCGACGGCCGGCTGAGCGAGCAGCAGCTCGACAACTTCCGGCAGGAGGCGGGCGGCAACGGCCTCCCCTCCTACCCGCACCCGCGCCGCCTGCCCTGGCTGTGGGAGTTCCCCACCGTCTCCATGGGTCTCGGCCCGCTCTCCGCGATCTACCAGGCTCGCTTCAACCGCTATCTGCACAACCGCGGCATCAAGGACACGGCGAACTCCCACGTCTGGGCGTTCCTCGGCGACGGCGAGATGGACGAGCCCGAGTCGACCGCGGCCCTCGCCCTGGCCTCCCGCGAGCGGCTCGACAACCTGACCTTCGTCATCAACTGCAACCTGCAGCGTCTCGACGGCCCGGTCCGCGCCAACTTCAAGATCGTGCAGGAGCTGGAGGCCCAGTTCCGCGGCGCCGGCTGGAACGTCGTCAAATCGCTGTGGGGCTCGGCCTGGGACGAGCTGTTCCAGCTCGACACCACCGGCGCCCTCGTCCGCCGCCTCCGCGAGGTGCCGGACGCGCAGTTCCAGACGTACGCGACCCGCGACGTCGCGTACATCCGCGAGCACTTCTTCGGCGCCGAGCCCGCGCTCGTCGAGCTGGCCAAGCTGCTCACCGACGCGAAGATCGCCGAGTGTTTCTACACCTCCCGCGGTGGCCACGAGGCCCGCAAGGTGTACGCGGCGTACAAGGCGGCCGTCGAGCACAAGGGCGCGCCGACCGTGATCCTCGCCCAGACGGTGAAGGGCTACACGCTCGGCAAGGGCTTCGAGTCCAAGAACGCCAACCACCAGATGAAGAAGCTGACGATCGACGAGTTCAAGGGCATGCGCGACCTGCTCGGGCTCCCGATCGCCGACAGCGCCTTCGCCGACGGCCTCGTGCCGTACGGCCACCCGGGCGCCGACTCCCCCGAGGTCCGCTACCTCCAGGAGCGCCGCGCCGCCCTCGGCGGGCCCGCCCCGGCCCGCCGGGTCCACGCGGCGTCGCTGCCGCAGCCGGAGGAGCGCGCGTTCACGGCCCTGTACAAGGGGTCCGGCAAGCAGGAGATGGCCACGACCATGGCCTTCGTCCGGCTGATGAAGGACCTGATGCGGGACAAGGAGACCGGCAGGCGCTGGGTGCCGATCGTCCCGGACGAGGCCCGCACCTTCGGCATGGAGTCGCTGTTCCCGTCCGCGGGCATCTACTCGCCGCTGGGCCAGACGTACGAGCCGGTCGACCGCGACCAGCTGATGTACTACAAGGAGGCCAAGGACGGCCAGATCCTCAACGAGGGGATCACCGAGGCCGGCGCCATGGCCGACTTCATCGCCGCCGCGACGTCGTACGCGACGCACGGCGAGACGATGATCCCGTTCTACATCTTCTACTCGATGTTCGGCTGGCAGCGGACCGGCGACCAGATGTGGCAGCTCGCCGACCAGCTCGGCAAGGGCTTCATCGTGGGCGCGACGGCGGGCCGTACGACCCTGACCGGTGAGGGCCTCCAGCACGCGGACGGCCACTCGCACCTGATCGCCGCCACGAACCCGGCGTCGCTGAACTACGACCCGGCCTTCGCGTACGAGGTCGCGGTGATCGTCAAGGACGGTCTGCGCCGGATGTACGGTCCGGACGCGGAGGACGTCTTCTACTACCTGACGGTCTACAACGAGCCCAAGCCGCAGCCCGCCATGCCGGAGGGCGTCGAGGAGGGCATCGTCAAGGGCCTGTACCGCTTCAAGGAGGGCTCGGCCGAGGCGGACGCGCCGCGCCTGCAGCTGCTCGCCTCCGGTACGGCCATCCACTGGGCGCTCGAGGCCCAGGAACTGCTGGCCGCCGACTGGGACGTGGCCGCCGACGTGTGGTCCGCGACCTCGTGGGGCGAGCTGCGCCGCGACGCGCTGGAGGCCGACGAGGCCCTGCTGCGCGGCGAGCAGCGCACGCCGTACGTGACCCAGGCGCTGGAGGGTGCTCCGGGTCCGGTGCTGGCCGTCTCCGACTGGATGCGGCAGGTGCCCGACCAGATCAGCCAGTGGGTCGAGCAGGACTGGTCGTCGCTCGGCACGGACGGCTTCGGTCTGTCGGACACGCGTGAGGGCGCGCGCCGCCACTTCGGCGTCGACGCGCAGTCGATCACGGTCGCCGCGCTGGCCCAGCTGGCCCGGCGCGGCGAGGTCCCGGCCTCGGCCGTGAAGGAGGCGCGCGAGCGCTACGGCCTGTGAGGCAGGCCCTGTAAGGCAGGCTCCGAGGCCCCTGGCGACCGCCCGCTGTCGCCGGGGGCCTCCGCGTGATGCTTGACCCTGACACCGTGTGAAGCCGTGCACTGGGAGACGTCATGTTCACCATCGGAGACTTCGCCCGGCACGGCCGTGTGTCGGCCCGGATGCTGCGCCACTACGACGCCATCGGGCTGCTGCGGCCGGAACACACCGACCCTTTCACCGGCTACCGCTACTACTCCGCGGCCCAGCTCGCCCGCCTCAACCGTCTCGTCGCCCTCAAGGATCTCGGCTTCACCCTGCAACAAGTGCGGGAGATCCTGGAGGACCGCGTGAGCACGGAGGAGCTGCGCGGAATGCTCACACTGCGGCAGGCGGAACTCGAGGAGTCGATGGCGGCGGCCGCCGCGCGGCTGGCGCAGGTCGAGGCGAGGCTCCGGTCGATCGAGAGCGAGGGCCGCATGCCCACCCAGGACGTCGTGATCAAGAGCACCCCCGCGGTGCGGGTCGCCGAGCTGACCGCCGTCGCCGCCGGTTACGGGCCGGAGCACATCGGCCCCGTGATCAGCCCGCTGTACGACGAGCTGTTCCGCCGCCTGAAGGCGGCGGGCGTCACTCCGACCGGGCCCGGTATCGCGTACTACGAGGACGCGCCCGAGGGCGACGGCGCGATCCTGGTGCACGCCGGGTGCACCGTCTCGGCCGGCCAGGCACCGGGCACGGGCTTCACTGTGGTCGATCTCCCCGCCGTCGAGCGGGCGGCGACAATCGTGCACCGCGGTCCGATGGACGCGATCGTGCCCACCGCGCAGAACCTGGCGCAGTGGATCGAGGCGGGCGGGCACCGCTCGGCGGGGTACGCCCGGGAGGTCTACCTGGAGTGCCCGCAGGACAAGGAGAAGTGGGTGACGGAGCTCCAGGAGCCGCTGGCCTGAGCTGCGCGACAATGCCTCCATGCGCGCTGCCCGGCTGATCAAGATGGTGCTGCTCCTCCAGGCGAGGTCCTCCATGACCGGGGCCGAGCTGGCACGGGAGCTGGAGGTGTCCGAGCGGACCGTGACGCGGGACGCGCTCGCGCTCTCCGAGGCGGGGGTGCCGGTCTACGCGGACCGTGGGCGGAGCGGGGGCTACCGGCTGATCGGTGGGTACCGCACCCGGCTGACCGGCCTCGGGCGCGACGAGGCCGAGGCCCTGTTCCTGTCCGGACTGCCGGGCGCGCTGCGGGACATGGGCCTTCAGGACGCGGCCTCCGCGGCGCGCCTGAAGGTGTCCGCGGCGCTGCTCCCGTCCTTGCGAGACGCCCCGCACTCGGCGGCGCAGCGGTTCCATCTGGACGCGCCCGGCTGGTACCAGGAGCCGCGGACGCCGGAGCTGCTGCCGCTGATCGCGGAGGCGGTGTGGGCGGATCACCGGATCCGGGCGTCGTACCGCCGCCGGGACACCGAGGTGGAGCGGGAGCTGGAACCGTACGGTCTCGTGCTGAAGGCGGGCGTCTGGTACTTGTGCGCCCGCGCGGAGGGGTCGTTCCGGGTGTACCGGATCGACCGGTTCTCGGCGGTGGAGGCGGACGGGGAGGTCTTCGAACGGGACGAGGACTTCGACCTGCCCGGCTTCTGGGCGGAGCGCGCGGCCGAGTTCGCGCGCTCCATCCTCCGCGCGGAAGTGGTGGTGCGGGTGACGGAGGCGGGCGCGGAGCGCCTGCCGTACGTGACGGACCGCTCGGTGGCCGAGGAGGCGCTCGCCGCCGCGCCCCCGCCGGACGCCGGGGGCCGCGTGACGCTCACGCTCCCGGTGGAGTCCTTGGACGTGGCGTACTCGCAGTTGCTGACGCTGGGCGCGGAGGTGGAGGTCCTGAGACCGGCGGCGCTCCGGGAGCGCTTCGCGACGACGGCGACGCGGCTGCGCGACCTGTACGCCTGACGGCCCCGCGCCGCCGAGGCAGACCACCGGGCGCGCCGGCACCGGCCACGGGGCGGTGAAGCAGGCACGCCGCCCGCGGCCCCGGGCGCCTGCGCCGGGCGGGGCCCGAGAGGCGCGATGCCCCCCGGGCCCTGGCTCAGCGGTACGCGTCCACGCGCGGGCTCTCGCCCGCCTTCTCCGCCAGCATGAAGCCCCAGACGTCCGGGCGACTGCCGTCCGTGTCCGTGATGCCGTACTCCTTGGCCAGCCGGCCGCTGTCCAGCGATGCGCCGTTCCAGCGGGCCCGGTCCGGGTCGGCGGCCAGGGCCGCCACGCCGCGGCCCAGGTACGCCGGGGACTCGGACAGCGCCCAGTGCCGCTGCTTGGCGATGCCGTCCCGCCAGGTCTCCTCCGTGAGGCCGAAGATGTCCAGCATCTCCTCGGAGCGGAGGAACCCCGGGGTGACCGCCACCGCCGTCGCGCCCATCTCCTTCAGTTCCTCGCCGAGGAGGTACGCCATGCGGATCGGCCCGTTCTTGGCAAGGTCGTAGTAGAAGTTCTCGCGGCGCTCCCTGTTCGTCTCCGCGGTGCCGTCCGTCACCTCGACGACCAGGCCGCCCGGCTCCCGTACCAGCAGCGGCAGCGCGATGCTGCTCGTGATGATGTGCGTCCGCACCCCCAGGTCGATCATGCGCAGGCCGCGCTCGAGGCCGACGTCCCACATCCTGGTGTCGAAGTCGAGCAGGAAGTTCCCGCCCCAGATGTCGTTCACCAGGATGTCCAGGCGTCCGTGGTCGCGGTCGATGCGCTCGACCAGCGACCGGACCTGGTCGGCCTCCAGGTGGTCGGTGGGGACGGCGATGCCCGTCCCGCCCGCGGCGGTGACGAGTTCGGCGGTCCCCTCGATCGTCTCCCCCGCGCGGCCCACCTCGCTGACGTGCTCCCGGGTGGTGCGGCCGGTCACATAGACCGTGGCGCCCGCGGCGCCGAGTTCCACGGCGATGGCGCGGCCCGCGCCCCGGGTCGCGCCCGCGACCAGCGCGATCCTGCCGTGCAGCGGCCGGTCCGGGGGGCCGGCCGGCGCCTCCTGCGGAGGGTGGTGCAGGGGCGTGTCCACGGATCCGTTCAACGGCTCGTTCGTCGTCATGGAGCGACCGTCGCACGGAATCCCGACACCTTCTGTCCGGCATTGCCGCCCATCGCCCCGATGGACCGCTCATCTCGATACGGCCGCTTTCCCCGGCTCCGCGTGCGCCGCCCTCCCCCAGACACGATGCTTGTCCCGTGATGGACGAGACGGAGTTCTGGGAAATCGTCGACAGCACCCGTGAGGCCGCCGAGGGCGACCCCGAGGACCATGCCGAGCTGCTCGTCGAGCGGCTGCTGCAGCTCGATCCCGACTCCGTGCTGGACTTCGCCCGGCACTTCGAGGCCCGCTACAACCGCGCGTACACATGGGACCTGTGGGGCGCGGCGGCCGTGCTGCTCGGCGGCGCGAGCGACGACGCGTTCGACTACTTCCGCTGCTGGCTCATCGGCCAGGGCCGCGAGGTCTTCGAAGGCGCGGTGCACGACCCCGACTCGCTGGCGGAGCTTCTGGACGACTTCGACGAGGACATCGACGGAGACGGCGAGGAGCTGGGGTACGCGGCGGACGAGGCGTACGAGCAGCTGACCGGTGTCGACGCGCCGGACCTCGGCATTCCGGCGCAGGCGACCGAGCCGGCGGGCGTCCCGTTCGCCTTCGACGACGACGCGGCGCTGGCGCGGCGCCTCCCGCGCCTGTGGGAACGCTTCGGCGGCTGACCGCCCGGCGGTACGTCCGCGCGGGTCACGCCTTCAGGGAACGGCCCATCAGGACGTCGTCCACGTAACGCCCCTCCAGCAGGAACTCGCCCGGCAGCACGCCCTCGACCCTGAAGCCCTCCGCCTCGTACAGCGCCCGCGCCGGGACGTTGTGGCCGAGGACGCGCAGGGTGAGACGGATGGCGCCCTGGCGGCGCGCCTCGTCGCACGCCGCGCGCAGCAGGGCCCGGCCGACGCCGCGGCCCCGCGCCCGGTCGGCCACGGCGAGGCCCTCGATCTGGCGTACGTGCCGGTTGCAGGCGAGGGGCGTCGGCCGCACGAGGCGGATGTAGCCGAGGAGCGTGCCGTCGGTGTCCTCGGTGACCAGGAAGTCCTCGGGCCGGTGGGTGGCGTCGAAGAACGGCCCGTACGGGGGCTCGGGCCGCGGCTGCACGGCGTGCAGGGGCGACCAGGTCGCCCGGTCGAGTTCGCCGAGGGCCGTGTCGTCGGCGGCGCGCGCGGGACGTATCGCCGGGGGTATCGCGGGACGTGTGTGCGGCTCGGGCATGGGGGCAACTGTGCCATGCGGTACGGGCGGGGCAGGATGGGGCCATGCAGAGATCGCGTATCGCCGTCACCGGCGCCTCGGGGCTCATCGGCAAGGCGCTCGTGCGCTCGCTGCGTGCGGACGGGCACGAGGTGGTGCGGCTGGTACGGCACCCGTCCAGGGCGGGGGACGAGGTCGAGTGGGACCCGCGGCGGCAGTACGTCGACGTCGCGGGCCTCGTGGGCTGCGACGCGGTCGTGCACCTCGCCGGCGCGGGGGTGGGCGACCGCCGCTGGACGCAGGCGTACCGCAGGGAGATCCGCGACAGCCGGGTGCTCGGCACGGCGGCGATCGCGGAGGCGGTGGCCTCGCTGGACACCCCGCCGAAGGTGCTGGTCAGCGGCAGCGCGGTCGGCTTCTACGGCGACACGGGGGACCGCCCGGTGGACGAGGACGCGCCGCCCGGGGAAGGTTTCCTGCCGGGTGTGTGCGTGGAGTGGGAGGAGGCGGCGGCGCCCGCGCAGGAGGCGGGCGTGCGTACGGCGTTCGCCCGCACCGGCCTGGTGGTGGCGCGGGAGGGCGGCGCGTGGGGCCGGATGTTCCCGCTGTTCCGGGCGGGGCTCGGGGGACGGCTCGGCAGCGGGCGCCAGTACTGGAGCTTCATCGCGCTGCACGACGAGGTGGCGGCGTTGCGGCACATCCTGGACACGGAGTCGCTGTCGGGCCCGGTGAACCTGACGGCGCCGGAGCCGGTGACGAACCGCGAGGTGACGGAGGCGATGGGCCGGGTCCTGCACCGCCCGGCACTCTTCGCGGTCCCGACGCCGGCGCTGCGGCTGGTGCTGGGCGAGATGGCCGCGGACGTCCTGAGCAGCCAACGCGCTCTGCCGGTACGCCTGTTGGAGTCGGGCTTCTCGTTCGCGTTCCCCCACATCGACGACGCCATCCGCGCGGCCCTGCGCTGACTGGGGTCTGTCGTCGATGTGATCTCGGCTGGTGGATCGCGGTCGGGTGATGTGTCGCCATGAACTGTCCGATGCCGAGTGGGACTTCGCGCGGCCGCTGCCGCCCCGGACGTCGTGACCCCGCAACTCCTGGACCAGGCCCGGATGCTGACCGGGGCGCGCTGTCCCGCCTGCCGTTCCGCCCTGGGGCGACTAGGATCGCGGGCATGGCCCTGATCATGAGTGACGTGGACCGGTTCGAGGCTGCGAGGCCCCGGCTGGAGGCCATCGCCTACCGGCTGCTCGGCTCGGCGAGTGAGGCGGAGGATGCCGTGCAGGAGACGTTCCTGCGCTGGCAGGCGGCTGACGTCGAGCGGATCGAGGTGCCTGAGGCCTGGCTGACGAAGGTCCTCACCAACTTCTGCCTCAATATGATCGCTTCGGCACGTGCCCGGCGTGAGACGTACGTGGGAAGGTGGCTCCCCGAGCCGCTGCTCGCCGGGGACCCGATGCTCGGCCCGGCCGACACCGCCGAGCAGCGCGAGTCGGTGTCGTACGCCGTCCTCGTCCTGCTGGAGCGCCTGTCGCCCAACGAGCGGGCGGTGTACGTGCTGCGTGAGGCCTTCGACTACCCGCACCGGGAGATCGCCGAGATCCTGGACGTCACCGAGGCCGCCAGCCAGCAGATCTACCACCGGGCCAAGAAGCACGTCGCAAACGGCAAGGCGCGCACCGAGATCGACGAGGCCGCCGCCCGGAGGATCGTCGAGGAGTTCCTGGCCGCGGCGACCAGCGGCCGTACCGAACCCCTCATACGCCTGCTCACCCAGGACGCCGTCTCGGTAGGCGACGGCGGCGGGAAGGTCCCGGCACGCGCGAAGGCGTTCGAGGGCGCGGTCGCCGTCGCGAAGTTGCTGCGCGGCCTGTTCAAGCCCAGCGAGGCCAAGCGGGCCTACGTCGGCGGCGCGCCCGAGATCTACGCCACGACCGCCAACGGCGAGCCCGCCATCGTGGCGGTCGTGGACGGCCGGGTCGTCGCGATCACGTGCCTGGAGGTCACCGAGGAGGGCATCACCGCGGTCCGCAGCCAGGTCAACCCCGACAAGCTCGTCCGCGCGACCGAGCAGTGGGCCGCCGCGGACCACGGGGGCACCCCGCTCTACACCCTCTGAGTCGATGTGACGTGCTTCACATCCTGATCCTGTCAGGAATCGCAGGGCTGCCCGGTTCAAGTGGCGAAACCGCCAAGACAGCGGCGGAATCCTCGCAGACAGGAGCAGGCCCATGCAGCACCGCATCGTCGTCCTCGGAGCCGGCTACACCGGAGCCGTCGCCGCCGGCCGCCTCGCCAGGCGGCTGCACCGCGAGGACGTCACCATCACCCTCGTCAACCCCGAGCCCGACTTCGTCGAGCGCGTCCGGCTGCACCAGCTCGCGGCCGGCCAGGACCTCAGGCACCGGCCGTTCAGCGAGATGTTCGCGGGCACGGGCGTGGCACTGAAGCTCGCGAAGGTCACCGCCGTGGACGTGGACCGCAGGACGGTGACGGTCGCCGCCGCGCCCGGCTCCGAGCGGGAGGAACTGGAGTACGACACTCTGGTCTACGCCCTCGGCAGCGGCTGGAACGACGGGGGCGTCCCCGGCGCCGCCGCACACGCCCACGAGGTCTCCAGCCGCCCCGGCGCCCTCCGCCTCCGCGACCGCCTGGCGGCCCTGGACGCCGGCCGGCCCGTGGTCGTGGTCGGCGGTGGCCTGACCGGCCTGGAGGCCGCGACCGAGATCGCCGAGACCCGCCCGGACCTCGACGTCGCCCTGGCCGCACACGGCGCCCTCGGCGACTGGCTCTCGGACAAGGGCCGCGCCCACCTGCGGAAGGTGGTGGACGAGCTCGGCATCACGGTCCACGAACACGCCGCGGTCACCGCCGTGGAGGCGGACGGCGTGACGACGGCCGACGGCCGGACCATCCCCGCCGAGGTCACCGTGTGGACCACCGGCTTCGCCGTCCACCCGATCGCCCGGGCCACCACCCTGGAGGTCACCGACCGCGGCCAGATCGTGGTCGACACCACGATGCGCTCGGTCTCCCACCCGGACGTGTACGCCGTGGGTGACGCGGCGATGGCGATCGGTCCGAACGACAAGCCGCTGCGGATGTCCTGCGCCTCGGGCGTCCCCATGGCCTGGCAGGCCGCCGACGCCATCGCCGCCCGCCTCGCCGCCACCAAGGTCCCCCACGTCTCCATCCGCTACTTCCAGCAGTGCGTCTCCCTCGGCCGCAAGGAGGGCCTGGTCCAGTTCGTCACGGCCGACGACCGAGCGGTCGACAGGGCCCTGACGGGCCGCGTGGCCTCCCTCTACAAGGAACTGATCTGCAAGGGCGCGGCCTGGGGCGTCGCCAACCCGACAGCGGGCATGCCGTCCCGGCGCCGGCGTGTCGTACGGCAGGAGCCCCGGGCCGGTGCACGGGCGGAGGTCGCGGCCTGACCTCGCCCCTGCCGAACCGCCGGTATCGGCCGACGTGGTGAACGCGTCGGCCGATACCGGCAGGAGCCGACTCGGACGCACCGTCCGAAAGGGCATCCCGCCCCTGGGCCTGGAGCGCGCCGTGCGGCTCACCGACCGGATTGCGCACCGAGACGCTCCCGGACGGCGGCCCATGGCCCCCGACGACGTCGCGCCCGCCACGCGCGCATCACCGCCGCCCGCGAACGACGGACGACCAGCGCCGTGCGCCCCCGCGCTCCGGTGCTCCGTCGTGTGCGCGACTGCAGGTCGGGGTCCCGGTTCCTAGTCTCGGTGCGAACTCGGGTATTCCACGGGCCTGATGGGGGCATGAGGTTCCCACCAGCCGCGCCGACCTCGGGGAGGGGCACGTGCTCAGCACCGCTCAGCATGCGGATCACGCGGACGTCGTCATCGTCGGGGCCGGGATCGCCGGACTCTCGGCAGCTCATCGGCTCACCAGTGCGGGGGTGACGGTCAGGGTCCTGGAGGCCGCCCCGGTCGTGGGCGGGCGCATGGCCACCGAGCGGGTCGACGGATTCCGGCTCGACCGCGCAGGTCAGTTGCTCAGTACCGCGTTCCCGGAGCTGCGGCGCATCACCGCGCTGCGCGACGCCGAACTGCGGTTGTTCTCGCCCGGTGTGCTCGTGCACGCCGAGGGGCGGCTCCAGCGGACCGGAGAGGTCGGGACGTCGCCGCACGCCACCCGGGGCGTAGGGGTCGCATTCACCGTCGCGCGCGCCCTCGCGAGCGCCCCTCGGCCGCGGCATCTCGACCAGGCCCGGCTGGGGGCGTCGCTGGCGCGGCTCGCGGGCACCTCCGTACGGCGGGTGCTGGCCCGGCCGGAACGCGCCGCCGCCGACGCCCTCCACAGCCGTGGACTGCCCGCCCGTACGGTGCACGGCTTCCTGCGCCCCCTGCTGGCCGCGCTGCTGTGCGACCCGGAGCTGACCACCTCCAGCCGGTGCGCCGACCTGGTGCTGCGCGGTTACGCGCGCGGCAGGCTGTGCGTCCCGGCGGGCGGGGCGTCCGCCCTGCCCGAACTGCTGTCCGCCGCGCTGCCGGAGGGGACGGTCCGCACGGGCACACGGGTCACGGACATCGCGACCAACAGGGTCACGACCGAGGAGCACGGCGAGTTCCGCTGCCGTTCCGTCGTGGTCGCCACGGAGGCGCGCACGGCGGCGGAGCTGCTGCCGGGGCTGCGCGTGCCCTCGTTCCGGCCGGTGACGGTGGTGCATCACACCGCGCCGGAGCCTCCGCTGACCGATCCGTCGCTGGTCCTGGACGCGGACCGCGTCGGGCCCGTCTCGCACACGGCGGTGATGAGCGAGGTCGACCCGTCCCGCGCCCCCGAGGGCAGGGCGTTGATCTCCTCCACGGTGGTGGGGGGCCTGCCGGACGACGTGGACCGGCAGGTGCGACGCCACCTGGCGACGCTGTACGGGACGCCGACGAACGACTGGGATCTCCTGAGCGTCCATCACGATGCCGCGGGCGTACCGGAGATGAAGCCGCCGCACGACCTGCGCCGCCCGGTGCGTGTGCTGGCGGGGCTCTACGTCTGCGGCGACCACCGGGACACGGCGACGGTCCAGGGCGCGCTGGTCTCGGGCCGCCGGGCCGCGCACGCGCTCCTGTCGGACCTCGGCATCCGGCCGGGCTGCGTGACGCCCGCGCTGGAGGCGGCGGCCTGAGTCACCCGGGGCGGCCCACCGCCCTCGGACGACTCGCCCCAGAAGTCCAAGCGATACATCCGACCTCTCCCTTGGCCCCGCACGCCAGTCGGTGCGGGAGCTCGCCGAGCAGCTGCGCGGCGAGATCACGCGCACCAGCGGCTTCACACCCCGGATCGGTTCGGCGACCGAACGGGCCGCCGCCGGCGACATCGTGCTGCGCCTCGCGACGCAGAAGTCGGCGGCCTGGGACGCGCCCGCCTCACGCGCCGTGGACGGCAACACGGACGGCGCCTTCGGCAGCGGCTCCGTGACGGACACCGCGGAGCCGTCGAACCAGGCGTGGTGGCAGGTGGACCTGGGCACGAGCGCGCGCGTGGACCAGGTGCAGGTGGGGAACCGCACGGACTGCTGCGCGGACCGGCTGAAGGACCTCTGGATGCCGGCCTCGGCGAACCCGTTCACGGCGGACGGCCTGGACGCGGCACGCAGCGCCCCCGGCGTCACGGCGGTCCACGTCACGTCCCAGGCGGGCCGCACGACGACGGTGACGTTGCCGCCGGGCACGGACGCGCGGTACGTGCGGGTGCGGCTGGCGTCGTCCACGAATCCGCTGTCCCTCGCGGAGGTCCAGGTCCGGGGGGCGCGCGCCTGACCCGGGGACTCCGTCCCCGAACCCGCCCCCTACGCCCTGCGGGCGTGGGGGGAGCCCCAGCGCCTCAATCGCGGCGCGGCTGACTTGTCAGCCCCGCCGGCGGTTGAGGGCACCGCCGCGGGCGTCACCCGCCCGGGGCGGGACGTCACCCCAGCGCCGCCACCCGGTCGCGGTACGTGCGG
Source organism: Streptomyces sp. NPDC002867 (assembly GCF_053591895.1). Classification (NCBI taxonomy): domain Bacteria; kingdom Bacillati; phylum Actinomycetota; class Actinomycetes; order Kitasatosporales; family Streptomycetaceae; genus Streptomyces; species Streptomyces sp. NPDC002867. Next base: position 4,959 of record NZ_JBSFUR010000044.1, on the reverse strand, counting down.
ACCGGGCTCGCGTCCCGGTACGGCTCCAGGCGGCGCTCGAACTCCCGCACGTACTCCGACGCCCGCGCCGACCGCATCTCCGACGCCTGCAGCGCCGCCTCCGCCCCCAGCGCGCACGCCTGCTCCAGCTCCCCCAGGCCCAGGCGCGCCGTCGCGAGGACCACACGGCAGAACAGCCGGCTGCGGGCGAAGGCGGGGGCCCGCAGCCGGAGCGAGCGCTCCGCGTGCTGGACCGCCGAGCGGTACTGCTGGAGATCACGGTGGCAGTGCCCGATCTCGTCGGCGAGCTGCGCCTCGTCGAAGAAGCTCGCCCAGTGCGGCACGTCGTCGCCCGGCCTGGCCGACTCCAGCGCGCGCTCCGCGCGGGCGAGGGCCGCGTTGCAGGCCCGCGCCTCGCCGAGGACCCCGTGGGCCCGCGCCTCGGCGGCGTTCAGCAGCGCCTGCACCAGCGGCGGTGCCGAGGAGCCCACGCCCTGCTGTGCGACCCGGGTCAGCTGGACCGCCTCGCGGCCGTGCCCGAGGTAGACGGCCTGGCGGCTCATGGTGACGAGCACGTACGAGCCGTACGCCCGGTCCCCCGCCGCCTGCGAGAGCCGCAGGGCCTGGACGAAGTACCGCTGGGCGAGGCCGTGTGCCGCTATGTCGTACGAGGTCCACCCGGCGAGCCGGGTCAGGTCGGCGGCCGCGGCGAAGAGCCGGCGGCCCAGCGCCTCCCCGTACGTGCCGCGCAGCATCGGCTCGGCCTCGTGCTCCAGGTAGCGCACGAGGGCCTGCCGGGCGTGGCCGCCACCGTAGGCGTTGTCGAGGGCGCGGAACAGTTCGCCGACGGACCGCAGGGCGGAGATGTCGCCGCCGGAGACCTTCTGGCCGGGTCCGCGATCGGTGCCGCGCTGCCGGGGCACGGTGACGCGGCCGCCCTGGAGGGGAACCCGGCCCGCGCCGCTGTGCGCCGTCTCACCGCGGCCCACCCGCTCGTCGGCGCGGCCGATCAGCCAGTCCCGGCTCGGCACGACCAGACCGGCCGGGGTGAACGCGATCTTCCGCAGTTCGGCGTGGCTGCCGGAGTCCTTGCGCCACAGCCCGCTGACGATGTCCACGGCCTCCTCGGGCGTGGCCGCGAACTCCAGGCCCGCGTAGACCGGCGCGCAGGCGTCCAGGCCGAGGTCCTGGGCGGACAGCCGCCGCCCGAGCCGCCGGGTGAACACCTCGGCGATCAGCGCCGGGGTCGTACCGCGCGGCTGCTGACCGCGCAGCCAGCGCGTGACGGAGGTCTTGTCGTAGCGCAGGTCGAGGCCGTGCTCGAGGCCCAGCTGGTCGACTCTGCGGGCGAGCCCGGCATGGGAGAAGCCCGCCTCCGCGATGAGCGCGGCGAGCTGCCGGTTGGGGGTGCGCTGTGGGGCTCGTTCCGTCATCTGCTGTCGGGTCTCCTGCCTTCCGGGCCGGGAGCAGCCCATGGGGGTACCTCCTGGGGTCCCCCCAGGCGTAGCTCTGGGGGAGAAGCCCTGGGGGAGGAACGGCGCGAATTTAGCGGCCCGCCCCGGCCATTCCGCCGCCTTCGCCCCACATTCATCCGATCGTGTGAGGATTGGCGGCGGCAATGACAGCCGCGCTGACGGACGCAGGGCGGAAGCCACCTGCCCGGTCACCGGTTTCCAGGCCGCCGTACAGTGGCATGGGCCCGGATTACTGCTGGGCGAAGGTTCGAGGAGGCACAGCCGTGAGTGAGCTGCGGTTCGTCCGACTGGGGTTCGGCGAGGACGCCGTCGAGTACCAGGAGGCATGGCAGAAGCAGCGCGAGGTCCACGCCGCCCGCTTCGCGGACGAGATCCCGGACACCTGTCTGCTCCTGGAGCACCCGCCGGTCTACACGGCCGGGCGGCGCACGGAGGACAGCGAGCGCCCCCTGGACGGCACGCCCGTCATCGACGTGGACCGGGGCGGGAAGATCACCTGGCACGGCCCCGGCCAGCTGGTGGGCTACCCGATCCTGAAGCTGCCGCGCCCGGTGGACGTCATCGCGCACGTCCGCCGCCTGGAGGACGCGCTGATCGGCACCTGCGCGGAGTTCGGCGTCGAGACGAGCCGGGTGGAGGGCCGCAGTGGCGTGTGGGTGCTCGGGGACCCGATGGAGCGGCGCAGCCGAGATGCAGCGCAGGTTGGGGGTTCCGACCGAGGAACGAGGGAGGGACACCCGGCCGAAGCGGAGTCGAGGCGGAGCGCGACCGAGAGCGCTGACGAGCGTCCCTCGCTCGGCGGGCTCTCGCTCGACTTCGACCCGCGACTGCACGACGAGGAGTTCGACCCGCGCATGAACGGGCCGGAGTACGCCCCCTCCAACGCCGGCCAGCGCCGCGAGGACCGCAAGCTCGCCGCGATCGGCATCCGGATCGCGAAGGGCGTGTCGATGCACGGCTTCGCCCTGAACGTGAACCCGGACAACACCTGGTTCGACCGGATCGTGCCGTGCGGCATCCGCGACGCGGGCGTGGCCTCGCTCGCGAACGAGCTGGGCCGTGACATCACGATCGAGGAGGTGCTCCCGGTCCTGGAGAGGCATCTGCGCGACGTCCTGGAGAACGCGGAGCCGCAGCCCCGCGTGATCGAGAAGGCGTCCGCCTGACGGCTGCCGGCGGCCCTGGGGAATGCGTCCCTCTGGCCACGGGTTGGCCACACGTAAGGCCGCACTTTTAACGGGCGTACTCTGGTGTTCGCCGAAGAATCGAAGCTGTAGGGAGCCGGTCGTGTCCGCAGTCGCACCCGACGGACGCAAGATGCTGCGCCTGGAGGTCCGGAACAGCCAGACCCCCATCGAGCGCAAGCCCGAGTGGATCAAGACCCGGGCGAAGATGGGCCCCGAGTACAACCAGCTGCAGAAACTGGTCAAGAGCGAGGGTCTGCACACGGTCTGCCAGGAGGCGGGCTGTCCCAACATCTTCGAGTGCTGGGAGGACCGCGAGGCCACGTTCCTCATCGGCGGCGACCAGTGCACCCGCCGCTGCGACTTCTGCCAGATCGACACCGGCAAGCCGCAGGCCCTCGACCGTGACGAGCCGCGCCGCGTCGGCGAGTCCGTCGTCACGATGGACCTGAACTACGCCACCATCACCGGCGTCGCCCGCGACGACCTGGAGGACGGCGGCGCCTGGCTGTACGCCGAGACCGTGCGCCAGATCCACGCGCAGACCGCCGGCCGCGAGGCCGGCCGCACCAAGGTCGAGCTGCTGATCCCCGACTTCAACGCCGTGCCCGAGCAGCTGGCCGAGGTCTTCTCCTCCCGCCCCGAGGTGCTCGCGCACAACGTCGAGACGGTGCCGCGCATCTTCAAGCGCATCCGCCCCGGATTCCGCTACGAGCGCTCGCTCGAGGTCATCACGCGCGCCCGCGAGGACGGCCTGGTCACCAAGTCGAACCTGATCCTCGGCATGGGCGAGACCCGCGAGGAGGTCAGCGAGGCGCTGCAGCACCTGCACGACGCGGGCTGCGAGCTGATCACGATCACCCAGTACCTGCGCCCCTCCGTGCGCCACCACCCGGTCGAGCGCTGGGTGAAGCCGCAGGAGTTCGTCGAGCTGCAGGAGGAGGCCGAGGAGATCGGCTTCTCCGGTGTCATGTCCGGTCCGCTGGTCCGTTCGTCGTACCGCGCCGGCCGCCTCTTCCAGCAGGCGATGGAGGCCCGGGGTACCGCGACGGCCACCGACTCCGCGCAGGCCGCCCAGGCCGTGTGAATTCAGGCACAAGCAACTACCGGCCAGTAAAGGCCAGTTGGGCGCGGCCCGCATCCTCCCCGCAGGTCGGGGACGTGGTGCGGGCCGCGTCCGCGTTCGCGACGGCTTCGCAGGGCGCCCATCGGTGTTTCATCGGCGTTTGACCACCTCGTCATGCCCTGGTAACACCGAACAGTGACGCTGAATGTACGCACAGCTCCCACTCATCGACTCCCGCCCCGAGGGGGGACCTTCACGATGCCGACCTCCAGCATGCAGGCCGCACCGGTACGTCCCGTGATCGCCACAGCCATCCCGTCCGTCACCGACGCCCTGCGCGCCATGGAGTCCCTGCTGCTCGGCGGCGGCCAGCGCACCGCCCGCCGCAACGCCTGGGCCGCGGTGCTGGAGGACCGGCGCCGGGCCAAGGACCGCGTCGAGGCCCAGCACGTTCTGGAGGCCGTGGCTCCCCGCACGTCTTAGGCCACGTAAACTTCAGGTATGGCGAGGAAGGCACACTCAGACAGCGCTGACGCTGCTGCGAACCCCGGGCGACTGAAGCAGATCGCCCTGACGTACAAGATGACCCGTAAGGCCGACCCCAGGGTCGGTCTTGTCGTCGCGGCTGTGGGAATCGTCACCTTCGGTGTCTTCCTCGCGATCGGTTTCTTGATCGACCACCCCATCTACCTGGGCATCCTGGGCTTCCTGCTGGCCTTCCTGGCGATGGCGATCGTCTTCGGACGCCGCGCCGAGCGGGCGGCCTTCGGGCAGATGGAGGGCCAGCCGGGCGCCGCCGCGGCGGTCCTGCAGAACGTGGGGCGCGGCTGGACCACGACTCCCGCGGTGGCGATGAACCGCAACCAGGACGTGGTGCACCGCGCGGTCGGCAAGGCCGGCATCGTGCTGGTCGCCGAGGGCAACCCGAACCGGGTCAGGACGCTGATCGCGGCCGAGAAGAAGAAGATGAACCGGATCGTCGTGGACGTCCCGGTGCACGACATCCTGGTCGGCAACGGCGAGGGCCAGGTGCCGCTGAAGAAGGTGCGCACCACGATGCTCAAGCTGCCCCGCGTCCTCAGCGGCCCGCAGGTCACCTCGACCAACGACCGGCTGCGCGCGATGGGCGACCTGATGAGCAACATGCCGCTGCCGAAGGGCCCGATGCCCAAGGGCATGCGGATGCCGCGCGGCGGAAAGATGCGCTGACGCATCCAGGACACGAGAGAGGCGGCCGGGACGATGTCCCGGCCGC
>NZ_JBSFUR010000043.1:0-53831 GCF_053591895.1 Streptomyces sp. NPDC002867 | reverse complement strand
CCGGTGGCCGTTCTTGTATCCGGACACTCACTCCGACGCCAGGACAAACGCCCGGATCAGGTGGGAGCCCGTACACCACCTCTCAGGACGCAACCTAGTATCTCGTCGATGGGGCGAAAATCGACTGGAGCTTCCACAACGAGTCTTCTTCCAGTGCCGTGCTTAACCTCGCCTTCTACGATGACCGGCCGACGCGCCCGATGCCAAATGACAGCCTCTTGATACGCCCCATCGGGGAGGCGAACACGAATCTCTGATCGCCTGCCCCTGCGCACCGTTGAGATGGTCGCAAAGCCGGGTCATCTCCCACATGCCTCAACTCCACAATGTTCCCCGAGAACGACGACGTAGAGTCAATGCGATGCTTCTTCAGCTTTTCCGCAGCCTCTTCAATCTTCTCCGAAGCGTCTGATTCAATGGAGACAGAATCGGGTATGGTCGCCGGGGCAGGAACGGCAGAGGCCCAATCGAAAATGGTCTCGAACTCGCTAACCGAGGGTTCTGTGAGAATCTTTGCCAGTGCGGAGCAAAACTCCCTACTGACACCTCGCGCAACTACGGTATGCAAATCCCGCACACTTGGAGACGATTCCGGCTCCACGATGATTTCTTTGACAGCCATTAGCGATTGCGTCAAAGTTCGCGTCACTCGACGCTCGAAGGGTTCTGGAGCAGCCTGAAATAGCTCGAGGTCAGCCGTATGGACCTCTGCAGGAATCTCTTCCGTGTATGGAAGAGGGATCAGAATGGGGATAACAAAAGAACCCTCCTGCGTGTGATCCATTCGGGCGCGCCGCAGCACTGCGTCACCCTGACGGGCGTAGTTGCCGCCGATCTCGCCATGCTCGTTCCAACGCCGTGGTACCGACCGCTCGCAGCAACTTACGGGCTGAGCCGATCACAGTAGACGCTGCCTCGAAGGGGATTGTGTCGGTGTGAGGGTTAACGCGAGAGGCGACTGAGGCTACCCAGATGTAACCGCATGTGGAACACATCCAGGTGCACTTATCGGCAGAGCCGGGCCGGAGCATAGTCAGATCGTGATCAGGCGTTGTTTCATTTCTGATGAACTCTTTAGCGATTTCCCCAAGTGCAAGGTGTGCGGTTTGGGCGGCATTCCTAGGCTTGCGTTTCCACTTACCACGCCTTGCTGTAAAACAGGCGGGACACCCAGTTTTGCCGGATACGCGATTCTGTGGAGTTGCTACCCATGCGTTGTTGCATGTGGCGCAGCGCCAGCGGTATTTATAGCCGCTATGTGGCTTGAGTTGTGAGACAGTGAGTTCATTCTCTAGGTTGCCTGCAAATTCTTGCGCTAGTTCAGGGTGCAGATCCGCCACGGCTGAGCTGCTCGCAGTCTCCGGCCATGGCGAAGTGACGGCCGAACTCCTTCAGTCTTCTGATCAACATGAATGCAGAATCCTGTGACATTTTCCCCCGGCGGGTTCCAGCAGGCGCATCGTACGGCCCGAGTGGTGCTGGTGGGCCTGATTCGTTTGAACCTGCGCAAGCTAAGGGGACGCACCAGGGGCTACGAGCGATCGCTGGGGCGCGCGAGTCGTGTTGAGGCTGCCCGGTGCCCCGGTGCCCCGGCGCTGTGTCGGAGGTGTGTCGCGAACCCTGAGAGACAACCAGAAAGAGCGGGAGTCAGTGAGACTGACTCCCGCTCTCTCATGTCGGCATTCGCCCTGGTCAGCGGCTGATTCACGCTGGCTGCTTGGCGAGTGCCCCCGGCAGGATTCGAACCTGCGCACACGGCTCCGGAGGCCGTTGCTCTATCCCCTGAGCTACGGGGGCGTGCACCCCGCTGCTGCGTGGCGACGGGTAGAACCCTACCAGCTCCTGAAGGGTCGCTGTGAACAGGTATTTCCAGCCCGTGACGCCCCCTTGATACGCGCCCCCTGCGCCCCCTCGTGACTCCGCGTCCCCCGCACGGGGCGGAAGTGGGGAAAAGCCGGACGCCGCCGTGCTCGCCCACCTACTCTCGAGTTGTGTCCGGCGACGCGTCCGGCCGAGTCCTCGTTGTCGATGACAACCGGGTGATTCGGCAGCTGATCAGGGTCAACCTCGAGCTGGAGGGCTTCGAGGTCGTGACCGCGGCCGATGGTGCCGAGTGTCTGGACGTCGTCCACCGGGTACGGCCGGACGTGATAACCCTCGACGTCGTCATGCCCCGGCTCGACGGCCTGCGAACCGCCGCGCGGCTGCGGGCCGATCCCGCGATCCGGCACGTGCCGCTCGCGATCATCAGTGCGTGCACGCAGCACGAGGTCGAGTCCGGGATCACCGCGGGCGTGGACGCCTTTCTCGCCAAGCCCTTCGAGCCCGCCGAGCTCGTCCGGATCGTGCGGCAGTTGATGCACCGCGAGCGCCGGGAGGGTCCGCCGTCCGTAGACGGCAGGCATGAGGCCGGGCGGGCCGGCAGCACCCGCGGCTGACCCCCCGGCGGCTGATCACCGCCCCGGCTCAGAGCTCGGCGCAGCTGCCGCTGATCACCTGCCCCGGGCCGGGGCTCGGCGCCCCGCTGACCGCATGGCGAAACCGGTTCGCAAAGCCACCCCCTCCCTCCCATACGCTTGTCCCGTGACTCCCGCCGAGCTCTCCCGTACCGTCCTGCACGCCGTGTGCCGTGCGGTGGAGGACGGTGTGCTGCGGGCGCCCGTGCCCGAGAGCGTGCGGATCGAGCGACCCCGGCCCGGCGGGCGCGGGGACTACGCCACCAACGTCGCCCTCCGGCTCGCGGGTCCCGCCGGGCAGCCGGCCGGTGACGTCGCCGCGCTCCTCAAGGAGCGGATCGGCCGCACCGGCGGCATCGAGCGCATCGAGATCACCGGGCCCGGGTTCCTCAACTTCACCCTCGCAGGCAGCGCCCAGCAGCGGCTCCTCGCGACAGTGCGCGACCAGGGCGAGCGGTACGGAATGCCCGGCAGCGCCGACAAGCCCGACAGCGTCGCCCTGCCCGACGGCCCCGGCGAGGCCGCCTTCGCGCACGCCGACGAGCTGCGCGCCCGCGTCTGGGCCGAGGCCCTCCTGCGCCTGGGGGCACGGCCCCTCGACGGCGAGACCGTCACGGTCGTCCCCGCCCCTCACGGCCACCTCCCCGAGTCCCTCGGCAGCGACGCCGCCCGCTGGGCGCTCCTCGCCGTCGCCGCGCACGACCGGCCACGGACCGAGGGGCTCCTCGTGCAGCACGAGCGCAATCCGCTGTACCGGGTGCGCTACGCCCACGCCCGCGCCAGGGCCCTCAGCCGGAGTGCCGCCGCGCTCGGCTTCGGCGCCGCCCCCGACGCGTACGTCGACGCCCCCGCCCTCACCACCGCCGTCGCCGACCACCCCGCGGTCGTCGCCGACGCGGCCCGGCTGCGCGCGCCCGACCGGCTCGCGCGGCACCTGGACGTCACCGCCGACGCGCTCCTCGCCTTCCAGCACACGGTGCTGCCCGTCGGGGACGAGAAACCCTCGGCCGCCCATCGCTCCCGGCTCGCCCTCGCCGAGGCCGCCGGGACGGTGCTCGCCGGTGGCCTGTCCCTGCTCGGCATCAGCGCACCCGAATACTTGTGAGATGTGAGAGACAGATGAGCCGATCCGCCCACCCCGCCGGGCCCCGTCACGCCGACGTCCTTCCCGAGGGCCACTACACCGCTCCGCCCACCGACCTCAACGCCCTCGACGGCAAGGTCTGGTCCACCACCGTCACCCGGAACACGGACGGTGTCGTGACCGTCGGCGGGATCGAAGTCACCCGGCTCGCCGAGGAGTTCGGCACGCCCGCGTACTTCCTCGACGAGACCGACTTCCGCGCCCGGTGCCGTGCCTGGGCCGAGGCGTTCGGCAAGGACGCCGACGTGTTCTACGCGGGGAAGGCGTTCCTCTCGCGCGCCGTCGTCCGGTGGCTGAAGGAGGAAGGGCTCCATCTCGACGTGTGCTCCGGCGGCGAGCTCACGACCGCCCTCGACGCCGGGATGCCCGCCGAGCGCATCGCCTTCCACGGCAACAACAAGTCGGAGGCCGAGATCGAGCGCGCCGTGCGCGTGGGCGTCGGGCGCATCGTGCTCGACTCCTTCCAGGAGATCGTCCGCGTCGCGCACATCGCGCAGGGCCTCGGCAAGCGGCAGCGGGTCCAGATCCGGGTGACCGTCGGCGTCGAGGCGCACACGCACGAGTTCATCGCCACGGCTCACGAGGACCAGAAGTTCGGCATCGCGCTCGCGGGCGGGCAGGCCGCCGAGGCCGTACGCCGCGCGCTGAGGCTCGACGGTCTCGAGCTCATCGGCATCCACTCCCACATCGGGTCCCAGATCTTCGACATGGCCGGCTTCGAGGTCTCCGCCCGCCGCGTCGTGCAGCTGCTGGCCGAGGTGCGGGACGAGCACGGCGTGGAGCTGCCCGAGATCGACCTCGGCGGCGGTCTCGGCATCGCGTACACCCCCGAGGACGACCCGCGCGAGCCGCACGAGATCGCGAAGGCCCTCGGCGAGATCGTCACCCGCGAGTGCGAGGCCGCCGGGCTGCGCACCCCGCGTATCTCCGTCGAGCCGGGCCGCGCCATCGTCGGGCCGACGGCGTTCACGCTGTACGAGGTCGGTACGGTCAAGCCGCTGGAGGGCCTGCGGACGTACGTCAGCGTCGACGGCGGCATGTCGGACAACATCCGCACCGCGCTGTACGACGCCGAGTACAGCGTCGCGCTCGTGTCGCGGACGTCGGACGCGGCGCCGATGCTGAGCCGTGTCGTCGGCAAGCACTGTGAGAGCGGCGACATCGTGGTCAGGGACGCGTTCCTGCCGGCCGACCTGGCGCCCGGCGACCTGATCGCCGTGCCGGCCACCGGCGCCTACTGCCGTTCCATGGCCAGCAACTACAACCACGCACTTCGCCCGCCCGTCGTCGCCGTCAGGGACGGCGAGGCGCGGGTGATCGTCCGGCGTGAGACGGAGGAAGATCTCCTGCGTCTCGACGTCGGTTAATTGAGATAGATGTCTCGCATGCCGGACGAGGGATAGAAACTCCGGTCCGGTGGGTGAGACTGGTCCAACCGTAGAAGTAAGAGAAACGAGGTCGGATGATGCGTACGCGTCCGCTGAAGGTGGCGCTGCTGGGCTGTGGTGTGGTCGGCTCAGAGGTGGCGCGCATCATGACGACGCACGCCGACGACCTCGCCGCGCGCATCGGCGCCCCGGTGGAGCTCGCCGGGGTCGCCGTGCGCCGCCCCGGGAAGGCGCGCGCCGGGATCCCCGACGAGCTCGTCACCACCGACGCCACCGCGCTGGTCAAACGCGGCGACATCGACGTCGTCATCGAGGTCATCGGCGGCATCGAGCCGGCGCGCGCCCTCATCACCACGGCGTTCGAGCACGGCGCGTCCGTCGTCTCCGCCAACAAGGCGCTCCTCGCCGAGGACGGGGCGACGCTCTACGCCGCCGCCGAGCAGCACGGCCGCGACCTGTACTTCGAGGCGGCCGTCGCGGGCGCGATCCCGCTGATCAGGCCGCTGCGGGAGTCCCTCGCGGGCGACAAGGTCAACCGCGTCCTCGGTATCGTCAACGGCACGACGAACTTCATCCTGGACAAGATGGACACGTCCGGGGCCGGCTACTCCGAGGCGCTGGACGAGGCGACGGCCCTGGGGTACGCGGAGGCGGATCCCACCGCCGACGTCGAAGGGTTCGACGCGGCCGCCAAGGCCGCCATCCTGGCCGGGATCGCCTTCCACACCCGCGTACGGCTCGACGACGTCTACCGCGAGGGCATGACCGAGGTCACCGCCGCCGACTTCGCCTCCGCCAAGCGCATGGGCTGCACCATCAAACTGCTCGCCATCTGCGAGCGCGCCGCCGACGGGCAGTCCGTCACCGCGCGCGTGCACCCCGCGATGATCCCGCTCAGCCACCCGCTGGCATCGGTCCGCGAGGCGTACAACGCGGTGTTCGTCGAGGCCGAGGCCGCCGGCCGGCTGATGTTCTACGGCCCCGGCGCCGGCGGCTCGCCGACCGCTTCCGCGGTCCTCGGCGACCTCGTCGCCGTCTGCCGCAACAAGCTCGCCGAGGCAACGGGGCCCGGCGAATCCGTGTACACCCAGCTGCCCGTGAGCCCCATGGGCGACGTGGTGACGCGGTACCACATCAGCCTCGACGTGGCCGACAAGCCGGGCGTCCTCGCCCAGGTCGCGACGGTCTTCGCCGAGCACGGCGTATCGATCGATACGGTGCGCCAGCAGGGCAAGGACGGCGAGGCATCGCTCGTCGTCGTCACCCACCGCGCGCCCGACGCGGCCCTGTCAGGGACCGTCGAGGCGCTGCGCAAGCTCGACACCGTGCGCGGTGTCGCCAGCATCATGCGTGTTGAAGGGGAGTAAGGGACCCATGACCACCAACGGCACCCACCAGTGGCGCGGCATCATCGAGGAGTACCGGGACCGCCTTCCGGTCACGGACACGACGCCCGTCGTCACGCTCCGTGAGGGTGGCACGCCGCTCGTTCCGGCGCAGGTCCTCTCCGAGCGCACGGGCTGCGAGGTGCACCTCAAGGTCGAGGGCGCCAACCCGACCGGGTCCTTCAAGGACCGCGGTATGACGATGGCCATCACCCGGGCCAAGGAGGAGGGCGCGCAGGCCGTCATCTGCGCCTCCACCGGCAACACCTCCGCGTCGGCCGCCGCCTACGCGGTGCGCGCCGGCATGGTCTGCGCGGTGCTCGTCCCGCAGGGGAAGATCGCGCTCGGCAAGATGGGCCAGGCGCTGGTCTACGGCTCGAAGATCCTCCAGGTCGACGGCAACTTCGACGACTGCCTGAACCTGGCCCGCAGCCTGTCCGAGAACTATCCGGTGGCGCTGGTCAACTCGGTCAACCCGTACCGCATCGAGGGCCAGAAGACCGCCTCCTTCGAGATCGTCGACGCGCTCGGCGACGCCCCCGACATCCATGTGCTGCCCGTGGGCAACGCCGGCAACATCACGGCGTACTGGAAGGGGTACACGGAGTACGCCGGCGACAAGATGGCGTCCCGGACGCCCCGCATGTGGGGCTTCCAGGCCTCCGGCTCCGCGCCGATCGTGCGCGGCGAGGTCGTCAAGGACCCCTCGACGATCGCCACCGCGATCCGGATCGGCAACCCGGCTTCCTGGAAGCAGGCGCTCGCCGCGCGCGACGAGTCGGGCGGCTTCATCGACGAGGTGACGGACCGTGAGATCCTGCGCGCCTACCGCCTGTTGGCCTCGCAGGAGGGCGTCTTCGTCGAGCCGGCGTCGGCCGCCTCCGTCGCCGGTCTGCTGAAGGCCGCCGAGCAGGGCAAGGTCGACCCGGGCCAGACGATCGTGTGCACGGTCACCGGCAACGGCCTGAAGGACCCCGACTGGGCCGTCGCCGGAGCACCCCAGCCGGTCACCGTCCCGGTGGACGCCGGGGCCGCGGCCGAGCGCCTCGGCCTGGCCTAGAGCCTTCGGCCCTGCCCGGCCCCGACCGGCCGGGCAGGCGCCCCGCGGGCCGGGTCCCGCAGACCGGGGTCCGGCTCAAAGCCCCCTTGCGGCCGCCCGGTTGCCCTACTGGAAAGTAGGGCAACCGGGACAACGGCACAGGTAGGGGCACGGGGAGCCCGCGACACGCATCGTGCGCCTCCCGTGCGCCCTATGTCGCAGGTGAACCTTCCTTCGATAGGCTGTACCCGAACCCGCCCCGCCGCATATGCCGCGGTGTTGTTGCCATTGAGGCCATCGGGTGTTCGTCCTCTCGAGCAAATCTCGTACATCTCACAGTTCAGAACCAAGGAGAGTCGTCGAGCGATGGCCGGTCCAGCGTTCCGTGCCGCCGCCATCCGGGTGCGCGTCCCCGCCACCAGCGCCAACCTCGGTCCGGGCTTCGACGCCCTCGGGCTGTCGCTCGGTCTGTACGACGACGTCGTCGTCCGGGTCGCGGATGCCGGTCTGCACATCGACATCGCGGGCGAGGGCGCCGAGACGCTGCCCCGCGACGAAAGCCACCTGCTCGTGCGCTCCCTGCGCACGGCCTTCGACCTGCTCGGCGGGCAGCCGCGCGGCCTCGAGGTCGTCTGCGCCAACCGCATCCCGCACGGCCGCGGCCTCGGTTCCTCCTCGGCGGCCATCTGCGCCGGCATCGTCGCCGCGCGTGCGGTGACCATAGGCGGCGACGCGAAGCTCGACGACGCGGCGCTGCTGGAGCTCGCCACCGAGATCGAGGGGCACCCCGACAATGTGGCCGCCTGTCTGCTCGGCGGCTTCACCCTGGCGTGGACCGAGGCCGGAGCGGCGCGCGCGATCAGGATGGACCCCGCCGATTCCGTCGTTCCGGTGGTTTTCGTCCCCGCGAAGCCGGTGCTGACCGAGACGGCCCGCGGACTGCTGCCGCGCACCGTCCCGCACGTCGACGCCGCGGCGAACGCCGGCCGCGCGGCGCTGCTGGTCGAGGCTCTGACCAGGCGCCCCGAGCTGCTGCTGCCCGCCACCGAGGACCGGCTGCACCAGGAGTACCGCGCCCCGGCCATGCCGGAGAGCATCGAGCTGGTCAACCGACTGCGCGCCGACGGCGTCCCCGCAGTCATCTCCGGTGCGGGCCCCACGGTGCTCGCGCTGGCCGAGGACGGTGTGGCCGACAAGGTCGCACGGCTGGCGGGCGAGGGATGGGCGGCCAACCGGCTCGCCTTCGACGCCGCGGGCGCGAGCGTTCTGCCGCTCGCTCCCCAGTGACACGCGATTGCCGGTGAGTGAGAGGGGGAATGTTTGTTGGAGCCGGTAGTGTTAACCTCAAGTCTGCAACCGTCGTCATCACGACGCGGTGCTGCGTGTCCCTCATCGGGACCACCATTCTTCCGAGAGCCTCCCACACTGCCTGAGCAGCCTGCCTGAGCAGTTCGAGCACGCTCCGGAACCGGCACGACACCCCTCGCTTTTCCCAGGAGTGGGCCGAGCAGGGGGACCTCGGGCCGGGCTTGCACGTATGCATGTATATCTCTCCGCCGTTGATTTGCACCGGCGGGACCACCGCTCCGACACGGTCCGCTGCGACGGGCCGATGCCGGACAGCACAACCGGTCGCCGAGCCAGAAGGCCGACGTCCGCTCCAGGGAAGGACCCTTCGTGAGCGACACCACCGATCTGATGGGCGTGACTGCCGACAACAACGTCGACACCGCCGCGCCCGCCGCAGGTGCTGCCTCCGGCACCACCGCACGGCGCCGCCGCTCCGGCACCGGCCTCGAGGGCATGGTCCTGGCCGAGCTGCAGCAGGTCGCGTCCGGCCTCGGCATCAGGGGCACTGCGCGCATGCGCAAGAGCCAGCTGATCGAGGTCATCAAGGAGGCGCAGGCCGGCACCGGGGCCTCTCCGGCGAAGAGCGCGGAGGCCGCCGGCGAGGCGCCGACGAAGCCGAAGCGCCGCACCACCTCCAAGGCGCGCACGGGCGAGGAGTCCGCCGCCCCGGCCGAGGAGAAGGCGGACAAGGCCGAGAAGGCCGTCGCCCAGCAGCAGATCGAGATCCCGGGACAGCCGGCCAGCGACGAACAGCCGGCCGGTGAGCGCCGCCGTCGCCGTGCGACCGCCCAGGCGGGCAGCCCCGAGACCCGTACCGAGGCGCGCACCGACACGGCCGTCGACGTCAAGACCGACGTCAGGACCGAGCCGCAGGGCGACGCCAAGGCCGAGACCGCCATCGGCGCCCAGGAGGGCGAGGGCCGCCGCGACCGTCAGGAGCGCGGCCAGCGTGGCGAGCGCCGCGACCGTGGTGAGCGTCAGCGCGACCGCCGCGGCAAGGGCGACGACCAGCAGGGCGGCCAGCGCCAGCAGCGCCAGGGCGGCCAGCAGGGCCAGCAGGGCGGCGGCCCGCAGGACGACTTCGACGAGGACGGCGGCGGCCGGCGCGGACGCCGCGGCCGCTACCGCGACCGTCGCGGCCGCCGCGGCCGTGACGACTTCGCGAGCAGCGAGCCGCAGGTCTCCGAGGACGACGTCCTGATCCCCGTCGCGGGCATCCTGGACATCCTCGACAACTACGCGTTCATCCGGACCTCCGGCTACCTGCCCGGCCCGAACGACGTGTACGTCTCCCTCGCCCAGGTCCGCAAGAACGGCCTGCGCAAGGGCGACCACGTCACCGGTGCCGTGCGCCAGCCCAAGGAGGGCGAGCGCCGCGAGAAGTTCAACGCGCTGGTCCGCCTCGACTCGGTCAACGGCATGGCGCCCGAATCGGGCCGCGGCCGCCCCGAGTTCAACAAGCTGACCCCGCTGTACCCGCAGGACCGCCTCCGCCTGGAGACCGACCCGGGTGTGCTGACCACGCGGATCATCGACCTTGTGTCGCCGATCGGCAAGGGCCAGCGCGGCCTGATCGTGGCCCCGCCGAAGACCGGCAAGACCATGATCATGCAGGCGATCGCCAACGCGATCACCCACAACAACCCCGAGTGCCACCTGATGGTCGTCCTCGTCGACGAGCGTCCGGAAGAGGTCACCGACATGCAGCGGTCGGTCAAGGGCGAGGTCATCTCCTCGACCTTCGACCGCCCCGCCGAGGACCACACCACCGTCGCCGAGCTGGCCATCGAGCGCGCCAAGCGTCTCGTCGAGCTGGGTCACGACGTGGTCGTCCTGCTCGACTCGATCACCCGCCTGGGCCGTGCGTACAACCTGGCGGCCCCGGCCTCCGGGCGCATCCTGTCCGGTGGTGTCGACTCGACCGCGCTGTACCCGCCGAAGCGCTTCTTCGGTGCCGCGCGCAACATCGAGGACGGCGGATCCCTGACCATCCTCGCGACCGCTCTGGTGGACACCGGTTCGCGCATGGACGAGGTGATCTTCGAGGAGTTCAAGGGCACGGGCAACGCGGAGCTCAAGCTCGACCGCAAGCTCGCCGACAAGCGCATCTTCCCGGCGGTGGACGTCGACGCGTCCGGCACCCGCAAGGAGGAGATCCTGCTCGGCAGCGACGAGCTCGCGATCACCTGGAAGCTGCGCCGCGTGCTGCACGCGCTGGACCAGCAGCAGGCGATCGAGCTGCTGCTGGACAAGATGAAGCAGACGAAGTCGAACGCCGAGTTCCTGCTCCAGATCCAGAAGACCACTCCCGGCATCGCCAACGGCAACGACTGAGAGATCTTCGCCACGGCAGCAGGGGCCCGGTCACGGGTCCCTGCGCCGCCGCCGGCCACTGTGCCCACCGTGCGACGCACGGTGGGCACACGTCGTTCTCAGGGACTTCTCAGAAGGCCGTGCAACCCTTTCGGGCGCTTCACCGTCTGTCATCCCAGGGGCAGCGGTCCGACAGAGCCGAGGAGACCATGACCGACAGCAGCAGTGGCGGCCGGATACGCGGCGCCCGCGGCATACGCCGCGGGCTGTGGACCGCCGCGGCATGGTCGGCGGCCGCCCTCGTCCTCGTCGGCGGCTCCGGCCTCGGGTACGTGTACATCAAGGTCGACGGAAATCTCGAGGGCGTCGACATCGATCAGGCCCTCGGCACCGAACGCCCGAAGAACATCGACAACGGCTCCATGGACATCCTGGTCCTGGGCTCCGACTCCCGCGCCGGCGCGAACGGCGCGTACGGCACCGACGAAGGCGCCGCCCGCGCCGACACCGCGATGGTCGTGCACGTCTACCAGGGCCACAAGAAGGCCGGCGTGGTCTCCATACCCCGCGACACCCTCGTCGAGCGGCCCGAGTGCACCGACACCGAGGGCGCCGTCCACGCCGGAGCACCCCGCGCGATGTTCAACACGGCGTACGAGGTCGGCGGCCCGGCCTGCGCCGTCAAGACCGTCGAGGCCATGTCCGGCATCCGCATGGACCACTACATCGAGGTCGACTTCACCGGCTTCACGAAGCTCATCGACGAACTCGGCGGCGTGGAGATCACCACGACGCGCCCCATCGACGACCCCAAGAGCCACCTCAGCCTCCCGCCCGGCACCCACACGCTCGACGGCGAGCAGTCCCTCGGCCTCGTCCGCACCCGCAAGAGCGTCGGCGACGGCAGCGACCTGGGGCGCATCCAGCTCCAGCAGGCGTTCATGAAGGCGTTCATCGAACAGGTCAGGAACGTCGGCGTCTTCAGCAACCCCAAGAAGCTCCTGGACCTCGCCGACACCGGCAGCAAGGCGATCACCCCGGACTCCGAGCTCGACTCCGTCAACGAGCTCGTCGGCTTCGCCCGCGGGCTGAGCGCCCTCGGCGCCGAGGACGTCCACATGGTCACGATGCCGGTCCGCTACGACCCACTCGACCCCAACCGCGTCGTCCCGGTGGAGACCGGCACCACACAGGTGTGGCGGGCGCTCAAGCAGGACAGGCCGATCCCCGCCGCCGCGCTCGAGGGCTCCGCCGGCGACAAGGGCGAGGCCGCCGGCGTGGTCAGCGGCGGGTGACGGCTGCCGGACCGTAGCCGCTCCGGCACGACAGGTGGCCGCAAGCGCCGTCCGTACCCGCCGAAGGCGCCCGGAATACTGCGGGCCCCACCCCGGTTTTGGGAGATACGGCCGGTCCTGGCAGACTGGTACGTCGGCCCCGGTTCACGTACGAGCAATCCGCGCGTACGACCCGGTGCCCTCCCGAATCTAGGAGACACCTTGAAGCGCGACATCCACCCCGAGTACGTCGAGACCCAGGTCAGCTGCACCTGCGGCGCGTCGTTCACCACCCGTAGCACGATCCAGAGCGGCAACATCCGTGCCGAGGTCTGCTCCGAGTGCCACCCGTTCTACACGGGCAAGCAGAAGATCCTCGACACCGGTGGCCGTGTGGCCCGCTTCGAGGCCCGTTTCGGCAAGGCTGCCGGCTCCGCCAAGAAGTAGCGAGCCACTGCGCCGGTCGTCGGCCGTCCTCTCGGGGGCGGCCGGGACCGGCGCTTTGTCCGTTCTGAGCAGCAGCCACCCACGTGTACGGAAGCAGGAACCCGGAGATGTTCGAAGCGGTCGAGGAACTGGTCGGCGAGCACGCCGACCTCGAGAAGAAGCTCGCCGACCCTTCGGTCCACGCGGACCAGGCGAACGCGCGCCGGCTCAACAAGCGCTACGCCGAGCTGACGCCCATCGTCGGCACGTACCGCTCCTGGAAGCAGGCCGGTGAGGACATCGGGACGGCTCGTGAGTTCGCCCAGCAGGACCCCGACTTCGCCGCCGAGGTGAAGGACCTGGAGAAGCAGCGCGAGGAGCTCACCGAGAAGCTGCGGCTGCTGCTCGTCCCGCGCGACCCCAGCGACGACAAGGACGTCATCCTCGAGGTCAAGGCGGGCGCGGGCGGCGACGAGTCCGCCCTGTTCGCCGGCGACCTGCTGCGCATGTACCTGCGCTACGCCGAGCGCGTCGGCTGGAAGACCGAGATCATCGACGCCACCGAGTCCGAGCTGGGCGGCTACAAGGACGTCCAGGTCGCCGTGAAGACCAAGGGCGGCCAGGGCGCGACCGAGCCCGGCCAGGGCGTGTGGGCGCGGCTGAAGTACGAGGGCGGCGTGCACCGCGTGCAGCGCGTGCCGGCCACCGAGTCCCAGGGCCGTATCCACACCTCCGCGGCCGGTGTGCTCGTCACGCCCGAGGCCGAGGAGATCGACGTCGAGATCCACGCCAACGACCTGCGGATCGACGTCTACCGTTCCTCCGGCCCCGGTGGCCAGTCCGTCAACACGACCGACTCCGCCGTGCGCATCACGCACCTGCCGACCGGCATCGTCGCCTCCTGCCAGAACGAGAAGAGCCAGCTCCAGAACAAGGAGCAGGCAATGCGTATCCTGCGCTCCAGGCTGCTCGCGGCCGCGCAGGAGGAGGCGGAGAAGGAGGCGGCGGACGCCCGTCGCAGCCAGGTCCGCACCGTCGACCGGTCCGAGAAGATCCGGACGTACAACTTCCCGGAAAACCGGATCTCGGACCACCGCGTCGGGTTCAAGGCGTACAACTTGGACCAGGTGCTCGACGGGGACCTCGACGCCGTGATCCAGGCGTGCGTCGACGCGGACTCCGCGGCGAAGCTCGCGGCCGCGCAGTAGCCCGCGATCAGTCCCCACGAGCGTCACAGGAAGGGTGGGCGCGTGAACCTGCTGCTTGCCGAGGTGGCCCAGGCCACCCAGCGGCTGGCCGACGCCGGCGTGCCGTCGCCGCGCTTCGACGCGGAGGAGCTGGCCGCTTACGTCCACGGTGTGAAGCGCGGAGAGCTCCACAACGTCAAGGACGCGGACTTCGACGCCCGTTACTGGGAGGCCGTCGCGCGCCGTGAGGCGCGCGAGCCGCTGCAGCACATCACCGGACGGGCCTTCTTCCGCTTCCTGGAGCTCCAGGTCGGACCCGGCGTCTTCGTGCCGAGGCCCGAGACCGAGTCGGTGGTCGGCTGGGCCATAGAGGCCGTACGGGCCATGGACGTCGTCGAGCCGCTCATCGTCGACCTGTGCACGGGATCGGGCGCGATCGCCCTGGCCATGGCGCAGGAGGTGCCGCGCTCACGGGTGCACGCCGTGGAGCTGTCCGAGGACGCCCTCACGTGGACGCGCAAGAACGCCGAGGGGTCCAGGGTCACCGTCCACCAGGGCGACGCCCTGAGCGCCCTGCCCGAGCTCGATGGCCAGGTGGACCTGGTGATCTCCAACCCGCCGTACATCCCGCTCACCGAGTGGGAGTACGTCGCCCCGGAGGCGCGTGACCACGACCCGCAGATGGCGTTGTTCTCGGGAGAGGACGGCCTCGACACCATCCGCGGCATCGAGCGCACCGCGCACCGGCTGCTGCGGCCGGGCGGTCTCGTCGTCGTCGAGCACGCCGACACCCAGGGCGGCCAGGTGCCGTGGATCTTCAACGAGGAATCCGGCTGGGCCGACGCCGCCGACCACCCCGACCTGAACAACCGGCCGCGGTTCGCGACCGCACGCAAGGCGATGCCATGACGGCGTCGACCCCGAAGGCGCCGGCAGCGAGTGAATCGAAGAGGCGCGGCGCCGCCGAAAGGGCGTGGGGGCACGCCCTCCACGCCCGCCACCCAGCGGCGGCAGCCGGGGGAGCGCGGAGGGCGCGAGAGCTGTGGCGCGCGTGCGGCCGCCGCCGCGTGAGCGACCGAGCACGGTCGACCGTCGGCGGGGTCTTCGGCGCCCCGTGGGGGTGCCCGCGCCGCAAGCTGGGGGAGAACCGAGTGACCATGAAAAGGGAGGCCCGCTGATGGCTCGGCGATACGACTGCAACGACGCGACGGACCGCACCACCGGGCTGCGCGAAGCAGCCTCCGCGGTCCGCCGCGGCGAGCTCGTCGTGCTGCCCACCGACACCGTGTACGGGATCGGGGCCGACGCCTTCACCTCCGAGGCCGTGGCCGACCTGCTGGCGGCCAAGGGACGCGGCCGCAACATGCCCACGCCCGTCCTCATCGGCTCCCCGAACACCCTGCACGGGCTCGTCACGGACTTCTCCGAGCAGGCGTGGGAGCTCGTCGACGCCTTCTGGCCGGGCGCGCTGACGCTCGTCGCCAAGCACCAGCCGTCGCTGCAGTGGGACCTCGGCGACACCCGGGGGACCGTCGCGATCCGTATGCCGCTGCACCCGGTCGCCATCGAACTGCTCACCGAGGTGGGCCCGATGGCGGTCTCCAGCGCCAACCTCACGGGACACCCCTCGCCCGAGGACTGCGACGCCGCGCAGGAGATGCTCGGCGACTCGGTCTCCGTCTACCTCGACGGCGGCCCGACCCCGGGCATCGTGCCGTCCTCCATCGTCGACGTCACGGGCAAGGTCCCGGTCCTGCTGCGCGAGGGAGCACTCTCGGCGGACGAGCTGCGCAAGGTCGTACCCGACCTCGAGGTGGCTCCGTGAGGCGAGCGAGCATCCGGGGGCGGGCCCAGTGACCGCCCCTGAGGGGCGTGGCATAGCGGAATCCGGCAGAACCGCGTCGACCTTCCGCATCCTCCACGTCAGCACCGGCAACGTCTGCCGCTCGCCCATCACCGAGCGGCTGACCCGCCATGCCCTGAGCGACCGCCTCGGCGATCCCCTCACGGGCGGCCTCATCGTGGAGAGCGCCGGCACCTGGGGCCACGAGGGCGCCCCGATGGAGGCCAACGCGGAGATCGTCCTCGCGGACTTCGGCGCCGACGCCACCGGCTTCGTCGGCCGCGAACTGCTCGACGAGCACGTCATCCGCGCGGACCTGGTCCTCACCGCGACCCGCGACCACCGCGCCCAGGTGATATCGATGGGGCACTCGGCGGGCCTGCGGACCTTCACGCTCAAGGAGTTCACCCGGCTCGTGCGGGCCATCGACCCGGCCACGCTGCCCGACCCGCGGGAGGACGGCGTGGTCGAGCGCGCGCGTGCGCTGGTGCGCGCGGCCGCGGCTCTACGCGGGTGGTTGCTGGCGCCGAGCCCGGACGCGGACGAGGTGTTCGACCCGTACGGCGCCCCGATCACGTTCTTCCGTTCGATCGGCGACGAGATCCACCAGGCGCTGGACCCCGTGGTCACCGCGCTCACGGGTGTGGAGTCGCGGGGCTGACGTCCGGTGCGCCGCGGCAGCGGGCGGCCTTCGGCGGCCGTCCGAACCGGTCCGGCCGTACACCGCGCGCGCACCCCGCCCCGGTCCTACATTGGAGGGTGCCGCCAGCACCTCGACGACGACCGGAGTCGCCATGTCCGTCACTCCTGAAGTGCGTTCCGTACCGGCCGTCTACGACAGCCCGTCCTTCGAGGCGCTGCGCCGCCAGGACCCGCAGGCTGCCGACATCCTCTTCGCCGAGGCGCAGCGACAGGCCGCATCGCTGCAGCTCATCGCGGCGGAGAACTTCACCTCGCCCGCGGTCCTCGCGGCCCTCGGCTCGCCCCTCGCGAACAAGTACGCCGAGGGCTATCCGGGCGCCCGCCACCACGGCGGCTGCGAGCTGGTGGACGCCGCCGAACGGCTCGCCGTCGAGCGGGCGATGACTCTGTTCGGTGCCGAACACGCCAATGTGCAGCCGCACTCGGGGTCCTCGGCGGTTCTCGCGGCGTACGCGGCACTGCTGAGGCCCGGCGACACCGTCCTCGCGATGGGGCTGCCGTACGGCGGGCACCTCACGCACGGCTCGCGGGCGAACTTCTCGGGGCGCTGGTTCGACTTCGTCGCGTACGGCGTCGACGCCGAGACCGGCCTCATCGACTACGACCAGGTACGCCACCTGGCCCGCCAGCACCGGCCGAAGGCGATCGTCTGCGGCTCGATCTCCTACCCGCGCCACCCCGACTACGCGGCCTTCCGCGAGATCGCCGACGAGGTGGGCGCCTATCTGATCGCCGACGCGGCGCACCCCATCGGGCTGGTGGCGGGCGGCGCGGCGCCCAGTCCCGTCCCGTACGCCGACGTGGTCTGCGCCACCACGCACAAGGTCCTGCGCGGCCCGCGCGGCGGCATGATCCTGTGCGGGGCCGAACTGGCGGACCGCATCGACCGCGCGGTGTTCCCGTTCACGCAGGGCGGCGCGCAGATGCACACCATCGCTGCCAAGGCCGTCGCCTTCGGCGAGGCGGCGACGCCCGCGTACCGGGCGTACGCCCATCAGGTGGTCGCCAACGCCAGGGCGCTCGCCGAGGGCCTCGCGGCCGAGGGCTTCGCGGTTCTGACGGGCGGTACGGACACGCACATCATCGGCGCGGACCCGGCCGGTCTCGGCGTCGACGGCCGCACCGCGCGGGGCCGGCTGGCCGCCGCCGGCATGGTGCTCGACACATGTGCCCTCCCGTACGGGGACGGCCGCGGCATCCGGCTCGGGACGGCCGCGATCACCACGCAGGGCATGGGCCGGCCGGAGATGGCGCGGATCGCGACGCTGTTCGGGGCGGCGGTTCACGAGGACGGGCGGGTACTCGACCGGGTACGGGAGCTCACCGGGAGCTTCCCGCCGTACCCGCGCTGAGGCGGGCGGAGGCTGTGGAGGCCGTGCAACTGCCGGCCGTCCTCAGTCGTCCCATGTCTTAAGGTGTGGAGCGGCGCGTCGTCCAACACATGGGGAATCAGTGCGCGAGTACCTGCTGACGCTCTGTGTCACGGTCGCAGTGACTTATCTGCTGACCGGACCGGTGCGGAAGTTCGCCATCGCCGCCGGCGCGATGCCGGAGATCCGTGCGCGTGACGTGCACCGGGAACCGACACCGCGGCTCGGCGGTATCGCCATGTTCGGCGGTCTGTGCGCGGGTCTGCTCTTCGCGGACCACCTGGCGAACCTCAACGACGTCTTCGAGCTGTCGAACGAACCGCGTGCCCTGCTGTCGGGCGCGGCCCTGATCTGGCTGATCGGTGTCCTCGACGACAAGTTCGAGATCGACGCGCTGATCAAGCTCGGCGGGCAGATGATCGCCGCCGGGGTGATGGTCGTGCAGGGCCTGACCATCCTGTGGATCCCGGTGCCCGGCGTCGGCACCGTCTCGCTGACCGCCTGGCAGGGCAATCTCCTGACCGTCGCGCTGGTGGTCCTCACCATCAACGCCGTCAACTTCGTGGACGGCCTCGACGGGCTCGCGGCGGGGATGGTGTGCATCACCTCCGGCGCGTTCTTCATGTACGCCTACCGCCTCTGGTACGGCTACGGGATCGAGTCCGCCGCCCCCGCGACGCTGTTCGCCGCGATCCTGATGGGCATGTGCCTGGGCTTCCTGCCGCACAACATGCATCCGGCCCGGATCTTCATGGGCGACTCGGGGTCCATGCTGATCGGTCTGGTGCTGGCGGCCGGCGCCATCTCCATCACGGGCCAGGTCGACCCGGACCGGCTGGGGATCTTCGTGGGCGGCGAGCGTGCGGCGACGCACGCGATGCTCCCGGTCTTCATCCCGCTGCTGCTGCCGCTGACGATCACGGCGCTGCCGGTCGCGGACCTGTTGCTGGCGATCGTGCGCCGCACGTGGCGCGGCCAGTCGCCGTTCGCCGCGGACCGCGGCCACCTCCACCACCGCCTGCTGGAGATCGGCCACTCCCACAGCCGCGCGGTGCTGATCATGTACTTCTGGTCGGCGCTGATCGCGTTCGGCACGGTCGCCTACTCCGTGCATTCGGCGTCGATGTGGATCGTGCTGGTGATCGTGGCGCTGAGCGCGGTGGGCCTGGTCCTGCTGCTCCTGCCGCGCTTCACACCGAGGGCGCCGCGGTGGGCGGAGTCCTTCGTCCCGCCGCGCTACCGCCGCCGCAGGCCGGCGAGGACGGCGATCACGCCGTCGCCGGGCACGCCGTCCTCGTCGTACGAGGACGAGCCGAGGGTCCCGGTGGGCGTGGGTGTGAGCGGTGCGAACGGGGCGACGGCGATCGGCGGCCGCTCCCGCTTCCGCGAACGGGACAACGCGGGCTCTGCGCGCTGAGCTCCCACGCGGCCGGTGCGTCGCTATCCGGCCTGCCGCCTCATGGATCCGGGCATTTGCGACACCCCTCGTTCCGGTGAAAGCCGACCGATGTGCCGAGCGAGCGTTCGGTATAGCAGGCAATGCGGTGTTTTGTCGTGCACACACGCGCGGCGTCACTCTCATGTGTGAGAGTTGGCACACCTCTGGGTAAAGACCTCATCAAATAGTTTGTGATACCGTTCACGAGACCCGGAGACAGCGCCGAAGGACCGTAGTGCGACGGTCCGTTGGCCCCCGAGGCCCATCTCGGGACCGGGCCTACGCTCGTCCATGACGACACCACTGCCCCCACCAGCAAGCGGAGCTGCCGCCATGCCGTCCAACGACGCACGCTCACTTCTTCCCACCGTCGTACCCACCGCTGCCGCCGGCGTCATCGCCGCCGTGATCAGTGGGGTGGTCGCCGGTGGAAAGGGTGCGCTGGGCGCGGTCGTGGCCGCGCTGGTGGTCATCCTCTTCATGGGGATCGGCGTCCTCGTCCTGCAGCGGACCGCAAAGCAGTTCCCGCAGCTTTTCCAGGCGATGGGCCTGATGCTCTACACGACGCAGCTGCTCGTGCTGTTCGTCTTCGTCGCCGTCTTCAAGGACACGACACTGTTCAACCCCAAGGCCTTCGCTGTGACACTGGTCGCGGCCACGGTCGTCTGGGTGGCGGCTCAGGCCCGCGCCCACATGAAGGCCAAGATCCTCTACGTTGAGCCCGAACCGTCTGATTCCCGTCAGGGCGAGAAGACGGGGTCCTCGACGTGACAGGTAGGGCCGGGATAAATACCCGTTCGAGACCCTGCTATCGTCCGGTGCCAACTGCGGCACTGCGGGCGCGGGCATCCGAGCTGACGCCTGCTCGATCGCGAGGCTTTGATGCCTGAGAGCCGCCCCCACATCCGAAACACCAGTCCGGTGCCGACTCGCGGCTGCGCGCCGCTCCGACACAACGAGGTTGCCGAACCCATGCGTCACGCCGAAGGAGCCCGCGGTGAGTGCTGAACAGACCACGCTCGCCTTTGACTGGAGCTGCCGCATCCTGGCCGACAACGGCTGTGGCTTTCCGGCGCCGGGCCTGCACTCCTTCCTCTTCAAGCCGATGTTCCACGTAGGCGGCTTCGAGTTCAACAAGGTGATGCTGCTCGCGCTGATCACCACGCTGCTGATCGTCACGTTCTTCACGATGGCTTTCGGCAAGGCGAAGGTCGTGCCGGGCAAGCTGCAGATGATCGGCGAGGCCGGCTACGACTTCGTACGCCGCGGCATCGTCTACGAGACCCTCGGCAAGCGCGAGGGCGAGAAGTACGTCCCGCTCATGGTCTCGATCTTCTTCTTCGTCTGGATCATGAACGTCTGGTCCGTCGTCCCGCTGGCGCAGTTCCCGGTGTCGTCGATCATCGCCTACCCGGCCGTGCTCGCCCTGCTGGTGTACGTGATCTGGGTGTCGCTGACCTTCAAGCGTCACGGCTTCGTCGGCGGCTGGAAGAACATCACCGGCTACGACAACTCGCTCGGCCCGATCAAGTGGCTGGTCTCGTTCATCGAGTTCTTCTCGAACCTGCTCGTCCGCCCGTTCACGCACGCGGTGCGACTCTTCGCCAACATGTTCGCCGGTCACCTGATGCTGGTGATGTTCACCGTCGCCTCCTGGTACCTGCTGAACAGCTACATGATCCCGGCCGCCGGTGTCTCGTTCGTGATGACCATGGCCATGATCGTCTTCGAGCTCTTCGTGCAGGCCGTCCAGGCGTACGTCTTCGTCCTCCTGGCCTGCACCTACATTCAGGGCGCTCTCGCCGAGCACCACTGAGCCTCAGCACGGACCCCGAAAACGTCCGGTGGTCAACCCCCACCGGTCCGTACATGAAAAGGAAGAATCAGCATGGCTGCCACTGAGACCCTCGCCCAGGTCACCGGTTCGCTCGGCTCCATCGGCTACGGCCTCGCCGCGATCGGCCCCGGCATCGGCGTCGGCATCGTCTTCGGCAACGGCACCCAGGCCCTGGCCCGTCAGCCCGAGGCTGCCGGCCTGATCCGTGCCAACCAGATCCTGGGCTTCGCCTTCTGTGAGGCGCTCGCCCTGATCGGCATCGTTATGCCGTTCGTGTTCGGTCAGTAATCACTTCTCACTGACGACACTTTTCGACGAAAGGCACTGATGTGATCGCCAACATCGTTCAGCTGGCGGCCACGGAGGAGCAGAACCCGCTCCTTCCGCCGGGCCCCGAGCTGCTCGTCGGCACGATCGCCTTCGCCATCGTCTTCTTCTTCTTCGCGAAGAAGCTCCTCCCGAACATCAACCGTGTTCTCGAAGAGCGTCGCGAAGCCATCGAAGGCGGCATGGAGAAGGCGGACGCGGCCAAGATCGAGGCCGAAAGCGTCCTGGAGCAGTACAAGGCCCAGCTCGCCGAGGCCCGCCACGAGGCCGCACGGCTGCGCCAGGAAGCCACCGAGCAGGGCACCGCGATCATCGCTGAGATGAAGGCGGAAGGCCAGCGGCAGCGTGAGGAGATCATCGCGGCCGGCCACGCCCAGATCGAGGCCGACCGCAAGGCCGCGGCCGCGGCGCTGCGTCAGGACGTGGGCAAGCTCGCCACCGACCTGGCCGGCAAGCTCGTCGGTGAGTCCCTCGAGGACCACGCCCGGCAGAGCCGCACCATCGACCGCTTCCTCGACGAGCTCGAGGCGAAGGCCGAGGTCGCACGATGAACGGAGCCAGCCGCGAGGCGCTGGCCGCCGCGCACGAGTCCCTCGACGCGCTGACCGACAACACGTCGGTCGACGCGGCGAAGCTCGCCGGCGAGCTGGCCGCCGTCACCGCGCTGCTCGACCGTGAGGTGTCGCTGCGTCGGGTCCTGACCGACCCGGCGCAGGCCGGCGCGGCCAAGGCCGAGCTGGCGGGCCGTGTGTTCGGCGGCCAGGTGGGCGGCGAGACCGTCGACCTGATCAAGGGCATGGTCCGCGCCCGCTGGTCGCAGTCGCGCGACCTGGTCGACGCGCTCGAGGAGCTGGCGAACACCGCAGACCTCACGGCGGCCCAGCAGGCCGGTGCGCTCGACAACGTCGAGGACGAGCTGTTCCGGTTCGGCCGGATCCTTTCGTCCAGCACCGAGCTGCGGTCCGCGCTGACCGACCGGTCCGCCACCGCCGCCGCCAAGAGCGAGCTGCTGAGCAGCCTGCTCGGCGGCAAGGCCGAGCAGGTCACCGAGCGTCTGGTCGTGCGTCTCGTCACGCACCCGCGGGGACGTAGCCTGGAAGCGGGACTCGAGTCCCTCTCCAAGCTGGCCGCGGGGCGCCGGAACCGGATGGTCGCCGTCGTCACCTCCGCGGTGCCGCTGACCGACGCGCAGAAGCAGCGCCTCGGCGCGGGTCTGGCGCGGATGTACGGCCGCGAGATGCACCTGAATCTCGAGGTGGACCCCGAGGTCCTCGGCGGGATCTCGGTGCGCGTCGGTGACGAGGTCATCAACGGCACCATCTCGGAGCGGCTCGACGACGCCAAGCGTCGGATCGCCGGCTGACACGGCTCAGCCACAACTGAATTGGCAAGACCAGCGGCCCGGTTGGGCCGTGCAGAGATTGCAGAAGATTCCTGGGGGTCGGCCCCCAGACCCCCAAAGAAACTTCGGGCCCAACAAGGAGAGCAGGGAACCCAGATGGCGGAGCTCACGATCCGGCCGGAGGAGATCCGGGACGCGCTGGAGAACTTTGTCCAGTCGTACCAGCCGGACGCGGCCTCGCGCGAGGAGGTCGGCACGGTCAGCCTGGCCGGCGACGGTATCGCGAAGGTCGAGGGTCTTCCCTCGGCCATGGCGAACGAGCTGCTGAAGTTCGAGGACGGCACCCTCGGTCTCGCCCTCAACCTCGAGGAGCGCGAGATCGGTGCGATCATCCTCGGTGAGTTCAGCGGTATCGAGGAAGGCCAGTCGGTCACCCGCACCGGCGAGGTGCTGTCCGTCGCCGTCGGCGAGGGCTACCTCGGCCGTGTGGTCGACCCGCTCGGCACCCCGATCGACGGTCTCGGCGAGATCGCGACCTCGGGTCGCCGTGCCCTCGAGCTGCAGGCCCCCACGGTCATGCAGCGCAAGTCGGTCCACGAGCCGATGGAGACGGGCTACAAGGCCGTCGACGCGATGACCCCGATCGGCCGTGGCCAGCGTCAGCTGATCATCGGCGACCGCCAGACGGGCAAGACCGCCCTGGCCGTCGACACGATCATCAACCAGCGCGACAACTGGCGCAGCGGCGACCCGAAGAAGCAGGTCCGCTGCATCTACGTCGCCATCGGCCAGAAGGGCTCGACCATCGCGTCCGTGCGCGGCGCCCTGGAAGAGGCCGGCGCGCTCGAGTACACGACGATCGTCGCCGCCCCGGCGTCCGACCCGGCGGGCTTCAAGTACCTCGCCCCCTACACCGGTTCGGCCATCGGTCAGCAGTGGATGTACGAGGGCAAGCACGTCCTCATCATCTTCGACGACCTCTCGAAGCAGGCCGACGCCTACCGCGCCGTGTCCCTGCTGCTGCGCCGCCCGCCGGGCCGTGAGGCCTACCCGGGTGACGTCTTCTACCTGCACTCGCGTCTGCTGGAGCGCTGCGCCAAGCTCTCCGACGACATGGGCGCCGGTTCGATGACCGGTCTGCCGATCGTCGAGACCAAGGCCAACGACGTCTCGGCGTTCATCCCGACCAACGTCATCTCCATCACCGACGGCCAGTGCTTCCTGGAGTCCGACCTGTTCAACGCCGGCCAGCGTCCGGCCCTGAACGTCGGTATCTCGGTCTCCCGTGTCGGTGGCTCCGCCCAGCACAAGGCGATGCGCCAGGTCTCCGGCCGTCTGCGCGTGGACCTCGCCCAGTTCCGTGAGCTCGAGGCGTTCGCCGCCTTCGGTTCCGACCTGGACGCCGCGTCCAAGGCCTCGCTGGAGCGCGGTAAGCGCATGGTCGAGCTGCTGAAGCAGCCGCAGTACCAGCCGATGGCGACCGAGGACCAGGTCGTCTCCATCTGGGCCGGCACCACCGGCAAGATGGACGACGTCCCGGTGCAGGACATCCGCCGCTTCGAGCGCGAGCTGCTGGACTACCTCCACCGTGAGGAGGGCGGTCTGATGACGTCGATCCGCGAGGGCGCGAAGATGTCGGACGACACCCTGACCAAGGTCGCGGACTCCATCGCGGACTTCAAGAAGCAGTTCGAGACCTTCGATGGCAAGCTGCTCGGCGAGGACGCTCCGGCGGCCGTCAACGTCTCCAAGTGACGACGGAAGGGACCTGACTCATGGGAGCGCAGCTCCGGGTCTACAAGCGTCGCATCCGGTCCGTCACCGCGACGAAGAAGATCACCAAGGCGATGGAGATGATCGCCGCCTCGCGCATCGTCAAGGCGCAGCGCAAGGTGGCGGCCTCCACGCCGTACGCGACCGAGCTCACCCGCGCGGTCACGGCGGTGGCGACCGGATCGAACACCAAGCACCCTCTGACCACGGAGGCGGACAACCCGGCCCGTGCCGCGGTTCTGCTCGTCACGAGCGACCGCGGTCTGGCCGGCGGCTACTCCTCCAACGCCATCAAGGCGGCGGACCGGCTCGTCGAGCGGCTCCGCGGCGAGGGCAAGGAGGTCGACACGTACATCGTCGGCCGCAAGGGTGTCGCCTACTACGGCTTCCGTGAGCGCAAGGTCACGGACTCGTGGACCGGCTTCACGGACAGCCCGTCCTACGCGGACGCCAAGAAGGTCGCGGCTCCGCTCATCGAGGCCGTCCAGCTGGACACCGCCGAGGGCGGCGTGGACGAGCTGCACATCGTCTTCACGGAATTCGTGTCGATGCTGACGCAGACGCCCGTCGACCGCCGGATGCTGCCGCTCAGCCTCGATGAGGCCGCGGAGGAGACGACGGGGAAGGGCGAGATCCTTCCGCTGTTCGACTTCGAGCCGTCGGCGGAGGACGTCCTCGACGCCCTCCTGCCGCGCTACGTCGAGAGCCGTATCTACAACGCTCTGCTGCAGGCCGCCGCCTCCGAGCACGCGGCCCGCCGCCGGGCGATGAAGTCGGCGACCGACAACGCGGGTGAGCTGATCAACTCGCTCTCCCGACTTGCCAACGCGGCCCGCCAGGCCGAAATCACCCAGGAAATCAGCGAGATCGTCGGTGGCGCCAGCGCCCTGGCCGACGCGACCGCGGGGAGTGACAAGTAATGACGACCACTGTTGAGACGGCCGCCGCCACGGGCCGCGTCGCCCGGGTCATCGGCCCGGTCGTCGACGTGGAGTTCCCCGTCGACGCGATGCCGGAGATCTACAACGCGCTGCACGTCGAGGTTGCCGACCCGGCCCTCGAGGGCGCCAAGAAGACCCTGACGCTCGAGGTCGCCCAGCACCTCGGTGAGGGCATCGTCCGCACCATCTCGATGCAGCCCACCGACGGTCTGGTCCGCCAGGCCGCGGTGACCGACACGGGCGCGGGCATCAGCGTCCCCGTCGGCGACTTCACCAAGGGCAAGGTGTTCAACACCCTCGGTGAGGTGCTGAACCTCCCGGAGGAGAACGCCAACGTCGGTGAGCGCTGGCCGATCCACCGCAAGGCCCCCGCCTTCGACCAGCTCGAGTCCAAGACCGAGATGTTCGAGACCGGCCTGAAGGTCGTCGACCTTCTCACCCCGTACGTCAAGGGTGGAAAGATCGGTCTGTTCGGTGGTGCCGGTGTCGGCAAGACCGTTCTGATCCAGGAAATGATCATGCGTGTCGCCAACCTCCACGAAGGCGTTTCCGTCTTCGCGGGTGTCGGTGAGCGTACGCGTGAGGGCAACGACCTGATCGCGGAGATGGAGGAGTCCGGCGTCCTCGACAAGACCGCGCTGGTCTTCGGTCAGATGGACGAGCCCCCGGGCACCCGTCTGCGCGTCGCCCTGGCCGGTCTGACCATGGCGGAGTACTTCCGCGATGTGCAGAAGCAGGACGTGCTCTTCTTCATCGACAACATCTTCCGGTTCACCCAGGCCGGTTCCGAGGTGTCCACCCTGCTCGGCCGTATGCCGTCCGCGGTGGGTTACCAGCCGAACCTGGCGGACGAGATGGGTCTGCTGCAGGAGCGCATCACCTCGACCCGCGGTCACTCGATCACCTCGATGCAGGCGATCTACGTCCCCGCGGACGACCTGACCGACCCGGCGCCGGCGACCACCTTCGCCCACCTCGACGCGACGACGGTTCTCTCCCGTCCGATCTCCGAGAAGGGCATCTACCCCGCGGTGGACCCGCTGGACTCCACGTCCCGCATCCTGGACCCGCGCTACATCGCGCAGGACCACTACGACGCCGCCATGCGCGTCAAGGGCATCCTGCAGAAGTACAAGGACCTCCAGGACATCATCGCGATCCTCGGTATCGACGAGCTGGGCGAGGAGGACAAGCTCGTTGTCCACCGTGCCCGTCGTGTCGAGCGCTTCCTGTCCCAGAACACCCACGCGGCGAAGCAGTTCACCGGCGTGGACGGTTCGGACGTGCCGCTGGACGAGTCGATCGCCGCGTTCAACGCGATCTGCGACGGTGAGTACGACCACTTCCCCGAGCAGGCCTTCTTCATGTGCGGTGGTATCGAGGACCTCAAGAAGAACGCCAAGGAGCTCGGCGTCTCCTGAGTCCCGTGACTCGCTGAAGGGGGCGGGCGCGTCCCGCCCCCTTCGCCACGCCGTGCGCTGCACGGTCCGGGGGAGACCCCGCAAGCCCGGCCTCTGAGCCGGGGGCGGGCCGGGACGCTTCGGCATCCCGAGCCCTACTAGACTTATGACCCAACACCCGGCAGTACCGCCGGGTGGTGACCCGAGGAGCCAACCTTGGCTGCTGAGCTGCACGTCGAGCTGGTCGCCGCGGACCGCAGTGTCTGGTCCGGCGAGGCCACCCTGGTCGTCGCGCGCACCACGTCCGGCGACATCGGCGTCATGCCCGGTCACCAGCCGCTGCTCGGTGTGCTGGAGTCGGGCCCGGTGACCATCCGCACGAGCGAGGGCGGCACCGTCGTCGCCGCCGTTCACGGTGGATTCATCTCCTTCGCCGACGACAAGCTGTCGCTGCTGGCGGAGATCGCCGAGCTGGCGGACGAGATCGATGTCCAGCGCGCCGAGCGTGCGCTGGAGCGCGCCAAGTCGGACGCGGACGCCGCCGCCGAGCGTCGTGCCGATGTCCGGCTGCGTGCGGTGGCGGTGCACTGACACCCCGCCCACAGTTTTGTCCCTCAGCCGCGGCCCGGGCTGGAGCTACTCCAGACCGTGCCGCGGCTGAGGCGATGCAGGTGCACGTGGTATTCGGTTTTACGGGACGATGCGAGGAGGTCGGTGGAGATGTTCCTCGCTCTTCTTGTGAGCGGCCTGGTCGTCCTACTGGTAGTGGTCGCGCTCTTGGTCTTCGGTCTGCGCAGGCGCCTGATCCAGCGCTCCGGCGGCACATTCGACTGCAGTCTGCGGTGGAACGTCCCCGAGAAGGGCGACCCGTCCAGCAAGGGCTGGGTGTACGGCGTGGCCCGGTACAGCGGTGACCGCATCGAGTGGTTCAGGGTCTTCTCGTACGCCCCCCGGCCCCGGCGCACCCTGGAGCGCTCGGCGATCGAGGTGCTCGCCCGGCGTACGCCGGACAGCGAGGAGGAGCTCGCGCTGCTGTCGGACTCGATCGTGCTCGGCTGCCTGCACCGTGGCACCCGCCTGGAGCTGGCGATGAGCGAGGACGCGCTCACCGGCTTCCTCGCCTGGCTGGAGGCGGCTCCGCCCGGGCAACGGGTAAATGTTGCCTGAATTCCTTGCCCGTTGAATGGGGGTCCCCCGGACGAAGTCTGGGGGAGGGTAAATGTTGCCTGAATTCCTGTTGCCTGAATCGGCTGTGACGCGGGGGCGGTGCGCATGCACCGCCCCCGCTCTCGTGCCCGGCTCCCGGGGCTACCCGAGGCCGCTGTTGATCGCACTCACGAGCTCGCCGTTCGTGGTGTCACCGCTGAACTCCCAGAAGAAGGCTCCGCCGAGCCCCTGGTTCTTCGCCCAGCCCATCTTGGACGTGACGGTGGCCGGGGTGTCGTAGCTCCACCAGTTGCTCCCGCAGCGGGCGTAGGCCGTGCCGGCGATCGTGCCGGTCGCCGGGCAGGTGTTCTTCAGGACCTTGTAGTCCTCGATGCCCTGCTCGTACGTGCCGGCCGCCGGTCCGGTGGCCGAACCGCCGGGCGCCGACTGCGTCACGCCCGTCCAGCCGCGTCCGTAGAAGCCGATGCCCAGCAGCAGCTTCGACGAGGGGACACCCTTGGCCTTGAACTTGGCGATCGCCTCGGCGGAGTTGAAGCCCGCCTGGGGGATGCCCGCGTACGAGGTGAGGGGGGAGTGCGGGGCGGTCGGGCCCTGGGCGGCCCAGGCGCCGAAGAAGTCGTACGTCATCACATTGTACCAGTCGACGTACTGCGCGGCGCCGCCGTAGTCGGCCGCGTCGATCTTGCCGCCGGAGGAGGCGTCGGCCGTGACGGCCGCGGTGACCAGGTTGTTCGCGCCGAACTTCGCGCGCATGGCCTGCATCATGTTCCTGAAGGCCGCGGGGCCGCTGGTGTCGCACGACAGACCGCAGGCGTTCGGGTACTCCCAGTCCAGGTCGATGCCGTCGAAGACGTCGGCCCAGCGCGGGTCCTCGACCAGGTCGTAGCAGGACTGGGCGAAGGCGGCCGGGTTCGCCGCGGCCTGGCCGAAGCCGCCGGACCAGGTCCAGCCGCCGAACGACCACAGCACCTTGATGTGCGGGTACTTCGCCTTCAGCTTGCGCAGCTGGTTGAAGTTGCCGCGCAGCGGCTGGTCCCACGTGTCGGCGACGCCGTCGACGCTCTGGTCGGCGGTGTAGGCCTTGTCGTAGTCGGCGTAGGCGTCACCGATGGCGCACTTGCCGCCGGTCACGTTGCCGAAGGCGTAGTTGATGTGCGTGATCTTCGACGCGGACCCCGAGGTGACCAGGTTCTTCACGTGGTAGTTGCGTCCGTAGACGCCCCATTCGGTGAAGTAGCCCAGCTTGACCTTGCCGCCGGGGCCGGGGCCCGGGTCGGTGCCGCCGCCGGTGGTGCGCACCGCGCGGGCGCCGCTGACGGGGCCGGTCTGGTCGGCGGTGTCACGGGCCTGGACGGTGTACGAGTAGTCCGTGCCGGCGGTCAGCCCGGTGTTGGTCCACGTGGTGCCGGTGACCGTGGCGACCTTGGCGCCGTCGCGCAGCACGTCGTAGTTCTTGATGCCCTTGTCGTCGGTCGCCGCGCTCCAGCTGAGCGTGACCGAGGTGTTCGTGATGTTGCTCGCGGCCGGGGTGCCGGGGGCGGAGGGCGGCGCGTCGCCGGGGACGGAGCCGCCGTCGCAGGACGCGCCGTTGAGCTTGCAGCCGGAGGGGGAGCCGGAGCCCGTGCCGTTGAAGCCGAAGGACACGGAGGCGCCGGGTGCGAGTGACCCGTTCCAGCTCTTGTTCTTCGCGGTCCAGTGGGTGCCGGAGTTCGTGACGTCCGCGTCCCAGGCGGAGGTGACGGCGGTGCCGGTGGGGAAGTCCCACTCGACGGTCCAGGAGCTGAGGGCGGTGGTGCCGGTGTTCTTCACGGTCCACTTGCCCTCGAATCCGGATCCCCAGTCGGAGACCTTGGTGTAGGAGGCCGTGGCCGACGCAGCGGCCTCCGCGGGGGAGGCCAGGCCGACCATGGCGGCGAGGGGGAGGAGAAGCGCGGTCAGGCCCGCGGTGGTTCTGGCTCTGAAGCTGCTTCTGGGGCGGGGCGCCCCGGTGACGGGAGTGCTCAAGGAAGCTCCTCGAGTTGCGGACGGACAAGTCGGGGTGGTCCGTGCACTGCGCACGCCGCGAGGCTCGCACGGCGTATGTGCCGTGAGAGTAGGAAGGTCTGGACCAATCGTCAATAGGTCCAGACCATAGGTGACGCCTGTCAAGCGGGACGCATCAGATGCCCAATTCCTGCGCCAGCACCGCCGCTTGGACCCGGCTGCGCAGCTCCAGCTTCCCGAGCAGCCTGCTGACGTGCGTCTTCACCGTCGCCTCCGCCATCGACAGACGGCCGGCGATCTCGGCGTTCGACAGCCCCTCGCCCAGGCACGACAGCACCTCGCGCTCGCGGCGCGTCAGCGCCTCGATGGCCGAGAGGCCGGGCGCCCGGGCGGGGCGGGCGACGCGCGGCACGGCGAACTCCGCGATCAGCCGGCGCGTCACCGCGGGAGCGATCAGGCCCTCGCCGCGTGCCACCGTGCGCACCGCTCCGATCAGGTCCCTGGCGTCCGTGTTCTTCAGCAGGAATCCCGCGGCCCCGGCCCGCAGCGCACCGAAGACGTACTCGTCGAGATCGAACGTCGTCAGCACGAGCACATCGGCCAGGCCCTCGGCGACCACCTGCCGGGTCGCCGAGACGCCGTCCAGCTTCGGCATCTGCACGTCCATCAGCACGAGGTCGGGCCGCAGCTCGCGGGCCAGCCGGACCGCCTCCTCCCCGTCCGCCGCCTCGCCCGCCACCTCGATGTCCGGGGCACTGCCCAGGATCAGCACCAGCCCGGCGCGCACGGCGCTCTGGTCCTCGGCCACGAGCACCCGAATGACCCGGGGCGGCGCCTGCCCTCCGGGTGCGTCCATCGGCGCCTGTGCGTCCGCCGGCGCCTGTGCGTCCGCCGGCGCCTGTGCGTCCGCCGGCGCCTGTGCGCCCGTTGCGTCCGCCGGCGTCCGCCCGCCCGGTGCGCCCGACGGTCCCGCTGCGTGCGTCATCCTGAAGGCTCCTTGTCGTCCGGTACGGGCAGCTCCGCCCGTACCCGCCAGGTCTTTCCGGTCCCAGGACCGGGCCGAGCCGCCGGCCCCGCCTCGAACGTCCCGTCCAACAGGGCCACCCGCTCCCGCATCCCGACGAGACCGGCGCCGGAGCCCGGCGCCCGCGGTCCCGGCCGTCGGCCGAACGGGCTCGTCACCGTCACGCTCAGCGCGCACCCCCCGTCGTTCGACACCTCCACCAGGACCTCGCCCTCCTCCGCGTGCTTGATCGCGTTGGTCAGCGACTCCTGCACGATCCGGTAGGCCGCCAGCTCCACCGGCGCGGGCAGCCGCGCGCCCTGTTTCCGTACGTCGTGCAGCGTGAACGTGAGGCCGCTCGACGCCCCGTTCGTCCGGGCCTGCTCCACCAGGGCGTCGAGGCCCGCCAGGGTGGGGGCGGCGGCCGGTTCCGCGTCACCGCTGCTGTCCCGCAGCAGCCCGATGAGCCGGCGCATCTCGGCCAGCCCCTCGACGCTGTTCTCACGGATGACCGTCAGCGCCTGCCGCGTGGTCGCCGCGTCGTCCAGCGAGAGCGCGGCGGTGGAGTGGATGGCGATCGCCGAGAGATGGTTGGCGACCATGTCGTGCAGCTCCCGCGCCATCCGGGCGCGCTCGGCGACGACGGCCTGTGTCCGGTCCATCTCGGCCAGCAGCGCGGTCTGCTCGGCGCGCAGGCGGGCCGCCTCCGCGGCCTCCCGGTGGTTGCGCACGATCGCGCCGGTGGTGGCGGGGCCGAACGAGACGAGCCCCGTGACGAGGCCGATCAGCAGGGCGCTCGGCTCCCTGAGCCAGGCGAGGAAGCCGATCGTCACCGCGAGCGTGATCATCCCGGTGGTGACCGGGATGCGGCGGGCGGAGGCGGGGGGTCCGTACACCACGGCCGCGTACACGATGTCCGCGAACATCAGCAGCGACACGATGCTGCCCGGGGTGAACGGGTCCACCACCACCGCGGCCGTACCGGCGATCAGGGCCGTGCGCGGCATGGTCCGGCGCAGCAGCTCCAGTCCGGCCAGCGCCACCAGCGGAACCAGCGTCACCCACGACGGCAGCGGGGCGTACGGGCCGTTGGTGTGGACCCCCAGCGACCACAGCAGCAGGCCGCCGAGCAGGCACACGGCCGCGATGAGGACGTCGTCGCGGTGCGGGCGGGGGAAGGACACGTCCCCATCCAACACGCTGGGGGCCGCCCACTGCCTCACCGTACGGGCGGAGCCGCGACTACATCGAACGATGCAGTCTCGGTTCGTCACTCACGACGACGAAACCGCGGTCCCGTGCCGACACGCTGGAACCGTACGAAAGGAGAGCCGTCGTGATCGTCACGCTGATCGTGGTCTGCGAGGTCGGCTTCTGGGTGCTGCTGGCCGCAGGACTCGCCACCCGTTACCTGCTCAAGATGCCGCGCACGGGGGCGGCGCTGCTGCTGTGCGAACCGCTGCTGGAGGTCGTGCTGCTCGTCGCCACGGCCGTCGACCTCGAGAGCGGCGCCGAACCGAGCTGGAAGCACGGCCTGGCCGCGCTCTACATCGGCTACACGGTCGGCCACGGCCACCGCACGGTCAAGTGGCTCGACGGACACGCCGCGCACCGCTTCGGCGGCGCGCCGCCGCCCGCGAAGCCGCCGCGCTACGGCATGGCCCGTGCCAAGCACGAGGGACGCGTCTGGCTGGGCACCCTGATCGCCGCCGGCGTCACCACCGTGCTGCTGCAGATCGCGATCTGGTACGTGGGCGACGCGAGCCGGACGGTTTCCCTGGAGAGATGGATGACCGTCGCATGGCAGGCGGCCGCGATCCACGGCCTGATCGCGCTGTCGTACGCGCTGTGGCCGAAGAAGGCCCCCAAGACCGAGCCGGAGCGCGAACCGGTCCCCGCCGGACGCGACTAGCGGTCTCCGCCCGGGGAAACCCCCCGGCCGCGGTGTCCGGGGTCAGCGGTCTCCGCCCGGGACCCACAGGACGTCGCCGACCTCCTTGTTCGCCGTCCTCGCGAGAATGAACAGGAGGTCGGACAGGCGGTTCAGGTAC
The DNA here is from genome assembly GCF_053591895.1 of Streptomyces sp. NPDC002867. Classification (NCBI taxonomy): domain Bacteria; kingdom Bacillati; phylum Actinomycetota; class Actinomycetes; order Kitasatosporales; family Streptomycetaceae; genus Streptomyces; species Streptomyces sp. NPDC002867. The sequence goes on along the minus strand of NZ_JBSFUR010000043.1, from coordinate 20,692 downwards.
GTCGCCGTCAGCGCGTTCATCGTCTCGCCGTGCACCTCCAGCGCCGCCCACGTCGAACGCTCCGCCCGCCGCACGACCGTGCACGCCTGGTGCAGCAGCGCCGCCCCCGGCGTGCCGCCGGGCAGGATGAAGCTGCGCAGCTTCTCCAGCTCCTCCAGGAAGCGGTCGCAGTCCGCCTCCAGCTTGTCGATGTACGACTGCTCGACCCGCAGCGGCGGGTACTTCGGGTTCTCGACCACCGGGGTCGACAGGTCCGCGCCCACGTCGAACAGGTCGTTCTGCACGCGGACGAGGACCTTCACGACGTCCTCGCCGAGCTGCCCGAGGGCGATGGCCGTGCCGATGACGGCATTGGCCTCGTTGGCGTCGGCGTACGCGGCGATGCGCAGATCGGTCTTGGCGGTGCGGCTCATGTCGCCCAGAGCGGTGGTGCCCTGGTCGCCGGTACGGGTGTAGATACGCGTCAGATTGACCATACGACCAGCGTAGTTACGCGCGAGCCCCGCGGGACACACGTGTGCCCGCCGTCACGGCGCAGGGGGACGAACGGGCACCCGTCCGGGTGGACACGCCGTCCGGCGGTGTGATGTCCGCCATGTGGGACGTGACGCGCATCTCTTCATGGTCACAGGGCACCTCACGGGCGCTAACCTCCGCCAGAGAGCGAACATGTAAACAGCTGTTAAGGGGTGCCGCAGTGGCCAGGAAGCTCGCCGTCATCGGGGCCGGACTCATGGGGTCCGGGATCGCGCAGGTCTCGGCCCAGGCCGGCTGGGACGTCGTACTCCGCGATGTCACCGACGAGGCTCTGACCCGCGGCCGGGACGGCATCAAGGCGTCGTACGAGAAGTTCGTCTCCAAGGGCAAGCTCGAAGCCGCCGACGCCGAGGCCGCGTTGGCCCGCGTCACCACCACGACCGACCTGGACGCCGTCGCCGACGCGGACATCGTCGTCGAGGCCGTCTTCGAGAAGCTCGAGGTCAAGCACGAGATCTTCCGTGCGCTCGACAAGCTTGTACGGGACGACGCCGTCCTCGCCTCCAACACCTCCGCCATCCCGATCACCAAGATCGCGGCCGTGACGGAGCGTCCGGAGCGCGTCGTCGGCACCCACTTCTTCTCGCCGGTTCCCATGATGCAGCTGTGCGAGCTGGTCCGCGGCTACAAGACCAGCGACGAAACGCTCGCCACCGCCCGGGAGTTCGCCGAGTCGGTCGGCAAGACCTGCATCGTCGTCAACCGCGACGTCGCCGGGTTCGTCACCACCCGCCTCATCTCGGCGCTCGTGGTCGAGGCCGCGAAGCTGTACGAGTCGGGCGTCGCCAGCGCCGAGGACATCGACATCGCCTGCAAGCTCGGCTTCGGTCACGCCATGGGGCCGCTGGCCACCGCCGACCTGACGGGCGTCGACATCCTGCTGCACGCCACCAGCAACATCTACACCGAGTCGCAGGACGAGAAGTTCGCGCCGCCGGAGCTGATGCGCCGGATGGTGGATGCCGGTGACATCGGGCGCAAGAGCGGGCAGGGCTTCTACAAGCACTGACCATAATCGACCGATTCGGTATCGCCCGCGGGGGTGAATTCGGTATCGGTTCGCTTACAAACAGCAACCCCTCCAGGTGCCGGGCAGTCAGTTGTTCTAGACGAAGAAGTATCGGTTACGGGGTAGCGAAGAGTTCTCGGGGAGCGCATATGCACATCAGGGGCGACCACGCCGAGCTGGTCGTCGGGGGCCGCCTCGACGTCCGCAGCGCGGCGGACGCCCGTACGGTCCTGCACTCGGCCGTCGACGACGGAGTCGGCGACCTGGTGCTCGACCTGACCCATCTCGACTCCTGGGACGCCACCGGGCTCGGGGTCATCATGGGCGCGCACAGGCGGGCCGGCCGGTGCGGCCGCCGCCTGGTGCTGCGCGGTGTCCCGCCGCAGATGCAGAGGCTCCTCGTCGCGACCCGGCTGCACCGCATCCTCGCGATCGAAGGCGGCCTCGCGGCCGAATCTCTGCCCCGGGTCTGACGCGGGTCCGATCGGGCACGACGGTACGAGCCGCGCGGGACGGCACGAGACTCACGTGACGGCACGAGCCCTACGGGACGGCATGAGTCGCGCAAATCTCCCGAGACCGTGACGTCCCAGGCGGCGCGGGACCCCGCCGGTTCCGCCACGCCGACAGAGCGTCTAGGGTTCAGGCGCCCACCCTTGTGAAGGACCCATCAGGTGGGCACCGGACCGAAGCGACGGCGAGCGTGCAGAAAGGCCGGGAGGGCATCCGCACGCGGCTCGGGCCCCGGGATCGGCAGATCCCGGGGGCCGAGGCCAGGCGAACCGTATCTGGGGGCTTTCACCATGGACAACGACAGCTTCGGCGAGGGCGGCTTCGGCGACGGCGGCAGCTTCGGCAACGGCGCGGCACGGCCGCCGCGCGACGCCGTCACTCCGGCCGCGAAGGCCGCACCGGCGCACGCGCGCACCGTCAAGGTCGTCTCGGGCGACTTCCTGCTCACCGTCAACCCCGTCGACGGCAGCGAGATCGAGCCCTGCCCGCCGGGGGAGCAGCCCGGGCGGCCGGCCCGGCGCACCGCCGCCGAGCGCGTGGAGAGGCAGCGCGCCGCGCTGCCTCCCGTGCCGCCGGGGCCCGCGTCCCCGCGGCTGCCGCTGCTGGAACGGGGCGAGGAGCGGGAGCGGCTCGTCCGCCTGCTCGGGCAGGGCCGATCCGTACGGCTCACCGGCCCCGCGGGCTCCGGACGCAGCACCCTCCTCGACGCGGTGGCAGAGGACTGCGCGGACCTCGCGCCCGACGGTGTCATACGCCTCAACGGCCACCACCGCACCCCCGGGGAGCTCCTCCAGGAGCTCTTCACCATCGTCTTCTCCGCGCCCGGCCACCGGCCCGACCGGAACGCGCTCGCGGGATTCGTCCGCGACATCGGGGCCGTCGTCGTCCTCGACGACCTGGAGTTCGGCGGCGCCGCGCTCGACGAGCTGCTCGACGCCGCTCCCGAGTGCGCCTTCCTGCTCGCCACGACGCCCGACGTGCCCGCGCCCTCCGCGGACTCGCCTCTCGAAGAGGTCTTCCTCGGCGGCCTCGGCCGCGCGACGGCGCTGGAGCTGCTCTCGCACATCGTGGAGCGGCCGCTCACCGAGGACGAGTCGAACTGGGCGGGCGACCTGTGGTTCGAGTCCGAGGGCCTGCCGCTGCGCTTCGTGCAGGCCGGTGGGCTGCTGCGGCAGGGCGACGAGCTGCGCGGGGATCCGGAGGCCCTGGACGAGTTCGCGGCGTTCGACGCCGCGCAGGGCCGGGACGTACCTCTGCCGACGCTGGGGGAGGGGGCGGCGCCCGCGCCGCTGCTCGCCTCGCGGCTCAGCGAGTCCGCGCGGCAGACCCTGCGGATCGCCGTCGCCCTCGGCGGCGAGGTACCGCACCAGGCACACCTGCCGGCGCTCGTCGGCGACACCCACGCGGACGCGGCGCTCGGCGAACTCATGGGCTGCGGGCTCCTCTCCCCGGTCGGCACGCGCTACCGGCTGGCGGCCGGAGTGCTCGCGCAACTGCGGGAGAAGGGCTACGACAAGGACTCCGTCGCTCACGCGCACACCGCCGCCCAGCATTACGCCTGGTGGTCGGGCCACCCGTCGGTCACGGCCGAGCGGGCGATCGCCGAGTCGGACGCCGTGCTCGCCGCGCTGGGCGCGCTGGTCTCGGGCGGCCGGGACGCCGGGCACGCAGGCGCGGCCGTGCGGCTGGCCCGCAGCGCCGCGCCCGTGTTCGCCGCGGGGCTGCACTGGACCGCCTGGGAGAAGGCCCTTCGGGCCGGCTCGGAGGCCGCCAGGATCGCGGGCGAGGTCGCCGAAGACGCCTACTTCCACCACGAGTTGGGCGTCCTCGCGCTCTGCACCGGCAACCTCGAGCGCGCCAGGGCCGAGCTGGAGGCCTCCATCGGGATACGCGGCGCGCTCGCGGACAAGCGCGGCACGGTGGCGGGGCGGCGGGCGCTGGCGCTCGTCGAGGACCGCGCGTCGGGGCTGACGCCCAAGCCCGAGGCGCCGACGATACGTACGGAGACCCCGGCGCAGCCCGTGTTCCCGCTGGCCGGGCTCACGGCCACGACGTCGCAGCTGCCTCGTACGGGACCGGAGGACGAGCCCGCGACGCCGGCGACCGCCACCGCGCCGCCGTCCCGGCGCGGTCTCGCCCTCCTCGGCGCCCGGCGCAACGTGGTCGCGGCGGGAGCGGGTGCGCTGCTCGCGGTCGTCCTCGGCACGGTGGTGACGCTCGGGGCGGCCTCCGACAAGGAGGAGGCGCCGGCGGACAACGTCAAGAACGGGCAGCAGACGGACGAGGATTTCTCGGAGGACTGGGACACGCCCCAGGACCCGGCCGACGACGCGTCGAAGAAGCCGGACGACAAGGGCGCGACGAAGAGCCCGACGTCGTCGGCGGTGCCGGGCATGTCCACGGCCCCCGACGCGCCGGCGGCGCCGGGCGAGATCCCGTCGTCGACCCCGTCGCAGCCGGGCAGGCCGTCGGAGACGGCGCAGTCGCCGCGTCCGACACCGACGCGCTCCACGCCGAACCCGCCGTCGACGCCGCCGAAGCCGTCCCCGACGGAGACTGCGCCCACGGGTACGCCGTCGCCGTCCGACACCGAGACGTCGTCGTCCCCCAGCGGCGAAACATCGGCAAGCGGCCCGTCGGCCCCGCAGAGCTCGTCCGCGCCGGTGATGTAGGGGACCGACGTCTCCGACGCCGTGCCGCGTCCCCGGCGGGGGACGCGGCCTCTGCGCGACGCAGCTTTCGGCCGCGGGCCGCGCCGGGGCTCCCTGGCCGGCACGGCCGGCGAGCCCGCCTGCGCTGTTGGCCCCGCGCCTTGCGTGCGTGGCCGTTGACGCCGTCGCCCGCCGCGCGCGACCGGTACAGCGGGCGCACCCTCACGCCCCGTCGGCAGGGCCTTCTCCGCAGCGGGCGTCGGCATGCGCCCGGCCCGCGCCTCCCGGCTTCCCGGCACACAGGCGCAGCCCACCCCGCTCTGCGGGCGGCGTCGGCCATGGCGCAGCCGCCCGCGCTGTTGGCCCTCCGCCTTGTGGGCGCGGCCTTGCTCGGCTTTCGCGGAGCGGCCGTTGTCGCCGTCGGCCGCAGGCCGAGCTGACTGCGAGCGACCGGTACGGCGGGTGCACACACTCGCGCCCGCCGGCGTACCCCGCAGCCGCCCCGTCGGCAGGACCGTCTCCCCTGCCAGGCGCAGCCCTACGCGGGCCTGGGCTGAGGTGCCCGCGGCGGCCCGAGCGGGCGCAACCTCGCACTCGCCCCGCGAGCGCAGACCGCGCAGGCCCGACGGGCGTACGGCACGCGCGTGCCCGCGGGCGCAGCCCGCACCGCCTCACCCGCGCAGCGGCCTCCGCCCCCGGGGGCCACGGGGCGCAGACTCGTCAGAACAGGCGGAGTTTGTCGTCCTCGATGCCCCGCAGCGCGTCGTAGTCCAGCACCACGCAGCCGATTCCCCTGTCCGTCGCCAGCACCCTGGCCTGGGGCTTGATCTCCTGCGCTGCGAACACGCCCTTCACCGGGGCCAGGTGCGGGTCGCGGTTCAGGAGTTCGAGGTAGCGGGTCAGCTGTTCCACGCCGTCGATCTCGCCGCGGCGCTTGATCTCCACTGCCACCGTCCCGCCGTCCGCGTCACGGCACAGGATGTCCACCGGACCGATGGCCGTGGGGTATTCGCGTCGGATCAGGCTGTATCCCTCGCCGAGTGTCTCGATCCGGTCGGCCAGAAGCTCCTGCAGGTGCGCTTCCACGCCGTCCTTGATGAGGCCCGGGTCCACCCCGAGCTCGTGCGACGAGTCGTGGAGGATTTCTTCCATCGTGATGATCAGTTTCTCGCCCGCTTTGTTCACCACGGTCCACACACTGTCGTCGCCCTCCTTCAAGGTGCAGGGAGGCGACATCCAGTTCAGCGGTTTGTACGCCCTGTCGTCGGCGTGGATGGACACACTGCCGTCCGCCTTGACCAGGATCAATCGGGGAGCGGAGGGCAGATGGGCGGTAAGCCTGCCCGCGTAGTCCACGGAGCAGCGGGCGATGACGAGACGCATGGTCGGCAACGCTACTCGACCGACACCGCCCCGCGCGATTCGCCCCGGAAGCACCCTTCTTATTTGGCCGGTTGTGCTCCCAATCTCCTGGTGCGCTCAAGACACCGCACTTACCGTGGAAGCGGGAGGTCGCCGCTCGTGCACTCTGCGTCGTCTTACGCCGTTCGTATGCCGTCGTTTCGTCCGCTACCTCCTTCCCTGCCCGTAAGGCCCCGTTCGCCCGGGGCCGCGAGAGGAGAACCCATGTCGCTCGACGTCTCACCGGCGCTGTTGGAACAGGCCGAGCGAGGCGAGGTCGACGAAGCAGCCTTCGTCGACTGCGTCCGGACCTCCCTGCCCTACGCATGGGAGATGATCAGTTCTCTGGTGGCTCAGCTGAAGGTGGACGGCGGCGACTTCGCCGACAACCAGACGCCTCCGCCGGACGAGCAGGCACGTGGTCAGCTGCTGCGCGCACTCGCGAGTGACGCCATTCGCGGTGCGCTCCAGCGGCACTTCGGTGTGCGTCTGGCATTCCAGAACTGCCACCGCGTCGCGGTGTTCCCGCTGGACTCCTCGGTGGACGAGCGGCTCGCCCGCTTCACTTCCGTACGGGCCCAGCTGCTCAACCAGTCGCCCGAACTGCGCGACTGCTGAGAACTTCCGCTGCCGCTCCGCCTCGCGGGAGAACCGCTCCCGATGGCCGGGGCGGCGGCACTGTGCGCGTTCCCGTGCGCGCGTAAGACCCCGGCCGGGTTCGACGGGACCGGCCGGGGCCGTACGGCGGGGGCGCTCAGGCGAGCTGCGGCAGCACTTCCGCGCCCAGGCGCCGTACGTTCTCCTCGGTCGCCGCCAGATCGCCCGAGCCCTCGGCCAGCAGCGCGAAGCGCGTGATGCCGGTCCGCTCCGCCGTCGCGGCGAGCCGGTCGGCCGCCAGCCGGGGCGGACCCACCGGATGCAGCGCGCACAGCAGTTCCGTGTAGGCCAGGGGGTCGCGCATCGTGCGGGGCCGGCCGTCGACCGTGACATGCGCCTCCAGGCCCCGCTTGAGCCAGCCGGGCATCGCCTTCACCAAGGTCTCGGTCGCGTCGGCGGCCCGGTCGGCGATCTGGACGACGCCCGCCGACACGTGCCCGGCCGCCACGATCTCGTCGGGGGACCGGCCGCAGGCCCGCGCATGCGTACGCCACAGGGCGACCATCTCCGCCTTCTCCTCGTCCCCGCAGTGCATCCCGAGCAGCATGGGCAGCCCGCGCTCCGCGGCGAGCTTCACGCTTTTCGGGGACGTACAGGCGACGACGACCTCGGGGCCGCCGGGCGGACCGCCGATCAGCTCGTCCGGCCGCGGGACGACCGCGACCTCGCGGAAGGCGTACCGCTCGCCGTCCGCGCCGACGCGCGGTTCGCGCAGCCAACGCATCAGCAGGTCGAGCGATTCGGGGAACCCGCTCTCGTAGGCGGCCGGTCCGGCGCCGAACACCTCCAGGTCGACCCACGGCCCCCCGCGCCCCACGCCGAGCGTGAACCGCCCACCCGAGGTCAGGTGCAGCAGCGCCGCCTGCTCGCCGAGTGCCACGGGATGGGCGGTCGGCAGCACGCTCACGGCCGTGCCGACCCGGATCCGGCGCGTGCGGCCGAGGAGCAGCGCCGAAAGCGTCACAGCCGACGGGCACACCCCGTACGGTACGAAATGGTGCTCCGCCAACCAGACGGAATCCAGCCCGGATTCCTCCGTGACCTCGGCGGTCCGCACCGCGCGGTGCAGCGCCTCCCCCTGCCCCTGGCCCGGGAACTGAGCGGCCAGTACGAAAGTCCCAACGCGCATCGCCTGTAGCCTCCTTGCGGCCGACGCGTCACTCCCCCTACCGGCAACAACGTCTGACACGTGCCAAAGGCACGGCCGGACGGGAAGTTGTTGCGATTGTCCGGTAACCGGCGCTCGCCGGCGGCCACGGTCGCGCGGCCGGAAGGACGAGTGCCCCGCTTCTCGGCCCGTACGCTGGAAAGGAACTGTTCCGACTCTCTGTGAGGTGTCCACGTGTCCCCGCGCCGCAACCGCCCCCGAGGCGGCGAGAAGCCGACCGAGCGAGCAGCGGGGAGCGGCGAGCGGTACGGCGGGTTCGGGAGCAGCGAGACCTGGCAGGGCGAGGACTGGTCGGTGCGCCATGTCGCGGGCGCAAGTGCCGCCGGCAAGACGTACCGCTGCCCGGGCTGCGACCAGGAGATCCCCTCCGGCCTCGCGCACGTGGTGGCCTGGCCCCAGCACGGCGGCCTTGACGAACGGCGCCACTGGCACAAGGCGTGCTGGAACGCGAAGGACCGCCGCACCACGAGGGTGCAGCGGTCCCGGAACGCGCCTCGCTACTGACGTCTCAGACGTCGCGGCCGTTGAGCACGGCGAACGCGCCGCCCATCGCCGCCGCGGTGATGCCGAGCATGATCCACACCGGCTCCCAGCCGACCGGGCCCGCGGAGCCGCCGGCCGCGGCCTCGCCGTAGATGCCGATGAGCTGGCTCGGGATGGCGTAGTCGAGCAGGAACTCCTGCACGTCGGCGAGCGATTCCGAGAACATGAACATGGCCGCGACGAGCGGCAGCAGCATCACGCCGATCATGATCGTGATCGCGCCGGCGGAGTGCCGGATCATGGTGCCGACGGCCAGCGACAGCAGACCGATCGAGGCGACGAAGAACGCCACGCCGACCGTCGCGCGCAGCCACTCGTCGCCGGTGGGCTCGGTGGCCTCGACCATGCCCGTCTGGACGACGGCGACGAGCGCCGCGAAGACCGCCGTGATGGTGAAGACGAGGCCGAAGAAGACGATCGCCTTGGCGGCCAGCACACGCGAACGGCTGGGGCAGGCGGTCAGGGTCGTACGGATCATGCCCGTGCCGTACTCGGAGGCGATCGTCAGCACGCCCAGCGTGATCACGCAGATCGTGCCGAGCAGAACGCCGAAGAAGCCGAAGCCGAGCGCCGACTCACCCTGGAGATCGACGTCGCTGGCGGCCACGATCGCCGCGGTGCCGAGGCCGATGCCCACCATGAGCACGATCATCACGCCGAGCGTCCACATCGTGGAGCGCACCGAGCGGATCTTGGTCCACTCCGAGGCGAGGGCGTCCCCGAGGTGGGCGCTGCGGACCGGGATCGGGGAGGCGTACGTCGGGGACGCGGCGCCCGGGTGCTGGTAGGGGGTGGTCATCGGGTGTCCTCGGGCTTGGTCAGGTCGGCGGGGGCGGCGGCAGGGGGAGCGGCGGGCGGCGCGGGCTGCGCGGGCGCGGGCTGGGCGGGGGCGCCCGGCGCCACGGCCGCGTACGGGTTCTGGCCTGCTCCGGGCGGCGGCGGGGCGTACCAGCCCTGCTGCGGCACCTCGGGGATCTGCGGCTGCTGCGGCGGCATGTAGCCCATCGGCGGCTGCTGCATCAGCCCCGCCTTCTGGTCGTCGGTGGAGCGGTAGTCGACGGCGCCCTGCGTCATCCGCATGTACGCCTCCTCCAGGGACGCCTGGTGCGGCGACAGCTCCCACAGCCGGACGTCGGCCTCGTGGGCCACGTCGCTGATCCTCGGCAGGGCGAGCCCGGTGACGCGCAGCGCGCCGTCCGGCTCGGACATGACCTGCCCGCCCGCCTCGGTGAGCGCCGCCGACAGCTTCTCGCGCTGCTGCGGGTCGGTCTGCGGCGTGCGCACACGCGCGAAATCGGCCGAGTTGTGCGAGATGAAGTCCTTGACGCTCATGTCCGCGAGCAGCTGCCCCCGGCCGATGACGATCAAGTGGTCGGCGGTGAGCGCCATTTCGCTCATCAGGTGGGAGGAGACGAAGACGGTACGGCCCTCGGCGGCCAGCTGCTTCATCAGGTTGCGCACCCACAGGATGCCCTCGGGGTCGAGACCGTTGACCGGCTCGTCGAAGAGCAGCACCTGCGGGTCGCCGAGCAGCGCGGCCGCGATGCCGAGCCGCTGCCCCATACCGAGGGAGAAGCCCTTGGAACGGCGCTTGGCGACGTCCTGGAGACCGACGACGCCCAGCACCTCGTCGACCCGGCGGGCCGGGATGCCGGACAGCTGCGCCAGCGACAGCAGGTGGCTGCGCGCACTGCGCCCGCCGTGCACGGCCTTGGCGTCCAGCAGCGCACCGACCTGCCGCGGCGCGTTCGGCAGCTGCCGGTACGGCCGGCCGCTGATGGTGACCTGTCCCTCCGTCGGCTTGTCGAGCCCGAGGATCATGCGCATGGTCGTGGACTTGCCGGCTCCGTTGGGTCCGAGGAACCCGGTGACGGCCCCGGGCCGCACCTGGAAGGAAAGGTTGTACACGGCCGTCTTGGCGCCGTAGCGCTTCGTCAGGCCGACTGCCTCGATCATTCTCCAGCCCCATCGACTTTCGGGTCGTCGGGGCACAGGCCATGCATGCCGTACGCCCCCCGTAAGAGTTAGGAGGATATCCGGGCCTTGACGGTTCCCATCAAGCCCGCGCGCCGTACGTCCCGGATTCCGCGGCGGCCGCCTCCCGTTTCCGGGCGCCGCGCGTCCAGGACGCCTACGCGTCGCGCTTCTTGAGCACCAGGACGCCGCCGATCAGCGCCGCCGCCACCCACAGCAGCATGATGCCCAGGCCGCCCCACGGCCCGTAGGGGGAGTCGCCGCTGTTCATCGCGCCCGGGACGACCTGCATGATCTTGGAGCCGGCCTGGTCGGGGAAGTAGCGGGCCACGTCCTTCGCGCCCGGGACCGCGGAGAGGATCTGGGACACCAGGAAGAAGAACGGCATCAGGATGCCGAGCGACAGCATCGAGCTCCGCAGCATCGCCGCGACGCCCATCGAGAAGATCGCCATCAGGCCCATGTAGAGCCCGCCGCCGACCACCGCGCGCAGCACGTTCTCCTCGCCGATCGTGGTGCGGTACTCGCCCAGCAGCGCCTGGCCGAGGAAGAAGGTCAGAAAGCTCGTCGCCATCCCGACCGCCAGGGCCAGCAGCCCGGCCACCGTGATCTTGCCGAGCAGGAAGGTGGCGCGCTGCGGAACGGCCGCGAGCGACGTGCGGATCATGCCGGAGCTGTACTCCGTGCCGACCACGAGGACGCCGAAGACGACCATCGCCAGCTGGCCCAGCACCATTCCCGAGAAGCTGATCAGCGTCGGGTCGAAGGTGAGGCGCTCGGCCTCCGGCAGGTCGTCGAAGGTGGAGTTCATCAGGGCGCAGAGCGCGGCGCTCATGGCGACCGTGACCGCGAGCGCGCAGATCAGGGTCCAGCGCGTCGAGGAGACCGTACGGATCTTGGTCCACTCCGACTGGAGGACGGCGGGTACGGATGCCATCGGTCAGGCTCCCTTGCTGCGCGGGGCCCACTGCGGGGCGGCGGTACCGGTGGCGGCAGGTGCGGAGGGCGGTGCGGCGGGGCCGGTCGCATGCGCGTGGTACTCCACCGCGCCGGCCGTCATCTGCATGAACGCCTCCTCCAGCGAGGCGCGTTGGGCGCTGAGCTCGTGCAGCACGATCCGGTGCTCCGCCGCCAGCTCGCCCAGCTGCTCGGTGGACGCCCCGTCGATCTCCAGCGTGCCGTTGCCCGATTCGACGGCGATCAGACCGGCGGCGTGCAGGACGTCGAGCAGCCTCTCCCGCTGCGGAGTGCGCAGCCGGACATAACTGCGGGAGTTCTCGTGAATGAAATCGGCCATCGATGTGTCGGCGAGCAGTCTGCCCTGGCCGATCACGATCAAGTGGTCGGCGGTGAGCGCCATTTCACTCATCAGATGGGACGAGACGAAGATCGTCCGGCCTTCGGCGGCAAGGGCCTTCATCAGATTGCGTATCCAGTGAATTCCCTCGGGGTCCAGACCGTTGACGGGCTCGTCGAACATGAGAATCTCCGGATCGCCGAGCAGCGCCGAAGCGATTCCGAGCCGTTGGCCCATGCCGAGCGAGAAGCCCTTGACCTTCTTGCGCGCCACCGCCGTCAGTCCGACCACGTCCAGGACCTCGGCCACGCGGCTCGCCGGGATCCGGTTCGCCTGGGCCAGACAGAGCAGGTTGTTGTAGGCGCTGCGGCCGCCGTGCATCGCCTTGGCGTCCAGCAGGGCGCCGATGTACTTGAGCGGCTCGTCCAGGTCCCGGTAGTGCTTGCCGTCGATCCTGACCGTGCCGTTCGTGGGGTTGTCCAGGTCGAGCATCATGCGCATCGTCGTCGATTTGCCCGCGCCGTTGGGACCGAGGAAACCGGTCACCATGCCCGGGCGGACCGTGAAGGACAGACGGTCGACGGCGACCTTCGTACCGAAGTGCTTGGTGAGGCCCTCGAGCTCGATCATGCGTTTCACGCTACGGGGGCGTCATGGCGTCCGCCACCGGGTTCGCCCAACGGACGAGGGCCGTTCCGCATAGGGCCGGTGACGCGCGAGTGCCCGGTGCCGAAGCGGCACCGGGCACTCGTCGGATCAGGCTTGCGAAGGGCGTCAGCGGGACTGCTGCGCCGGAACCCCGCGGGAGATCGGCTCGTCGTCCGCCGGCGTACCCGCCGCGGCGACGGCCGCACCGGTCAGCGTCGCCAGCATCTCGCGGACGTTGGTGAGCTGGGCGTTGATCGAGTCGCGGCGGTTCGTCAGCGCCGCCAGCTCGCGCTCCGATTCGCTGCGGATGCGGTCGGCCTTGGCGTTCGCGTCGGCCACGATGTCCTCCGCCTGACGCTGAGCGGTCTCCACCGTCTGGCGGGCCCGGCGCTCCGCGTCCGTGCGCAGCTTCTCGGCCTCCAGGCGCAGCTGCTCGGCGCGGTGCTCGATCTCGGCGAGGCGCTTCTCGGCCTTGGCCTGACGCGAGGCCAGGTCGCGCTCCGACTGCTCACGGCGCTTGGCCAGGTTGGTCTCGAAGTCCGCGGCGGCCTGGGCGGCCTTGGCGCGGGTCTCCTCGAAGAGGGCGTCCGCCTCCTCGCGCTTGGACTGCGCGTCCTTCTGCGCGTCGGCCCGCAGCGAGTTGGCCTCGCCCTGCGCCTTCTCGACGATCCGAACGCCCTCGTCCTCGGCCTTCGCCTTGCGCTCCGCAGCGAACGCCTCGGCGTCGTTGCGCACCTGCTGGGCGGCGGACTCGGCGAGCTCACGGTGCTGCTCGGCCGCGCGACGGGCCTCCTCTCGCAGGTCCTTCGCCTCCTCCTCGGCGAGGCGGAGGATCTTCTCGACACGCGCGCCGAGACCCGCGTACGACGGCTCGGCGTCGTTGACCTGGGCCTGGGCGTTCTGCGTCTCGAGGTGGAGCTCCTCGATGCGCTTTTCCAGAGACGTGATTCGGGCCAGAGCACTATCACGGTCGGCGACGAGCTTGGTAATGCGGTCATCCACCTGACCGCGGTCGTAACCACGCCGCACGAGCTCGAAGCCGAAGGGGGAGGAAGTGTCGCTCATGGGGTTCCTGTCAATGAGACCGGTGAGGTGTTAGAGGGAATCCTAGGGGCCGAAGCGGCGTGTCATCGAGCGGATGCCGGTTTGATCTGGAGAATGTCCAGCCTTTTGAGTGGCTAGTCGTCGGACGACTTGCCACTCGAACGTGTACCCCCTGCTGACGCTCCCGCCTTGACGGCTCCCGCTCCCGAGCCGCCATTGGCCGAAGTCTTACCCCCCGTCGGCGCCTCGAAAGACTCCAACGCCTCGAGTACGTCCTGGACTCGCGAGATCTCGGCCTGAATGTCCTCACGCCTGCGCACCAGCACGTCGAGTTCCCGCCGGCCCTCGGCGATCGTGTGCTCGGCCTCGCGATCGGCCTCGGCCTTCACGCGCTCGGCCTCGCGGATCAGTTCGGCCTTCTTGGTCTCGGCCTCCTTCAGGAGCGCCTCCGCCTTCTTCACGGCGGCGATCCTGACCTTGCCGGCCTCGGAATCGGCATCCGACACCAGCTCCTTGGCCTTGGCCTCCGCCTCGGCCCGCTGCTGCTCGGCGGCCTTGACCAGCTTGTCGACACGCTCGCCGGCCGTCTTCAGCTGCTCCGCCGTCTCCCGGCGGGCCCGCTCGTGCAGCTCCTCGATCTCGCTCTCGACCCGGGCCCGCAGCTCCTCGCCGCGTTCCCTTATCGCCGTCGCGTCCCGGCGCGCGCCGACCAGCAGCTCGTCGGCGTCCGTACGCGCCTTCTCCACCCGGGCGTTGCCCTCGACGGTGGCCTCGGCGACGATCCGCTCGGCCTCCTTGCGGGCGGCGCCGACCATCGTGTCGGCCTGCTCCTCCGCCTCGGTGGCCGCGCGCAGCGCCTCCTCCTGCGCCTTGGCCATCAATTGGTCGACCTGCTGGGCCGCGTCGGCACGGCGCTTCGCCGCCTCCGTGCGCGCCTCGTCCAGCAGCTGGTCCACCTCGGCGCGCGCCTCGTTGCGCAGCTGCTCGGCAGCGGCCTCCGTCTCGGCGCGGTGCCGCTCCGCCTCCGCCCGCATCCGCTCGGCGGCCTGCTGCGCGGAACCCACCGTCTCGGCGGCCTCCGCCCGCATCCGCTCCGCGTCGGCGGCCGACTCGGCCGCGATCCGCTCGGCCTCGCTCGTCGCCTCGGCGATCAGCTGGTCGGCCTGCGCCGCGGCGTCGGCACGCCGCTTGTCCGCGGCCTTCCGCGCCTCGTCGAGCACCTGCTCCCGGTCGGCGCGCACGGCCGCGCGCATCTGCTCGACCTCGGCCTCGCCGTCCACCTTGATCTGCTCGGCCTCGGTGAGCAGCCGTGTCGCGTCCGCCTCCGCGGCGGCCAGCACCCCGGCGGCCTCCGTGCGCAGCCGCTCGCTCTCGCTGGTCGCCTCGCCGACCAGCAGGTCCGCCTGCGCCGCCGCCTCGGAACGGATCCGGTTGGCGTCCTCGCGCGCCTCCGCCCGCGTCCGCGACGCGTCCTGCTCGGCGGATGCCAGCGAGTCCGACGCCTCCGTACGCAACCGCTGCGCGTACTCCGAGGCCTCCGCACGCAGCCGCTCCGCCTCCGCGATCGCCTCGGCGACGGTCCGCTCGGACAGCGCCTGCGCCGCCTCCGTCTCCTCCTGGGCCCGCTGCCGCAGCCTGGCCGCGTCCTCGGAGGCCCGCTCCCGCTCCGCGTACGCGTCGGCGCGGACCCGGTCCGCCTCCTCCTGCGCCTCGCTGCGGGTGCGCTCCGCCGCGTGCTCGGCGGCGCTGCGCAGCCCGGCGATCTCCTGCTCGGCCTGCTCCTGCAGCCCGCTGACGGAGTCCCGTACCTGCTGGGCGGTCTGCTCGGCGGCCGAGACCATCTCGGTGGCCCGCCGGTCGGCCTCCTCCACGAGCCGCTGCGCCTCGGCCTGCGCCTCCTCGACCCGCTTGCGGGCCGACGCCAGCAGCTCCTCGCTCTGTTCGCGGGCGTGTTCGCGCTCCTGGCCCGCCTCGGCGCGCGCGGACTCGAGGGTCTCCTCGGCCGCCCGCCGCCGGCGGGCCGCCTCCTCCTGTGCGGCGGCGAGCGCCTCGGCGGCCTCCGCACCGACCCGCTCGGCGGCCGCCGCGGCCTCCGCCCGTACCCGGTCGGCGGTGTCCTGCGCCTCGGTGCGCAGCCGCTCCGCCTCGGCCGCCGCGTCGCTGGTGAGCCGTACGGCGACCGACTCGGCCTCCGCACGGGCCGCCGACGCGTCGGCCGCGGCCTCGTCGCGCAGCCGCTCCGCCTCCTGCTCGGCCTGCGCCTGGAGCGTACGCAGCCGCTCCGCGGCCTCGGCCCGCAGCCGCTCGGTCTCCTCCGCCGCCTCGCGGCGGATCCGCTCGCCCTCCGCGCGGGCCTCGGTCAGGTTCTCCTCGGCGCTCGCGAGCCGGGCCTCGGCCTCGCTGTGCAGCCGCGTCAGCTCCTCGGCCGCTTCCGCCTGCCGGGCCGCGACGCCGCGCTCGGTCTCCTCGCGCAGCCGGTCCGCGGCGGCCTCGGCCGCCGCGCGCATGCCGTCCGCCTGCTCCTCGGCCTCCGCGCGCAGCCGGTCGGCCTCCGCGCGGGTGCGCTCCAGCGTCTCCTCGGCCTGCTTGCGCAGCGTGGTGGCGCGCTCGATCGCCTCGGTGCGCACCTTCTCGGAGTCGGCCGCCGCCTTCGCCCGCAGCTCGTCCGCGTCCGTACGCGCCTTGGTCAGCAGCTCCTCGGCGGTCTTCGCCGCCTCCTCGATCTGCTGGACGGCCTCGCGCCGCGCCTCGCCGCGGATCCGCTCGCCCTCGGCGACCGCCTCGGCCCGCAGCTGCTCGGCCTCGCCGCGCAGCCGGCGCGCCTCCTCCTGCAGCTCGACCGTCTTGGCGCGGTACTCCTTGGTGTCGTCCTTCGCCGCGCCCTTGAGCTGGTCGGCCTGCTCGGCCGCCTCGCCGCGCAGCCGGTCCGCCTCGGCCTCGGCCTCGCGCCGGATCCGCTCGGCCTCCTCGCTCGCCGCACGGGTGGTCGCCTTGGCGTCCTCGGACGCCTTGGTCAGCACCTCCTCCGCGGTGCGGGCCGCCTTCGCGAGCTGGGCGGCCGAGTCCTCGGCCGCGGCCGTACGGGCCTTCTCGGTGGCGTTCGCGACCAGCTTCTCCGCCTCGGCGCGGGCGTCCGCGAGCGCCTGCTCGGCGTCCGCCTTCAGCGCCTCGGACTCCTTGGTCGCCTCGGCGACGAGACGGGCGATCTCCGCCTTGGCCGTACGCGTGCGCTGCTCGTTGACCGACTCGGCCGACGAGAGCTGCTTGGCCGCGGACTCCTTGGCCTCGGCGACCAGCTTCTCGGCCTCGGCCCGCGCCTCGCGGAGCTTTTCCTCCGCTTCCTGCATCCGCGCCTCGGCGGCACGGCTGAGCTCGGTGGCCTGCTGGCGGGCCTGGTCGGACTCGGCCGTGGTGGACGACCGCAGCCGCTCGGCGTGGGCGGTCGCCTCCTGCGCCTGGTTGGAGGCGGCGGTCAGGAGCCGCTCGGCGTCCTTGCGGGCACGCAGCAGGATCGCCTCGGCCTCGGCGCGGGCCGCCTCGGCCTCGCTGCCGAGCCGGCGGCGGGCCTCCTCGGCGATCCTGGCGGCCTCGGCGCGTGCCGCGGCGAGGGACTGCTCGGCCTCGGCGCGGGACTGGTCCAGCAGACGCTGCGCCTGCGACTCGGTGCGGGCGCGCAGCTGCTCGGCCCAGGCGACGTTCTCGTTGACGTGCGACTCGACGGTCTGGCGGCGCTCGGCCAGCTCCTGGTCGAGACGCTGCCTGCGCTGCACCGCCTCGGCGTGCAGCTCCGCCTGCAGACGCGCCTGGTGCTCGGCGTGCTCCTGCAGGATGCGCTGGGTCTGGGCGCGCGCCTCGCGCAGCTCCCGCTCGGCGTCCGAGCGCAGCTGGTCCGCCTGGATCTGGGCATTACGGAGCAACTGCTCGGCCTGGTAGCCGAGGTCGGCGCTGTCATAGGCGGGGCGGGAGGCGATGGTCCGGCGCGCCTCATGGAGTTTGGCGCGCAACACCTCGACCTGGTAGCCGAGGTCCTCGGCATGCTGGACGGCCTTCTCCCGCTCGGTCTTCAGCCGGTCCATCTCGGCCTCGAACCGCGAGAGGTGGTCGTCGTCAGCTCGGTGGCTCTCCTGGCGTTCGTAGCCCCGCACTGCGCGGTCCCATCCGTCCCCTGGTCGCAACTGTCTCCACACGAGCACCGTTCGCCGGCGAACGGCCCCCCGGGGAATGGTGACAGATCAACGACGGAGACGCGGCACGGCCCCGACCCGGCCCCGGCCCGGAACGGCCCACTCTACCGGGCCGGGAATCGTGTCGGTCAGTGCTCCGTTGCGGAGGTGACGAGTTCGGTGAGAACGCCGTGGCAGTCCTTCGGGTGCAGGAAGGTGATGCGCGACCCCATGGAGCCGATACGCGGTTCGTCGTAGAGGACGCGTACGCCCTTGCCGCGGATGTCCGCGGCATCGCCGTCGACGTCCGCCGTCCCGAAGGCGATGTGGTGCACACCCTCGCCGTTCTTGGCCAGCCACTTGCCCACCGCGGAGTCCTCGCGGGTGGGCTCCAGGAGCTGGAGGTAGGAGGCGCCGCCGTCGGACGTCTCGTTGATCTTGAGCATGGCCTCCCGCACGCCCTGCTCTTCGTTGACCTCGGAGTGGAAGACCTCGAAGCCGTAGGTCGCACGGTAGAACTCGACAGTCTTGTCGAGGTCGAAACAGGCGATTCCGATGTGGTCGATTCGCGTCAGCATTGCTCCAGTGCAGCGCCCCGGCGGCCGGTTACGCAACGTGCGCGCGATCACACCGGCCGACCGGTGACCGGCGACGGTACCGCTCAGTACATTTGAGTAAACCCTCGTTCACTCCTCAGCTGCGGCTGAAAGGGGATCGTGCACATGTCTGGAACGACCGGTACCACTTCCGTGATCGTCGCGGGTGCCCGTACGCCCATGGGCCGTCTGCTCGGCTCGCTCAAGTCCTTCTCCGGCGCCGACCTCGGCGGCTTCGCCATCAAGGCCGCCCTCGACCGTGCGGGCATCGGCGGCGACCAGGTGCAGTACGTGATCATGGGGCAGGTGCTCCAGGCGGGCGCCGGCCAGATCCCCGCCCGTCAGGCCGCGGTCAAGGCCGGAATCCCGATGAACGTCCCGGCCCTGACCGTCAACAAGGTGTGTCTGTCCGGTCTGGACGCCATCGCGCTCGCCGACCAGCTGATCCGTGCCGGCGAGTTCGACGTGATCGTCGCCGGCGGCCAGGAGTCCATGACGAACGCGCCGCACCTGCTGCCCAAGTCCCGCGAGGGCTTCAAGTACGGCGCGATCGAGATGCTCGACGCCATGGCGTACGACGGCCTGACCGACGCCTTCGAGAACATCGCCATGGGCGAGTCGACGGAGAAGCACAACACCCGCCTCGGCATCCCGCGCGACGTGCAGGACGAGATCGCGGCGCTCTCCCACCAGCGGGCCGCCGCGGCGCAGAAGAACGGCCTCTTCGAGGCGGAGATCACGCCCGTCGAGATCCCGCAGCGCAAGGGCGACCCGATCCTGTTCTCCAAGGACGAGGGCATCCGCGCCGAGACCACCGCCGAGTCGCTGGGCAAGCTGCGCCCCGCGTTCGCGAAGGACGGCACGATCACCGCTGGCACCTCCTCGCAGATCTCGGACGGCGCCGCCGCCGTCGTCGTGATGAGCAAGGCCAAGGCCGAGGAGCTGGGCCTGGAGTGGATCGCCGAGATCGGCGCCCACGGCAACGTGGCCGGCCCCGACAACTCCCTGCAGTCGCAGCCGTCCAACGCCATCCGGCACGCCCTGAAGAAGGAGGGCCTGGAGGTCTCCGACCTCGACCTCATCGAGATCAACGAGGCCTTTGCCGCGGTCGCCCACCAGTCAATGAAGGACCTGGGCGTTTCGCCGGAAAAGGTGAACGTGAACGGCGGCGCGATCGCGCTCGGCCACCCCATCGGCATGTCCGGCGCGCGTGTGGTGCTCCACTTGGCGCTCGAGCTCAAGCGCCGCGGCGGCGGCGTCGGTGCGGCCGCGCTGTGCGGCGGCGGCGGTCAGGGCGACGCGCTGATCGTCCGCGTCCCGGCCAAGTAGGACAGTCGGTACCCGACGAGGATCGGAGCAGCACCATGGTGGACGTCCCCGAGCTGGTCGCCCAGGCGAGGGAGGGCCGGCCGCGGGCCGTGGCCCGGCTGATCTCACTCGTGGAGGGGGCGGCGCCGCAACTCCGTGAGGTCATGGCGGCGTTGGCGCCGCTGACCGGCGGGGCGTACGTCGTCGGGCTGACGGGCTCTCCGGGCGTCGGCAAGTCCACCTCCACCTCGGCGCTGGTCTCCGCCTACCGGCGGGCCGGGAAGCGGGTCGGCGTCCTGGCCGTCGACCCGTCGTCGCCGTTCTCGGGCGGGGCGCTGCTGGGCGACCGCGTCCGGATGTCGGACCACGCCTCCGATCCGGGCGTCTACATCCGCTCGATGGCGACCCGCGGCCATCTGGGCGGCCTGGCCTGGGCGGCGCCGCAGGCGATCCGTGTCCTGGACGCGGCCGGCTGCGACGTGGTCCTCGTCGAGACGGTGGGCGTCGGTCAGTCGGAGGTGGAGATCGCCTCCCAGGCCGACACCTCCGTGGTACTGCTCGCGCCCGGCATGGGCGACGGCATCCAGGCGGCGAAGGCGGGAATCCTCGAGATCGGCGACGTGTACGTCGTCAACAAGGCGGACCGGGACGGCGCGGACGCGACGGCCCGGGAGCTGAACCACATGCTGGGCCTCGGCGAGGCCCGCGGCCCCGGCGACTGGCGGCCGCCGATCGTCAAGACGGTCGCGTCGCGGGGCGAGGGCGTGGACGAGGTCGTCGAGGCGCTGGAGAAGCACCGGGCGTGGATGGAGGAGCACGGCGTCCTCGCGGAGCGCCGTGCGCGCCGGGCGGCGACGGAGGTCGAGACGATCGCGGTCACGGCGCTGCGCGAACGCATCGGCGACCTCCACGGCGACCGCCGCCTGGGCGCGCTGGCGGCGCGCATCGTGGCGGGCGAGCTGGACCCGTACCGGGCGGCGGACGAACTGGTGGCGGGCCTGACGCAGTCGTAGCCGGGGCGGGCCTGTCCCCACCCCGCCCCTTCCCGTAACCGGGGGCTCCGCCCCCGGACCCTCCCCCTACGGCCTGGCGGCCGTGGGAGGGACCCCCAGCGCCTCAATCGCGGGCGGGGCTGATTTCGCGCAGCGAAATCCAGCCCGTCCGGCGCTTGAGGACACCGCGC
>NZ_JBSFUR010000042.1:0-54124 GCF_053591895.1 Streptomyces sp. NPDC002867 | reverse complement strand
GGCGCCCCGTCAGGGCGCCGGCCGCCGCCGCGCCTGTCGGCTCAGCCCGCGGCGTACGGGGACGCGCCCGCCGCCGTGCGGATCGCCGGCAGGGCGGAGTACAGGGTCCTGCCCGGGCACAGGGTCGCGTAGCCGTCACGGTGTCCGGAGATCGTGTACAGCGTGGCCTTGTCGCCCTTCTTCCACACCCCGGTGTCGGCGGCCGCGGTGAGCGTCACCTTGGCCTCCGGGTCGACGCCGTGCAGTCCGAGCTTCCACGCGGAGACGTCGGCGACGGCCCGCTGGGCCGCGGCCGTCGGCGTACCGCCGTTCTCGTAGTCGCCGAGGACGGAGACACCGGACGAGTAGCCGTTGAAGCCGTACGTGTGGGCGCCCTGGACGGGCTTGTCCACGCCGCCCGCGCGGCCCTCGAAGACCGTGCCGCACTTGTCGACGAAGAAGTTGTAGCCGACGTCGTTCCAGCGGTTGGTCTTCACGTGGTACGTGAGGATCGCGCGGATGATGGCGGGCGACTCGGAGCAGTCGTAGTCGTTCGTACCGGCCGTGTGGTGCACGAACACCGCGTCGACCTTGCCGAGGTACGCCGGCGGGTCCTGGACGAGCGACTCGTCCGCGCCCCACTCTGCCCGGCTCACGATCGCGGGCGCGGTCGGCGCGGGCGTGCTGTCACCCGGAGCCGGGGTGCCGCTCGGGTCGGCGGTCGGGACGTCCGTCGGGCCGGTGGACGGGGCCGGCTCCGACGGTGAGGCCGTCGGCTCCGCGGGGGCCGAGGACTCGGCCGGCGGCTCGGACGACGGCTCGCTCGCAGACGGCGCCACGGTCGGCTCCTGCGACGGCGCGGGCTCCGACGGCTCGGCGGGCGTCCGGCTCGGCTCGGGCGCGGCGGAGGCGGTGGGCTCCGCGCTGACGGACGGCGTGGGCTCGGCCGGGGCGTCGCTCGACTCGGCCGGCGTCTCGGACGGCGCGGCGGAGCTCGCTTGCTCCGTCGGCTCACCGCCGGTGCTCTCGGAGGGCGCGGTGGACGCGACCGGTTCCGACGGCTCCGCCGCCGGCGCGCCGGGCGACTTCGACCGCTCGGGCTTCGCCGTCGTCCGTACCTTGCCGCCGCCGCTCACGCCCTTGGCGGTCTCGCCGTCCACCGTCCCCGGGTCGACCATGTCCAGCCGCAGCGCCTTCGGGACCGCGGTCTCCTCGCCGTCGGCCAGGACCCGCGCCTCGACGGCGTCCGAGGGCCCCACCCACAGCGGCTCGGACGCGCCGCGCACACCGGACGTGTCGCCCTCGGCGGACTCCGGCGCCTGGATGCCGAACTCGAGGTCGCGCCAGTCCGACCAGGTGCCCGCGTCCGCACTGCGGGTACGGATCTGGGCCGTGCCCTCGAAGGCGTCGGCGCTGTCCTCCCAGGACACACCCACCAGCGAGAACATCTGCGTGTCCGTACGCGGCAGCGTGCGCTGCTTCGGGTCCTTGCCGTCCAGCGGCAGGACGTGCGCCTTCGCCGGACGCCCGCTGTCGCCCGCGCCCGCGTCCCCGGAGGAACCGGTGACGGCCACGGCCGTCACCCCGCCGCCCCCGAGAACGACGGCTCCCGCCACCAGCCAGACCGTGCGTTGTGCCGTACTCGTCCGCGGTGCGCGGGCTCTTCTCGGACTCATGCCCCATCCCTCGTACGCAAGTGATCGACGCCCACGCGGAGTTGCCCCACCGGATGCGGCCGCGGACGCCCGCCGCGACCGCACTCCGATGGGCGGCAGGCCTACCCCCCTCGGATCAGCGCCCGCCGTCTCTCCGTCCCGCCGCCGCGCATTGCCGACCGGGAACACCGGAATTCCGGAGCTCCGTGATCCCCACGCGGGAAAGCGGTTTCACGCGGAACCAGGCCGCGGTTATACACCACAGGGGAACGCGCGCGCGAGTGAGGGGAAGAAAGGGACGAACTGACGGCGAATCAGCGCTCCATTGCCCCTGTATGTCCGTCCGCTTGACGAGACATCAGTCACCTGATCCATAATCCGCTGCCGCGCTCGCGAGGTGGTCCTATCCCTGCTCGCGCGCAGGAGAGCGGCACTGTTCAGGCGCGTCGGAATTCCCCGGCGGGCTTATTCGGCGTGCCGTTTTCGCCTGCGGAGCAATTCCGTTCGGTGGGTGCGGTGCGCCGTACGGAAAGGTATCGAGGTGAAAATCCCCTACGGGAGATATATCTCCTGTTTGGTGGTGTCGGCGGTGGCGGGAACGCTGCTGCCGCAGGTCGCCTATGCGGCCCCACCGTCTCCGCCGGGTAAGGACGACGACAAGGGCGTCGTCGACACCATAGCGGGCTGGTTCTCGGACGAGGACGAGGAGAAGGCCGCGAAGCCGCCGGTGGGCGGCAAGCTGGAGATCCCGAGCCGCGAGAAGCTGCCGAAGGGTGAGAAGCTGCCGCCCGCGAAGCGGGTCAAGGAGCTGGTCGAGCGGCGTACGCCGCAGGCGCGGTTCTGGCAGATGTCGGACGGGCGCGTCGAGGCGGAGTTGTCGGCGAAGCCGCTGTCGTACCGGTCGGGCGGGTCGTGGAAGCCGATCGACACGACGGTGCGTGCGTCGGATGCGAAGGGTTTCGAGTTCGCGAACACGACGAACACGGGCCGTAGTTGGTTCGGCAAGGACCCGTCACGGCTGGTGCGGTTCGAGACGGCCGCGGGTCAGGCGGTCACGCTCGGGCTGGAGGGTGCGGCGAGGGGTGTCGCGCCGTCGGTGAAGGGTGACACGGTCACCTACAAGGGTCTGGCGTCGGGTGCGGACGTCGCCTACCGGGTGGGCCGGGGCCGGGTGAAGGAGAACATCACCCTGGCCGAAAAGCCTGCCGAGCCGGTGAAGTTCACCTTCACGCTGGATGCGGGCTCTTTGGAGCCGAAGGAGCGGGGCGATGGTTCGATCGCTCTGTTCGGCGAGGATCCGGCGAATCCGGTGCTGGTGATTCCTCCGGCGTTCATGACGGACGCGAAGAAGGACAAGGCGTCTCCGTACGGCACCTCGTACAGCGCGAAGGTGGCGCAGGAGCTGTCCCGGCACGGCAAGCAGTGGCGGCTGACCGTCACTCCGGACGCCAAGTGGCTGGCGGCGCCCGAGCGTCAGTACCCGGTGGTGATCGACCCGACGATCACGATCGCGCCGTCGGCTTCGGTGTCGCAGGACGTCATGGTGCGTTCGGACGCGCCGACGACGAACTTCAACAGCACGTGGGACATGTCGGCGGGCAAGACGAGCAGTACGGGTATCGCCCGGTCGCTGATCTCGTTCCCGCTGGACGAGATCCCGGCCGGGTCGAAGGTCGACACGGCGCAGTTGTCGCTGTATTTCGACCAGGTTCACACCTCGGGTTCGACGAATGTGGACGTGGAGGTCCGCCGGGCGACGGGTTCGTGGACCGAGGCCGGGGCGAACTGGAACAACACCAGTACGTTCGTGGGTGAGCAGTCGGCGACCAGCGTGGTCATGGACGACGGCGACACCGGGACGGCGGCGGTCGGTGAGTGGCCGCGGGTGACCGGCACGGGCTACGGCAGTGACTACGCGTACAACAAGAACACCGCGACCGGTGAGTCGTACACGTGGCAGCCGAACATCGTCGACGCCACGGACTACAAGGTCGAGGTCCACACCCCGGTGCAGACCGACGGCGCGACGGCCGCCCCCTACACGGTGACCTCGGCCGAGCCGACCGCGAACTTCACGGTCAACCAGGCGAGTGGCACCACGGGCTGGCGTCAGCTGGGCACCACGCAGATCGATTTCGCCAAGGGCAACACCGGCAAGATCGTCCTCGGGGACACCGGTGATGCGACCAGGCGGACGATCGCCGACGCGGTCCGGCTGGTCAACCCGGCGCAGATCCGCAAGGACATCGGCGAGTACAACCAGTGGCACAACTTCCGGGTCGGCGACACCGTCCAGAAGTGGGTCTCGGGCACCTCGCCGAACTACGGTTTCGTGATCAAGGCCGTGGACGAGTCCTCGACCGCGCCGCTGGGCGGCCCGCAGTATCAGGCGGGGGACTACGACTACGGCGGCGAGACGTCCACGATCCCGCGCCTGACGGTCACCTTCGGCAAGGTCGGCACCTCGCTGAACTCGCCGACCGTCGTGCACGGCACCGGTCCGGAGCTGTCCTGGGCGGCGTACAAGAACACCACCGGTGACACCAACCTCGACATCGCCGAGTACCAGCTGCACCGCTCCACGCAGCAGGTGTTCACGCCCTCCGCGGCGACGCTGGTCGCGCCGATCGCCAAGACGGCGACCACCTACACGGACACCACCGCGGTCCCGACCCCGGACTCCAGCAGCGCGGAGATCGGCAAGTCGTACTACTACCAGATCGCGGTCAAGACGGCCGACGGCCAGGTGCTGGGCTCCCCGACCCGTGTGGTCGGCATCCCCAAGGCCGGCCGCACCATGCGCCTCATCCAGGCCGGCGCCGGTGTCACCGACACCACGCTGTCCTCGCTGAAGCCGACGACGAACCTGAACACCATCGAGCAGGGCACGGTCGGCCAGGACTGGCTGACGGTCGGCAACAACTCGGCGACCTACGGCAAGACGCGCTCGGTGATCAAGTGGCCCACCACCACGATCCCCACCACCGCGACGGTGCTGGAGAGCCGGGTCTTCCTGTGGTCCACGATGACCACGCGCGACGTCGCCACGTCCAAGGCCCAGTACAACCTGCACGGTCTGACGAGGGACTTCACCGAGACCCAGGCCACCTGGAACAACGCCAACTCCACCACCGCGTGGACCACGCCCGGCGGTGACCACTCCTCGGTCGTCTCCGACTACGTGCCGGCGTTCAACACCGATCTCGGCCGCCACTGGTGGGACGCCACCAGCCTCACCCAGGGCTGGGTCAAGACGCCCACCAGCAACAAGGGCACCCTGATCAAGCTGAAGGACGAGTCGACGACGGGCCCGCAGGAACGCTCCATCTTCCTGTCCGCCGCCGCACCCGACCCCCAGCTGCGCCCGCTGCTGCGCGTGATCTACGTCGACTCCACCACGGAGGACACGTACTACGCGCCCACGACCCCGGCACGGATGACGCCGAACACCACGTACACCGTGGAGTTCACGGTCACCAACACCACGTCGACGGCGTGGGCCGCGGGTGAGCGGGAGCTGTCCTACACCTGGAAGCTCCCCGACGGCACGGACGTGACCACCGGCGGCAACCAGCTGGAGACCCCGATCCCGGCCCTGCTGCCGGGCAAGTCGGCCACGATCCAGGCCAAGGTCGCCACCCCGATCAACTCGGACTCGGGCAACAAGCGCAACGAGTACGTGCTGGGCTGGGACGTCCGCAAGATCGCCGACGGTACCTGGCTGTCCGCCGGCACCGGCGGCATTCCCTCGCTGAAGCAGAACGTGGCGGTCGAGGACCCGACGTCGAACACGCTGGGTCTGGAGAAGTTCTACTCGTACACGGGTAAGAACACCGGCGCCGGTTCGTCGGTCATGAACAACCTGGCCTCCGGTAACAGCGTCTGGTCCTACAACGCGTTCAACAACCCCGGCCGCGGCCTGAACACGTTCGCCAGGTTCGCCTACAACTCGCTGGACACCTCCGACACGGTCGCCGGTCACGGCTGGTCGTTCCAGGCAGCCGGCCCCATCCGGCTCGGTGCGCCGCTGGACTTCCACCCCAACCCCAACCCGACGGAGATCCGCCTCCCGGACGGCGACGGCACCACCCACGTCTTCCGCTGGGACGCGACCAACAGCGTCTGGAAAGCTCCTGCGGGCGTTCACTTCAAGGTCACGATGAAGTCGGGCCTGGACTGCAAGCCGACCAAGGACCCGGTCCCGGACGCCTGGACGCTCACCCGCCCGGACGGGACCCGATTCCTCTTCGGCTGTGACGGCTACATGACGTCGACGGTCGACAAGAACGGCAACACGCAGACGTTCACGTACGAGGAGCGCAAGTCCAACAACAAGCCGACCAAGTTCCTCAAGTACATCACCGACCCGGCCAGCCGTCAGACGCTGACCGTCGACTACTGGACCAAGGGCCAGTCCGGCTACCAGTACGTCAATGACTCCGGTGTTCTGACCACGGACACGGGATCGCTGAACAACTCGAAGATCTACGACCACGTGAAGTCCATGACGGACATCTCGGGCCGGAAGATCGAGTTCTACTACACCACCAAGGGCCTGCTCGGTCAGTTCACCGACGGTGTGGGCTCGTCGCAGCCGAAGGTCTTCAAGTTCACCTACGACGCCACGCAGGGGAACAAGAACGTCAAGCTGGTCAAGGCGACCGACCCGCGCGGCAACGGTACGTCGATGGCGTACTACGCGCCGCAGGCCGGTGACGACCCGAAGTACCACTGGTGGACCAAGACGATCACCGACCGTCTGAACGGCAACACGGGCTTCACCTACGCCGTGAACGCCACGAACGCCAAGTTCACCGACACCAAGGTCACCGACGCCGAGGCGCGCACGACCACCTATGTGACGGACGACTTCCAGCGTCCGGTGCAGACGACCAACGCGAAGTCCCATACCGCGAAGATGGCGTGGGACGCCGACAACAACGTCACCTACATCGAAGAGGACAACGGGGCCAAGACCGCCTACTGCTACGACCAGAAGACCGGCTACCCCCTGTGGATGCGTGACGCGGAGAACAACAAGGCGGGCGTGCCGCCGGCCTCCGACTGCGCTCCGGGCACGTACCCGGCGAACTCGGTCAGGTACGAATACCAGACACGTCTGGACGGCTACTCCGCCGACCTGTTCACCAAAACGTCCCCAGAGGGCCGGAAGTACCAGTTCGGCTACGACTCGTTCGGCAACCTGAAGTCGGTAACCGACCCCAAGGGCCTGGCCACGACGACGGCGGACGACTACACGACGAAGTACGAGTACGACGCCTACGGCCAGCTGACGAAGGCGACCGACGCCAACGGCAACCCGACGACCAACAGCGACTTCGGTCCTACGGGCTACCCGAAGACGATCACGGACGCGCTGAACAAGTCCACGTCCTTCGTCTACGACGAGCGCGGCCAGGTCACCGAGGTCACCGACGCGCTGGGCAAGAAGACCACGCAGACGTACGACACGTTCGGCCGTCCACTGGTCAGCACCGTCCCGAAGGACCAGAACGCGGGCGTCCTGATCACCACCCCGGCCCCCGAGTACGACGCCAACGACAACGTCACCAAGGCGACGGCGCCCAACGGGGCCGTTTCCACGGCGGTCTACGACGCGGTCGACCAGCTCACCTCGGCAACAGCGCCGAAGGACTCCGACACCGCTCCTGAGCGCAGGTCGACGTACACCTACGACAAGGTCGGCAACCTCAAGACGACGACCGAGCCGAAGGGCGTGCTGACCACGTCGGATCTCACCGACTACGTCACCACCAGCCACTACGACGCGATCCACCAGCTCATGTCGGTGGTGAACTCCGAGGGTGACAAGGTCAGCTACGAGTACGACAACGTCGGCAATGTCGTCACGGTCATCGATCCGAAGAAGAACGCGACGGCCGACACCACCGACTACACCACCAAGACCGCCTACGACCTGAACCACCGGGTCACCACGGTGACGGACGCGGCCGGCAAGTCCAGCTCGCGCACCTACGACAAGGACTCCCTGGTCGTCCAGACCAAGGACGCCGACAACAACATCACCTACACCGACTACGACGAGCGCGGCCTGCGCAAGGAAACCCGGGTCCCGTACTCGGGCACCACCTTCCGCACCACGCGCTTCGAGTACGACCAGGTCGGCAACACCACCAAGGTCATCACGCCGCGGGGCGTCGCCACGGCGGCCGCGGACGACTTCACCTCGCGTACCGAGTACGACGCGCTGAATCGTCCGGTCAAGCAGTTCCAGCCCTACGACCCCGCCGATGCCCGCTACAACAGCCCGAACGTCTACACGCAGACCGTGTACGACGAGATCGGTCGGGTGAAGAAGACCTCGGCGCCGCCGTCGGAGGGCCAGACCGTCCGCAACGACACGGTCTTCGAGTACTTCGACAACGGCTGGGTGAAGCAGTCCACCGACCCGTGGGACATCACCACCAGCTACGACTACACCGAGCTCGGGCTGCAGAAGGCCCGCACGCTCACGTCTGCAGGCGGCTCCTCGGACCGCACGATGACGTGGTCGTACTACCCCGACGGCAAGCTGAAGTCCAAGGCGGACGACGGCGTGCCGGTGGGCAAGTCGGTCGTGCTCGTCGACAACTCTGACACGCAGCACACCTCCTACACCGGCACGTGGGCCAAGGGTGACATCACCGGGCAGGCGGGCTACGACCACCGCACCCACGCGGCCGGCGCGGGCACCGATGCGTTCACCTGGACGCTGAACATCCCCAAGGACGGCACCTACACGGCGTACGTCAAGTACCCGAAGGTGACGGGGGCCGCGACCACCGCGAAGTACACGCTGTCCCAGGGCGGCACCACGCATCCGTCGGTGACGAAGGACCAGAACGCCGCAACTGGCACCTGGGTCAGCCTCGGTTCCTACAGCCTCAAGCGGGGCAACGACGCCAAGCTGAAGCTGGATCAGAACAGCGGCGGCACCGTGGTGGCCGACGGCGTCAAGCTGGTGCGGGACACGACGGGTGAGACGGACTCGGAGAAGAAGTCCTTCGCCTACGCCTACGACGCCAACGGCAACCTGACCTCGATCGACGACACCTCTTCCGGTGCCAAGGTCGACGCCTACACGATCGCCTACACCGGCCTCAACCAGGTGGAGAAGGTCACCGAGGCGCTCGCGGGCCAGGAGAAGAAGGCCACGGCGTACACCTACACCGCCAACGGCCAGCCGGACACGGTCACGCACCCGAACCAGTTCTCCAAGTACACCTACGATCTGCGCGAGCTGGTCAAGACCGTCTCGGTCGGCAAGGCCGCCACGGACGCGGCCCCGAAGGTCACCGAGTACACCTACACCGACCGCGGCCAGACGCTGAAGGAGACCAAGAACAACAAGAACACGGTCGACTACACCTACTACCTCAACGGCGCGGTCAAGTCGACGACCGAGAAGAAGCCCAACGGCACCCTCGTCTCCAGCCACACCTACACCTACGACGCCAACGGCAACAAGGCGCAGGACGTGGCGAAGAAGATGAACGCCGACAACAACGCGGCCTATCTCGACGCCACCACCGACTACACCTACGACCCGGTCGACCGGCTCACCAAGTCGGTCAAGACGGGCAACGGGGCCGGTACGGAGACGTACGTCCACGACG
The DNA here is from genome assembly GCF_053591895.1 of Streptomyces sp. NPDC002867. NCBI lineage: Bacteria > Bacillati > Actinomycetota > Actinomycetes > Kitasatosporales > Streptomycetaceae > Streptomyces > Streptomyces sp. NPDC002867. The sequence goes on along the minus strand of NZ_JBSFUR010000042.1, from coordinate 44,853 downwards.
ACAACGCCAACGTCATCAGCCAGACGGTCAAGGACGTGACCACCACGTTCACGTACGACCGCAACCGGCTGCTGTCGTCGACCGCGTCGGGCACCACGTTCTCGTACAACTACGACCCCTTCGGGCGACAGGAGTCCGTGACCGCCGGCGGCCAGGTCGTCTCACGCAACGTGTACGACGGCTTCGATCACGTCGTCGAGTCGCAGAAGCAGGACGACAACGGCACGCTGAAGTCCACCACGTTCACGTTCGACCCGCTCGACCGCACCGCCTCCAAGACGTCGGACGGCAAGACGACCGACTTCAGCTACCTCGGCCTGTCCGGCGAGGTCCTGGGCGAGGAGGTCGCCGGCCAGCTGACCAAGTCGTTCCAGTACAGCCCGTGGGGCGAGCGCCTGTCCCAGGTCAAGCACAACACCGACGGCACCAGCGAGGACGGCTACTACGGCTACAACTCGCACACCGACGTCGAGACGCTGACCGACAAGGACGGCAACACCAAGGCCACCTACGGCTACACCGCCTACGGATCCGACGACGAGTCGGAGTTCACCGGCATCGACAAGCCCGACTCGGCCGATCCCACCAAGGAGGCGTACAACCCCTACCGCTTCAACGCCAAGCGCTGGGACGCCCAGTCCGGCACGTACGACATGGGCTTCCGCGACTACGACCCGGGCCTGAACCGCTTCCTGACCCGGGACATGTACAACGGCGCCTTGGCCGACATGGGTCTTGGCACCGACCCGTTCACCGGCAACCGCTATGCCTTCACCGGTGGCAACCCCATCAGCTTCGTCGAGATCGACGGTCACTTCTTCGGATGTGACGTGTGCGAGACGGTGATCGACAAGGCCGTCGACACGGTGAAGGACGAGGCCGAGGAAGCGACGAGCGGCGGTTGGAAGGGCTTCTTCAAGTGGGGCTTCAAGACCGCGGGCAAGAGGAACCTCGTCAGTCTGGGAGTCAGCGGTATCTCCGCCCTGGCCGGTGTCGAGAGTCCCACCGACGCCGCCATCGACTGGGCCGCGGACGCGATCTTCGGTGAGGAGAAGGAGACGTCCTGGGTCGAGATCGACCGGGGCGCGGACCGTCCGCCGCTTCTGCCCGACACGGGCTCCGGCGGTGCGTGCGACAAGACACCGAAGGAGCAGCGTTTCAACTACCATCCGATGGTCGACGGTGCGCCCAGCGGTGCCACTGCGCTGATCTGCCCCTCGGACCTCAAGGGGGCCAACAGCCGGACACCGCGCCCGCGGGGCATGGCGGAGCCGCCGGGCTGGGTGAGCGAACGGGACGGCGGGGCCTGGAAGTACCACCGCACCCACATCCTCGGTGACCGCTTCGGCGGCGAATGGCGTGCCGAAAATGTCTTCACGGGCTTCCGGGAAATGAATGACCCCGGAATGAAGCGCTGTGAGAACCGGATGGCATCTGCCCTGGCGGCCCAACAGCCCGTGCTGTACCATGCGCAACTGCAGTACGGAAACGGGAGAAGCAATCTCCCGACCAGCATCACAATGACGGCGACGACACCAAATGGTGTGCTGTTCCAAGGCGTTGTGGTGCACAATCGAGCGGGAGCGCAGGTGACCTGTTGAGTCTGTCACATCTGGAGCGAACGCTGCCCGGACTCATCGAGCACCGGGCACCCGTTCGCAGGGAAATCGACTGGGCGCGGATCGAACGCGGTCTCGGCACCCGGCTGCCCAGTGATTTCGTCGAACTGTCCGAGGTCTACGCGCCTCTGATCATCGACGACTTCCTCGCCCTGCACATGCCGGTGCCGGGTGAGGAGGACAAGTTCGTCTCGGTGGCGCAGGGGATTCTCGAAAACCTTGCGAGCCTGCGGGAATCGGATATGTCCCATGGGCATGTTCCCTTTCCGGAGAAGGGTGGACTCATTCCCTGGGGGGACTCCAACGAGGGCGACATGTTCTACTGGCGCACTCGTGGGGAAAGTCCCGAGGAATGGACTGTCGTGGTGAGCGGAGCGTGGGACGACTGGCCCGAGTTTCCCGGGTCGTTGACCGAGTATCTCTCCGGGCTCATTTCCGGAACCATTCCGGCGGAAGGGCTTCCGCAGGGTTTCCCCGGTCCTGACCCGGTCATCACGACCGACTGATCAATAGAAGCCGACTTATCGGCATGAAGGTGACGGCCCGCCAGTTCGCACTGGCGGGCCGTTGTCGTTACCGCTCCGGGCAATGAGCAGCGGGTTCCCGGTCGTGTGGTTCAACTGCTCCTTGCCGGGGGCAGCGTCTTCTCGTGATCAAAGAGAGGCAACCCCGTGCACATCGTGGCGCGCGTCGGAAAGGCGGACCCGGAGACTGCTCTGCAGGTCTGGGGCCCTATGGCGCAGAAGGCCGGATGGACCGTGGAGCAAGTGGAATCCCACGACACTCCCGCCCCGGCGGACTCGGGCTCGGAGTATCCGAAATTCTGCGGTCGCGTCACCGTGGAAGGGCTGAGCTATGACATCCGTCTCGGCCCACGCCTGCGTCACCTTCTGGTGGATCTGGACGGTAACTCCGTCACTCAGCGCCCCATTTTCCAAGTGGTCGCCTGGGCGGATCCTGTCATCGACGACATGTCGTTCCCGGGCGTGGGCGGGTGACGTGACGGCAACCTGTGAGTAGGACCTCGCCGGGCCCCGAGCATTCAAGCGGAAGCCAGGCCCTGGACAAGAGGATCAGGAACGCGATGCCAACCCCTCAGTAACACTGTGGGCGTCGCGGCTCGACTGGTCGGCGACGACCACTCCTGGATGCGCTGGAATCGCCTCTTGAATCCGCGGTGCGCGACGTCGTCGAAGCCTCCCTGTCAGGAACCCCGGTACCTGACGAGGTCCTGATCCTGCTGGACGACTACCGGGAGGCATCCATCGACGTGTGCGACGTCGAGAACCCGGTGTATCTGCAGTCAGAGGTGGCGACAGCCGCGATCCATGTCAGCGAGTCCCAGTGGCCGAGGTGCTACGCGTCGGTCATGCGTACCCTGGTTCGGCGGAAGTCGGACAAAACAGAACTCGTTGCCTTCGGGGTCAGCCATCACCCGTGCGGTGACACCGTCTTCGGTCGTCTCATCGATAACAAGGGCACCGAGGGCCAAGGCATGACGTGTCGCTGCCTCCAGATCCACCACGGTCAGATCGACGTGCACGCGGTTCTTGCCCATCTTGGCCTCGCCAACACGTTGGAACACAAGTGCCGGTACGCCGTCCCCGGAGGGCGCCAAGATGACGTACTGCCTCCATCTCGTCTTGATTTGGACACCGACCAGGTCCGACCAGAAGGCCGCGAGCCGCTCCGGGTCTGCGCAGTCCATGACGATGTGAGACAGACGGGGTTCCATCCGCACAGTCTCACAGAACACTCCGGACGGGCCTCTGCGTAGGGTCGGCCGGGCCCACGCCCGTTGTGGCCAGGCTGGATGTCATGTCCGCCGCGCTGACGGGACCCGCTTGAAGACGGGCCCCAACAAGCTCACGATCTACGGCTGGAGTACTAAAGCGGCCAAGGCCGCGCCGTGGGGGAACCTTGGAGTCGCGGACGGGGGCGATGTCAGCGGCGCGTGGCAGACCTCGACGCAGTTGCCGCGGTCTCCGTTTCAATGGAGCCGGCGCGACCACGTCGGCGCAGCGCAGCTTGAGAGCGGGTTCCCGGTCGGGTGGTTCAGCCGCTCCTTGCAGGGGGCAGCGTCTTGTCGTTGAACACCTCGACCGCGCACGTGGCCTGCTTCGCCCGCGCGCCGTCCTTGATCCGCCCGTCGCTGGTCACGAGCGGTACGTCGAACCCTTCGGCCAGAGCCACGTAAGTGGCGTCGTAAACCGACAGGTTGGTGAAGAGCTCTCGCACACGGGGGAGCAAGGGCACATGCTCAAGACGTCGGATCGGCAGTTCATCGAACGCGGCAAGCGCGTCTTCCAGCTCCCGATCCGTCAGCTTGCCGCCGCGATGGCGTCCGAGCAGTGCCGACGTCACCTCGATGTCGACCAGTTAGGGAGCGAGCAGCCGCTCGCCCTGGACGCGGTCGCGCAGCGCCTCTCCCACGGGGCCGGAGTCGGCCAGCAGCATCATCAGCGCCCCGACGTCGACGGCGATCACTCGTGACGCCTTCCGCGGTCGATGTCCTGGAGCACCTCGTCTGTGGAAAGGCGTGCCGTAGCCCGTGCCCGGATGCGGGCTACTACGTCCTCGATCGCGGGGGTGGCCGCCTCCTGTTCGAGAAGGGATCGGGCGTACGCCTGCAACGACTGGTGATTGCGTGCGGCCCGAATCTTCAGCTTGGTGAGGACTTCCTCTGGCAGGTCGCGTACGTAGAGAGTGGCCATGCAACAAAACTGGTCGCAGTGCTTGCATTTCGCAAGCGCGGCGCTCGTGGAAAAGGGCCTCCGCCCGGAAGCGGAGGCCCTTTCCCTGGATCACAAGGAGCCGTTGGATCAGAAGAAGCCGTTCAGGTTCCACCAGTCGGTGGCCGTCTCCACGCGCGAGGCCAGCGCGCCGGTGCCGCGGCCCGGGTAGACGAGCTGGCAGCCGACGCCACGGCATGCTTCGCCGACATAGCTGCTCTTGGTCGTGGTGACGAGGTCGCCATAGCCGTCGCCGGTGACATCGCCCAGGCCCAGGAACGTGTCCATGACGTTCCAGCCACCGTTGCCGATCAGCACCCGGGACCCGAGAGCTCCGGTCCTGCCCGGGTACAGGTACAGGTTCCCGGTGGAGGCCTGGCGTGCGATCAGGTCCGCACGGCCGTCACCGTTCATGTCGCCCGCCCCGACCAGGGCGTTCATGCTGTTCCAGCCGCTGGTGCCGATGAGCTTGCGCGCACCGAGGGTGCCGGCGCCGGTGCCGGGGTACAGCCACAGCTTGCCCGTGGACTTCTCGACGGCCAGCACGTCCGAGCGGCCGTCGCCGGAGAGGTCTCCGTAGGCGACGATCCGGCTCATGGCGTTCCACCCGCCGTTGCCCATGAGCTTGCGCGCACCGAGGCTGCCGGTGCCGGCGCCGGGGTACAGCCACAGCTTCCCGGTGGACGCCTCGCGAGCGATCACGTCCTCGCGGCCGTCACCGCTGAAGTCGCCGTGCCGGACGAGGGCGTTCATGGCGTTCCAGCCGCTGTTGCCGACCAGCCGCCCGGTGCCGTCGCCGGGCAGGAACCACAGACGGCCCGCCTTGTCCCGGACGAGGACGTCGGCCCGGAGGTCGGCGTTCAGGTCACCGAAGCCCGCCGCCTGGGGCGCGGTCGTCGCGTACCACTCCGGGTAGGGCGGGAGGTAGCACTCCCGCTCGGTGGGGACGAGCCTCACCGAGCTGGTGGAGCCGTCCGAGTGGCCCCACTCGGTACCCGCGGGGTCGGGGGCCCACACGTAGGCGCCGCCGGCCTGGCCGTAGTTCGGGTCATCGTGCAGGCAGGCGAACTTGGACGTGCGGTTCACGACGGTTTGGAACGTGTTGTCCCAGGTGCCGAGCGTCGCCTTGTTCGTGTTCGTCTTGAACATGGTGCCTGTGCCGTTGTCGCTCTTCCAGGCACAGAAATAGCCCGCCGGGCAGTCGCTGATCGCGGCCTGTGCGGGCGCCGCGCCCGCGCCGAGGAGCCCGAGCGAGGTGAGCCCCAGCGTCGCGGCCATCGCGGCCAGGCGCCGAAGCAGAGATACGCGCATATCTTTCCCTCCCTGACGCGGCGCGGAGAGACGCTCGACGCGCCGCGAGAGGAAGATACCGTGCCGACCTGATCACGCCATCGCGGGCGTTGCCCTACCGGGGCACCCTGACCGGCGGCCCCACCACCAGGTCCTGAGCCGTCCCGACCCGAGCGGCGACCTTGCCCGACGACCACTTCCCCTGCGATCGAGGGAGCGACCGGAGGCCACCTTGCCCTCGATACACGACTTGGCGACCTGGGAGCCCTTGCTGCGGCTCGTTCAGGCACACCAAGCGGAGCGGCTTGCCGCGCCGGGTGGTTACCTGACCGGTCATATCAGCCACGGCAGTTGGAGCGTGCCCGTGCGGTGGCCGGACCCCCGACCGGGACAGGCCCTCCTGGTCGAGGACATGCAGGCCGAGTTCGATGCCGTGGAGCGGGTGCAGCACGCGCTCAGGGCCGACGGCATGGACGGCATCTCCTTCATGATGGAGAGCGGGCCCGACGGAAAGACCGTGCTCAACCTGTTCGACGCGGATCCGGCAGTGGAGTCCGACATCGGCAGTCCCTACCCGGGTGCGCTGGTCCTGGTCGAGGGCGCCGTCCCCGAGCCCTGGCGTCGTCTTCCCGAGCCGGTGCCCGGTGCGGGACCGGCGCCGTCGGCGGACCTGACTCTGCTGGGGCGGACGCTCCGCGAGCGGCTTCCCGACGCCATCGGTGCCACCGAGGCGGAGATCGCCGAGACGGAAGCGCGCCTCGGCGTCGTGCTGCCCGACGAGCTCAAGGTGCTCTACCGCGTCACACGGGCGCGAGGGCAGGACTGGGGCGACGACTACGACTACGACTACGAGGCGGAGGATCGCGTCGCCGACGCGGTCGGCTGCGAGCTCTTCCCTCTGGACCGGCTGTACATCGCGGACGCGAAATCCCGCCCCTGCCCTTGGCGATACGCGGCGACGGAGGCGGTCGTCACCTCGCCGGACGCCGCGGTGCAGGGGCTGGTCGGCTCGCCTGGCTGGATCGTCTTCGGCGACAACGGCGGCGGCGACCGGGTGGCGGTCGACCTGACGCCGGGACCGCGCGGACACACAGGCCAGATCATCATGATCGACCACGAACAGAACATCGGCGCCGGACTGCGCGCCGACTCCCTCACCGACATGGTGGTGAACCGCCGCACCGACTGGTACGCCGGCCGTTCCTGGGAAGACCAGCCGCCCGTGGTGGCCCGGGTGAACGTTCGAAGCCTGGACAGTGTGGAGGCCACCGCCCACCCCGAGCTGGAGGTCCTCGGTATCGGCGTGTGGGAGGGCGAGCCGCTCGGCCTCGCCCCCGTCGTCGGGCTTCCTCGACTGCGGACCCTCACTGGAGTACCTGGGCCTCGGGCCGGAGGCGTGGCGCGTCCTGCTCGACGCAGGTGCCGTCCCGCGCAGTCTGTCCGCCGCTGTCATCGAGGTGCAGGGCGACCGGCACCCGCTCCCGATCGTGGCCCTCGCCAACGAACTCCTCGCCCTGTGGGACCGGCCCCGGATCACCCGGACAATCCTCGAAGGCCGCCTGGACACGGCGCGGCCGTAGGGCGACCGGAGGGGCGAAGACGTCAGGCGGTGGCGGCCGACTTGAGGGACGCGACGAACGACGACCAGGCCGGGGCCGTGACGGTGAGGACCGGGCCGCTCGGGACCTTGGAGTCGCGGACGGGGACGACGCCCGTGTGGGCGTCGCACACCTCGACGCAGTCGCCGCCGTCGCCGTTGCTGTAGGTGTTCTTGCGCCAGGCGGCGGCGCCGGGGAAGGCCTCGGCGACCTCCACGCAGTTGCCGCCGTCGCCGTTGCTGTAGCTGCTCTTGCGCCAGACAGCGGTACTCAAATCAATCCCGTTGCTTGCCATGTCGGTCATCCTCAGCCGCTTGCTCGATCAGGGCGAGGGACGCCTCCGGCGGCAGTGCGGCGGCCCTCAGCCGATCGTATGCCTTGCGGTACTGCTTCACGAGGGCCGGATCGTCGATGGTGTCCCCGCTGTACTGCGCCTCTGTGTAGATCAGGGGCGGGGCGTCGGGGAAGGTCATGACCATGGCCGTGCCGAGCATGAGCGGGTGCGGTCCGCAGTTCCACGGAAGGATCTGGGGAACGATCCGGCGGCGTCGCGCCAGCGCCGCGATGCGCTCCCACTGGTGGGCAGTCTGCTCCGGCGGAAGGATCGGCTGGCGCAGCAGCGACTCGGGGAGGATCGCCCAATACTCAGGGGTCCTGTGGTTGTCCTCGAAGAGACGGGCCCGTGCCATCCGGGCGCTGACCTTCTCCTCCACCTCGTCGTCGGGCACCAGCGGGTGTGCCGACCGCACCACCGCCCGCGCGTACGCGTCCGTCTGCAACAGCCCCGGGATCAGCGTCGGGCACCACTCCTCGATGGTCTCCGCGTGCTTCTCCGCCTCCAGCACGCGCTCGAAGTAGCTCGCGTGCCCCCGCCGCTTCGCCTTCCGCACGTCCTCGCACCGGCGCTTGAAGAAGCCGTCCGTGCCGAGCACGTTGTCCACGTGCGCGGCCAGTTCCGCCGGCATCCGGCGCGTGCCGCGTTCGATCTCGCTGAGGTGGCTGGGGCCGTAGAAGCTGCCCTCGACCAGTTGCTGGAGGGTCAGGCCCGCCTCCTCCCGTTTCCAGCGCAACTCGCTGCCGTAGAAGGTCGGGACGCTCGCCGAGCCGTCGATGTCCTTGCGCTGCCCCATCGTCCACCGTCCCTGGTGCCGCTTACCGCCCGCTTCCCGGCGTTCCCCGGCCCGTACCAACTTCGCCGCACATCGGGGCAGTTCAGAGCCGGGAGCCTGAACACTTTTCAAGCTACGTGCCTGGTGGGCAGTGTGTGAGTGATTCGTCACAGAGCGCACTGGAAGGTGTGAACCCCATGCACGACCAACCCGACGCCCAGGACTGCGCCGAGGAGCTGCGAGCCGCACTCGCCGCGCACGGCATCACGCTGCCGTCCCTTGGTGTCGACCTGCCGACCTTCGCGGCCCGCTACCCGAACCGGCCGCTGATCGCGCTGGGCAACTGCAACGTGCTGACCGCCCGCGCGCTGGTCGCCGCCCTCCGCAAGGGAGCCGCGTGATGCGACCACCCCTGACGCTGGAGCTGCTCGCCACCCCGGCCGCCGTGGCCGGCGTCCGTCGCGCGCTCCGGGACTACGGCGCCGACCTCCAGCTCTGCGCGAGTGAACTCGTCACCAACGTGATCCGCCACGTCGGCGAGGGCGTCCCCGTCACCGTCCGGGTGTCCTGCGACGGCGGCCGTACGCGCCTGGAGGTGACCGACTCCGACCCCCGGGTCCGGCCGGTCCTGTGCAAGGCCGCACATGACGACGAGACGGGCCGTGGCCTGGCGTTGCTCGAGGCGCTGACTCTGCGATGGGGTGTGGGCCAGGGGCCCGGCAGCAAGACCGTGTGGTGCGAGTTGCCGGCCCGGCCGTCGGGAAGGGACGCCGTCGTCGTCCGGTATCCGGGTGGGGATCAGGTCGGCGCTGTTCGTCACGGGCGACCTCATGACGCGACCGCGGGGGGTTGATGTCGGTGGCGTCCGTTTCAATTCCGGTCATGGACGAACGTGAAGAGCTCCGCCTGGAAGAACTCCTTTCGGCGGTCCACCGGCTGGCCGCCCCCGGCACGGGCGGCCTGGCGTGCGCGGCACCGGGGCATCCGGCGGGGCACGTATGCCTGGCACCGTCTGCGGAGGTGGGCCTCCCGGAGCTCCAGGAGGCCCTCGACGGGCGGTACGGGCAGCCGCGCAACCTCGCCATGGGTGGGTACGCCGACCCGACCGTGACCGGGCGGACCGGGCTCCCGCTTCTGACGCCGTTCGGCGAGCGGATCGTCGAGATGCGCGGATGGGCTTTCGCGGACCGGTGGATCGGCTGCGGTACGGCGCGCGACGGCGACGGCGTCCGGCTCGTGGCGCTGGTCGCGGAACGGGAGGACTCTGCCGCGGACATGGCGGAGGAGACTTCCTGGGTGGACGGGGTCGTCGCCGTCACGGGATGGGACACGACCCGCGTGCGCACGGTCGACTGGGCGGCGGTCGAGACCCGGCTCGGGACCGCGCTGCCGAGCGACTACAAGCGGCTCGCCGAGATCTTCGGGGCGGGCGCCTTCGACGGCTTCCTCCAGCTCCAGGTACCCGACGCCGCCTTCGAGAGCGGGGACATCGTCCGGCACACCGAGTGGCTGGGCGAGTGGGCCAGGACGCGCAGGAGCGATCTGTGGGCGCCGTACGCGGTGTATCCGGCGCCGGGCGGGCTGCTGAAGTGGGCGAGCTCCGAGCAGGCGGACGAGTTCTACTGGCTCACCGAGGACCCCGACCCCGACGAGTGGCCCGTCCTCGTGACCGAGGACATTCCCGACTCGTGGGTCCGGTTCGACGGCACGACCGCCGAATTCGTCCACCGGATGCTCACCGAACGGGAGCACCCTTTCTCGACGGCCCGCTACTTCGACACCCACTGGTTCCAGAGCTACGGGAGCGAGGACCGGCCGTGACACCCCCTGACGGCCGGGTTGCCGGGAATGTCCGCCGGGGTGATCGCGGGCCGGGCGCTGCTGTACAGTCCGCGCCGCCCACGCCGCGACGTAAGGAAAAGGTCCATGCGAACTGGCCCCAGACGCACCGCCGTGCTCGTCCTCCCGCTCGCGTTCTCGCTGGCCGCGTGCACTGCGGAGGCGGAGGAGCCGGCCGTGGCGGGGAGCCCACAGGCGGCGGCGCCGTCGTCCCCGGCGCCCGAGCCGTCCGAGGCGCCCGAGTCTCCGGAGGACTTCCTCGACCTCGCCGAGAAGGCGATGGCCGAGGAGTCCGCGTGGACCTTCTCCGTGGAGGGCGATGAGGGGCTGACGCTCCAGGGGCAGAAGAGCGCGGCGACCTACGAGGGCACGGTCCGGCGCGCGATCGGGCGGGCGGCGCTGCACTCGCAGGGCGTCAGCACCAGCAGCAAGGGCAAGAAGAAGACCGAGGAGCTCTACGTCGTCGGCGAAGCGGGCTTTCTGAAGGAGGGCACGGCCGACTGGAAGGCCGTGTCCCCGGCCGGCCCGGAGATGCGGAACAAGGCCGAGGACCCGATCGTGGTCGTCGACGAGTTCCGGATCTACGCGCAGGCCGCCGGCGGCGAGGTGAAGGTGACCGAGACGGACGGCGGCGGCACGGTCGAACTCCGTGTCGTGAGCGGCAAGCAGAAGCTGAGCGCCGTCCAGGGCCGGGCGTGGGCGAAGAAGGCGAAGCGCGAGTTCGACCCCACGGCAGCCCAGCTCCGCGAGGCGGGCATCCCGGTCGAGGACGGGCAGTTGACGCTCTCCGGCCTGGAGGAGGTGCTGGTCCTGGACGCGAAGACGTACCGGATCAAGAGCCACCGCCTCGACTTCGGCTTCCTGATTCCGTACAACGGCCAGGACATCGCCTTCGAGCAGCAGGTCACCGAGGAGAACCAGGGCCCGTACGAGGGGAAAGATCGAGCTCCCCGCGGGCGTGCGCTGAGATGGAGATCGTCCCCCTCACCGGCGTGACCGGCGCGGCCTTCGGCAGTCACGCGCCTCGGTGCGGGCCGTGCGCGGCGGGCCCGACTCCGCGTTCCGGCGGGGCGCCGACGCGCCGCTGACGGACCTGTACGCCGACGAGTCCTGCGTCTTCTTCGAGTACGACGACGCCGACCTGCTGCACGCGATCGAGATCGCCTCGCCCGGCCCCGTCACCCTGCACGGGGTGCGGCTGCTCGGGCGGCCCGAGGACGATGTCGTCGGCGAACTCCGCGACGCCGGGGCTCCGGCACCGGTCGCGGCTCCGGAACCGGCTGCTGCCGGCCCACGTCAAGGCCCACCTCGGGTGGGCCTGCGGGCACCCTAGGATCCGGCCGTGCTGCCTTACTCGACGAGGCCGTCCGTCGATGCGATCCTCGCCGCCGTACCCGGCCTCGCCCCTTACGCCCGGCCGGCGGTCGTCCTGCATCCGACGCAGGGGGCGCCGGGGCTCCACGAGAGTTCCGTCGCCGGTCCGTTGCTGTGGCCGGCGGACGAGCCGTGGCCGCACTGCTCCGTACCCGACGAACGGGAGCCGTCCGGGCTGCCGCCTGTCGCGATGGTGCCGGTGGCGCAGGTCTTTCGACGGGACGCGCCGGGGGACTGGTGGCCGGAGGACGCCGATGTGTTCCAGCTCCTCTGGTGCCCGAACGTGCACTGGGACCCGCCGGCTCCACAGGCGGACGTCAGCCCGGTCGGGGACGTCCCAGTCCCACGCCGCTCCCATGAAGTCCAGCAGCCAGGCGAAGTCGCGTCCCTGGACGGCGGATTCCTCCGCGGCGCGCAGGTGCATGTGGAAGCTCATGGCCACGGAACGTACCCCGGGGCGCTGACAACGGCGCTCGTTCCCGTCCGGAATGTCCGCCGCCTGGCTTTCCGGGGTCAGGGCCGGGTATAACCGGCCGCCTTGACGGGCGCGGCCCCGTTCCGCCGCGCTGTTCCGACGAGCCAAGGATCACTTCGTGCTTCGCTCTTCCCGTAGGTATGCCTCCGTGTTCGCCGTGGTCGGCGCCATGTCCCTCCTGTCCGCGTGCGGGGACGAGGAACCGGCCGGTTCCGCGGCCTCCGTCGCGCCCGGTGCGAGCCAGGGGGAGCACGAGTCGGGGGACGCGTCCGCGTCGGCGAGCCCGTCCGCCTCGGTCTCCGCGTCCGCGTCCGCCTCGGCGTCGCCCTCGGCCTCCGCGTCCGCCTCCGCCAAGGCGTCCGGCAGCGCGACCCCCAAGGCGACGGCCGGGGGCGCCAAGGGCAGCGGCTCGGGCAGCGGATCCGGCGAGCAGACGGCCGCGCCCTCCGCACCCGACTTCCCCGTGCCCGTGAACGTCGGCAACGCGACCCAGGTCATCACGGTCAAGGCCAGCGGCTCGTACGCCACGGTCACCGCGTGGCAGAAGGGTTCGGCGGGCTGGAAGGCGCAGTTCTCCACGAGCGCGGGCCGGGTCGGGTCGAACGGCGTGACCGACGGGGCCACGCGCAGGCAGAGCACGTACACCACGCCCACCGGCACGTACACGATCACGGAGGGCTTCGGCGTCGAGTCGAGCGGCACCGCGATGCCGTACACGAAGGTGAACGACAGCCACTGGTGGGTGCAGGACCCGGAGTCGAAGTACTACAACCAGATGCACACGGCCGAGGGCGCGGACTTCCCGCTCACCGAGTCCGGTGAGCGCGGCAGCGAGCACCTGATCAACTACCCGACGCAGTACGCCAAGGCGCTGGTCATCAACTTCAACCGGTGGCCGGCCGTCCCGGGCCGCGGCGCGGGCATCTTCCTGCACGTCAATGGCAAGGGCGCGACGGCCGGCTGCGTGTCGGTGCCGCGCGCGACGATGGACCTGTTCATGGGGTGGGTCAAGCCGTCGGCGAACCCGCGGATCGCGATCGGCTGACGTGTGCCGGGGCGCGGCCGCGAGCCGCGCCCCGCTCACCGGCCGCCCCGCCGCTACCCGTTCAGCCAGTCGCCCGGGATCGCCGCCCGGACCGCGTCCAGCGCTTCCTCCGTACGGCCCCGGACCATGAGCCAGGCCCCGTCGTCGCGCAGCAGCACGCCGTCGCGCAGGAACCAGCGGGTGCCCGGCTCCTCCCCCTCGGGATACCGAGGGAACGGCAGCCCGGCGCTGCGCTGTTCCAGCTCCTCGAGGTCCTCATCCTCCAGCGCTTCCAGCACGTCCACGAGGTCGTCGGGGGCGTGCACCGACTCCGACAGCACGATCTCCACGAACGCGAGCGAGGTCCGGGCCAGCCAGTCCTCCCACTTCTCCCTGCTCTTGTCGGCCAGGTCGGGCCGTATGCGCACGGGCGGGTCCTCCCGGGCCAGGTCCGTGAGCAGGATGCCCCAGCGCGCGGCGCCCTGGTTCTCGTCGCGGAAGACGAGCGCCTCGCCCGCCTCGTCGACGTACAACTCGGCCGGAGTGCGGAGCGTGTCGTGGTTGCCGGTCAGATCCGTGCGCCGGCCGAGCAGGGCGTACGCCTCCCGCAGCGCGGCGGGCAGCCGCAGTCCGAGGCGCTCCTCGGCGGCGGCGAGTTCCGCCTCGGACCACCCGTCGCCGGCGCCGAGCGGCTCGGCGCTCCAGCCGGCCGCGAAGCCCTTGACGAACTCCCAGGCGGCCCGGCGGTCTTCGACGGCCGCCTCGAGCGACCGGACGAGTTCGAATTCCTGTGTCATCCGGAGACCATATCGGCGGGGCGCACAGACCCGGATCGGCGGAGCATACGGCGCTCGCCCGGCGTGGAGAGAGTGGCCGGCACGTGGCGGGTGTGTGAGGAACGCGTGGGCGCGCGGCGTGGCGAGCGCTGCCTTGCGTATCGAATCGATTACGGATCGGAGGCCCGGCCATCCCGTCGAAGGCCCCGGGCAGGGGCGAAAAGAAGGACGACCGGGGCCGCCACCCCCCACAGGAGAGGCCCCGGTCGTCGCTTCGGGCGGGGTCGCAGTGGTACCCCGCACTTCTCTCAGCGCCGTGCGTGCGTTTTCTGTCACACCGCGCTGCATTGTTAGGTTGTTGCCGCTTGTACTAGGCATGGACGTGCACCCGGACGACGACGTAGCGTGCTGGTTCGCGCAGGGTGGCGCGGCAGTGGTGACCAGCTGCGATTCAGACAGGTTGAGGTAGTGCTGGGGGACGACGCGGAGTTGACCGCCGCGGTGCTCGCGGCTCAGGACGGGGACGAAGGCGCCTTCCGGACTGTGTACCGCACGGTGCACCCGCGGCTGATCGGCTATGTGCGCACGCTCGTCGGTGAGACGGACGCCGAGGACGTCGCGTCCGAGGCGTGGCTGCAGATCGCACGCGATCTCGACCGCTTCACCGGCGACGCCGACCGGTTCCGGGGCTGGGCCGCCCGTATCGCCCGCAACCGCGCGCTGGACCACATACGGATGCGCGGCCGGCGGCCTGCCGTCGGCGGCGACGAGACCGAGCTGACGGGCAAGCCCGCCGACTCCGACACCGTCGCCGAGGCGATGGAGTCGATCACCACCAACAGCACCATGGCGCTGATCGCCCAGCTGCCGCAGGACCAGGCCGAGGCCGTCGTCCTCAGGGTCGTCGTCGGGCTCGACGCGAAGAGCGCCGCGCAGGCGCTCGGCAAGCGCCCCGGTGCCGTGCGCACCGCTGCGCACCGCGGTCTCAAGCGGCTCGCCGAACTGCTGCACGAGGGCGGTCACTTCGGCGACGTCGGGGCGAAACCGCAGGTGGCCGACGGTGGCCCGGTCGGTTCGGCGGAGGAAGGGTCCCCTCCGGATCTCGACGGAGTGCCCCCGCAGCGCGGCCGCCGGCGTGGCGCGACCGCGCCGGCCGGTGTGACGCATTCCCGCTCGCGGACGCAGAAGGACATGTGATGGCCGACGAGCGGTACGAGTGGCTTGACAGGGACGCGGCGGAGCGGCTGCTGCGCGGCGAGTCTGTCGAGACCCACGACGAACACGCCCGTATGCAGGCCGCACGGCTCTTCGAGGTCCTGGACGGCGCCGCCGATCCCGGATATCGCCACGACGACGGCGAGCTGCCCGGCGAGGCGGCCGCCATGGCCGCGTTCCGCAAGGCCAGGGCCGATGCGGCGGCACCCGCGGGTGACTTCCTCGGCACGGTACGGGTGACCCGACCCGCCGTGCCGGTCTCCGGGCTGCGCTTCGGCCGCCCCGTGCGCTTCGGGCTCGCCGCGGCGGTGGCCGCCGTCGCGCTCGGCGGGGTGGCGGTCGCGGCCGGTACGGGCGTCCTGCCGACTCCCTTCGGCGGCGACGAGCACCCGCTGCCCGCCTCCTCCGTCTCGGCCGCCGAGACGCCCGGCCCCCTGACGTCCGAGACGCCGGGCGCCACCGGCGGCGTGTCCTCGCCCCCCGGCGTCACCACGCCTCCGGCGCCGCCGTCGCTCGGCGGCGAGTCCACCGGCCCGTCCTCCGGCGCCGAAGGCACCGGCTCCGGCGGTCCCGGCGACGGCGGCCAGGCGACGGCGGGAGGTCTGGGCAGCGACGCGGAGCTGCGCCGCGACTCCGTCGAGGCGTGCAAGGACTACCGCAACGGCACCCTCGCCGCGGAGCGCAAGGAGCGCCTGGAGGAGCTGGCGAAGGGCGCGGACGGCGTGAAGCGGTTCTGCGACCGCCTGCTCGGCCCCGAGAAGGCCGGCGACGGAAAGGGCGACGGCACGGGCGAGGGTACGGGCGGCGGCGGCAAGGACGACGGCTCCGGTGACGGGGACGGCAAGGGCGAAGACGACCGTGACGCGGGCGGCGAGGACTCCGGCGGCTCCGGCTCCCAGGAGGCCGAGCCCGTCGAGGTTCCGCCCGTCTCCTGGACGCTCGTCCCGCAGGAACCGTCGGCGACCGCGTCCCCGACCGCTTCCGCGCCCGGGGACACCCCGGCGAGCTTGACCGGAAGCCTCCTCTGAACTGCGCTTTTTCGCCCGCGCGGAGGCGGTGTGACGTTTTTCCGGCCGGTGGCGCAGTAAGAAGTGAGCCGACTGGTCATCGGCCGCGCGAAGAGCCGGGGTTCCCCCCGTACCCACGGCTCAGCGCACATGGCGCGGGCGGGACACGTTCCCCCGGTCCCGCCCGCGCCCTCTCTTCCCCGGTCTTCTCCGGCTTCTCCGGCCCGGATCTCCACGCCCAGAGCCCTCGCTCGTGCGAGGCGGCTCACCAGTAGATGACGACCTTGTCGCCCGTGCGCACCTGGGCGAACAGCGCCGCGATCCTCCCCTTGTCCCGGACGTTGACGCAGCCGTGCGAGGCGCCGTTGTAGCCGCGGGCCGCGAAGTCGGACGAGTAGTGGACCGCCTGGCCGCCGCTGAAGAACATCGCGTACGGCATGGGCGTGTGGTAGATCGTCGAGACGTGGTGCCGGGACTTCCAGCCCACGTTGAACGCACCCTCACGGGTCGGCGTGTACTGCGAGCCGAAGCGGACGTCCATCGTCGACAGGACCTTGCCGTCGATCATCCAGGACAGCGTCCGGGTGGTCTTGCTGATGCACATCACGCGGCCGGTCATGCACCGCGGGTCCAGCTTCGCCTTCGGCTTCTCGACCTCCTTGCCGTCCAGCTCGTCGCGGGTCGGCTTCGTCGTCATGCCGAGCAGCTTCTGCCAGGTGACCTCGTCCGTGCTGCCGGTGGCCGGCAGGCCGCGCTTGCCCTGGAAGCCCTTGACCGCCGTGGTGGTGACCGGTCCGTACGTCCCGGTGGGCTTGTCGTCGAACCAGCCGATCTGCGCGAGCCTGGCCTGCAGTTCGCGCACCTGCTCGCCCTTGGCGCCCGCAGCCATGAGGATCTTCGGCGCGGGAGCAGAGGTGCTGGGCGACGCCGAGGGCGTCTTCGACGGCTCGGGCGCCCGCGACGCCGACGGCGCGGCCGTCGTGGGCGACGCACTCGGCGTGGCGGTGGCCTGCGGCTTCGTGGTCGCCGCCTGAGCCGTGCAGCCGGCCGTCACCGCGGCCACGGCCAGCGCGGCCGCCGCCGCCAGCGCTCTGACCGCAACGTCTTTCCTACGCATGATCGCCCCCCTGAGCATGATCGCCCCCTTTTGTTCTTGTCCCTGGTGAGACAGATTCACCTCCCGCCCGGTTGCGCGATCTCGCGCATCATGGGGGTAACAGTTGGGGGACGAGGACGACACAGCGGCTGTGAGGAAGGTCCCAGCGCGGGGCCCTCCACCCGTCGCACGCCGCACCGCTACAGTCCGTCGCGAGGGTCGTTACCAGCCAGTAGCCACGAAAAGCCGGGCAGTTCCGGAAGTTCTAGCGGGAGGCACAGTCACATGGCGCGCGAGTCCGAGTCGGGACTGCCCATCGAGCCGGTCTACGGGCCGGCGGACCTGGCGGGCTGGGACCCGGCGGAGAAGCTGGGCGAGCCCGGTGCGTACCCCTTC
This sequence comes from Streptomyces sp. NPDC002867, assembly GCF_053591895.1. Taxonomy (NCBI): domain Bacteria; kingdom Bacillati; phylum Actinomycetota; class Actinomycetes; order Kitasatosporales; family Streptomycetaceae; genus Streptomyces; species Streptomyces sp. NPDC002867. The sequence goes on along the minus strand of NZ_JBSFUR010000042.1, from coordinate 27,303 downwards.
ACACGCGGCGTCTACCCGACGATGTACACCGGCCGGCCCTGGACGATGCGCCAGTACGCGGGCTTCGGCACGGCCGTCGAGTCCAACGCCCGCTACAAGGAGCTCATCGCCCACGGCACGATGGGCCTGTCCGTCGCCTTCGACCTGCCGACCCAGATGGGCCACGACTCCGACGCCCCCATCGCGCACGGCGAGGTCGGCAAGGTCGGCGTCGCGATCGACTCGATCGACGACATGCGGGTGCTGTTCGGCGGGATCCCGCTGGACAAGGTCTCCACGTCGATGACGATCAACGCCCCCGCAGCGCTGCTCCTCCTGCTCTACCAACTGGTGGGCGAGGAGCAGGGCGTTCCCGCGGACAAGCTGACCGGCACGATCCAGAACGACGTGCTCAAGGAGTACATCGCCCGCGGCACGTACATCTTCCCGCCGAAGCCCTCGCTGCGGCTGATCGCCGACATCTTCAAGTACTGCAAGGCCGAGATCCCGAAGTGGAACACCATCTCGATCTCCGGCTACCACATGGCGGAGGCCGGTGCCTCGCCCGCGCAGGAGATCGCGTTCACCCTCGCCGACGGCATCGAGTACGTCCGTACCGCCGTCGCCGCGGGCATGGACGTCGACGACTTCGCGCCCCGACTGTCCTTCTTCTTCGTCGCGCGGACGACGATCCTCGAGGAGGTCGCCAAGTTCCGTGCCGCCCGCCGTATCTGGGCCCGGGTGATGAAGGAGGAGTTCGGCGCGAAGAACCCGAAGTCGCTGATGCTGCGCTTCCACACGCAGACGGCCGGGGTGCAGCTCACCGCCCAGCAGCCGGAGGTGAACCTGGTCCGCGTCGCGGTGCAGGGCCTCGCGGCGGTCCTGGGCGGTACGCAGTCGCTGCACACCAACTCCTTCGACGAGGCCATCGCCCTGCCGACCGACAAGAGCGCCCGCCTCGCGCTGCGCACGCAGCAGGTCCTCGCGTACGAGACGGACGTGACGGCCACCGTCGACCCGTTCGCCGGCTCGTACGTGGTCGAGAAGATGACGGACGACGTCGAAGCGGCGGCCGTGGCCCTCATGCAGCGCGTCGAGGACCTGGGCGGCGCGGTCAACGCCATCGAACGCGGCTTCCAGAAGAACGAGATCGAGCGCAGCGCCTACCGCATCGCGCAGGAGACCGACTCGGGCGAGCGGGTCGTCGTCGGCGTCAACCGCTTCACGCTCGACGCCGAGGAGCCCTACGAGCCGCTCCGCGTCGACCCGGCGATCGAGGCCCAGCAGGCCGAGCGGCTCGCGCGGCTGCGCGCCGAGCGCGACCAGCGTGCCGTGGACGAGGCCCTCGCCGCGCTGAAGAAGGCCGCCGAGGGCACGGACAACGTGCTCTACCCGATGAAGGAAGCGCTCAGGGCGCGCGCCACGGTCGGCGAGGTCTGCAACGCGCTGCGGGAGGTGTGGGGCACGTACGTCCCCACCGACGCGTTCTGATATTCCGGTATTCCGGCATACGAAACCCCGATGCGGAGTGTCGCACCCCGTGCGACACTCCGCCTCATGCTGGGTGTCACCAATCTGCCGACCTATCTCGCCGGGCTCGTCCTCATCATCCTGCTGCCGGGGCCGAACTCGCTGTACGTACTGTCCGTCGCCGCCCGCAAGGGGACCCGGACCGGATACAAGGCCGCGGCCGGCGTCTTCACCGGCGACACGGTCCTGATGACGCTCGCCGCGCTCGGCGCGGCCTCGCTGCTCCAGACGACTCCGCTGCTGTTCATGATCGTGAAGTACGCGGGCGCCGGCTATCTGAGCTGGATGGCGATCGGCATGCTGCGGGCGGCATGGGCGATGTGGCGTGCGCGCGGGGAGTCGTTCGGCGACGAGACGGCGGAGACGGCGGCGGACTCCGGGGAGAACCCGTACCGCCGCGCGCTGATCATCAGCTTGTTCAACCCGAAGGCGATCCTCTTCCTGATCTCCTTCTTCGTGCAGTTCGTCGACCCGTCGTACGCGTACCCGGCCGTGTCCTTCCTGGTCCTCGGCACGCTGCTGCAGCTGAGCAGCTTCCTGTACCTGACGACCCTGATCTTCGGCGGCACGCGGCTCGCCGCCGCCTTCCGCCGCCGCAGGCGCCTCTCGGCCGGTGCGACGTCGGCGGCGGGCGCGCTGTTCCTCGGCTTCGCGGTGAAGCTCTCGCTCAGCAGCGCGTGACGCGGGCCCGGCAGGTGGCCGGGCCGCTGCGCGGGGCGTCTTCCCCACCCCGCCCTCCCCCCACGGCCTGGCGGCCGTGGGAGGTACCCCATCCCGTAGCCGGGGGCTCCGCCCCCGGGCCCCCGCGCCTCAAACGCCGGCGGCGCGCCCCCGACCCGCGCCACAGCGCACCGTCAGGTCAGCGCGCGCTTCAGCCGCCGCGCCCGCCGCACCACGCGGCGTACCGCCGCATGGCGCGGAACCGGGAGGCCGCCCGGCAGGCCCAGCACCGTCAGGCGGCGGCGCTTGAAGTAGCGCACCGTCGACGCGTCGAGCGCCGTGCTCAGGAAGCGTTCCGCCGCCGGCCGCAGATCCGCGCGGATCTGCGGCTGCATCGCGAAGCCCACCGCGCTCAGCAGACCCGTGAGCCGTTCGTCCGCCTCCGCCGGTGCCCCAGCCGCGCCCTCCGCGAGGTCCGGGACCAGCGCGTCGACCACCGTCAGCGGCACGCGGTTGCTGTTCTGGTACGGCGTGAGCCGGTCCAGCAGCGGCTCCGTGCCCAGCCGGGCGACGGGGATGCCGTAGAACGTGGCCGCCGTGAACAGCGCCGTCGAGAAGCAGCCGACGACCAGGCTCGGCCGCAGCTGCCGGTAGAGCACCTCGGCGAGCAGCGGCCGGTCCACGACCGTGAGGCCGACGCCCAGCGACTCCGCCTCGCGCTCCAGCGTCCGGGTCCAGGAGGCCGGGGCCGTCGGGTGCGGTTTGAACACCACGTTCCGGTGGCCCAGTTCGACCGCGGACCTGAGCATGCGCAGGTGCTGCGCCTCCTCCTCCGCGGGCGTGATGATGCCGAGTGCCGCGAGGTACTGGCCCAGCAGAAGCGCCGGCCCCTCGCCGACACCGGGTACGGCTTCCGGCAGGACGTCCGACAGTTCCGCGACGATCTTGACGAACGCCTCGGTCGGAACGAGCTGCGGCTCGGCCCCGAACTCGGCGAGCAGCATGGGCCGCAGGCCCGGCACCAGGTCCAGGTGGAACAGCCGCCGTACCCGTTCGCCGACCAGCGGGTCGATCTTGTTGCGGGTGGGGCCGTAGCTCATCAGCCCGTCCGCGTACACGTCGAGCGCCGCGTCCGGGAAGAGCTGGGCGATCGCCAGCGCGGGCGCGACCTGGATCGACTCGACGGCCAGCTCGATGCGGTCGTCGCCGAGGTCCCACAGCTGCCGCAGGTACCTCTCCCACAGCGGGATGTCGTCCTGGCGCGGCGACCAGCCGCCCGGGTGGAAGGGGGAGATGGCCTCGTTCCACGACAGCACCCCGTCGAAGCGGCCGCGCAGCCGCTCGAAGCCGGGCATCTCGTCCAGGGACGGCGTGGTCTCGGGCGTGGTCGCGTTGTTGGCGACGAGCAGGAGCCGCCGGTCCGCGGCGGCGAAGCAGCCGCTGTCGATCGCGGCGGCCACGGTCGCCGCTCCGTACAGGGAGGACGCGTAGAAGATCTGGGTGGTGGGCATCAGGCCGCCGCCTCCACGGTGAGCGGGGCGGGGCGGCGGCGCACCCGGCGGAGCCGGGAGGCGCGCTCGATGTCCATCGAGTCGAGCGCATCGTTGAGAACGTCCTGCGGCATACGCTTCAGGGCGGCGGCACTCATGGTGCGCAATTTCCGTGCCACGGCGGGCTCGAACCTTTCGATCGATCCCAAGTGGTGGGAAATGACGGCACAGTATGTACGGACGGCCTTCGGAAGAAGGCGGTCGGCCTCCGGGTCATTCGCCGTTTCCTCGAGCACCTGGTCGAATGCCTTGATGAAATCGAGCTGCCGGATGTCGCCGATCTGCGTCAGTGAGGAAGCGACTCCGCGCCGGTAGAAGATTCCGAGCCGGCTGATCGTCGCGAAGGTTTCCGCCTCGCGGTGCAGCCGCCAGATCCAGGGCCGGTCCTCCGCGGTGCGCAGCCCGTGCGTGAAGTGCAGCAGCCCCTGGTCGACGAGCCTGCGGTGGTACATCCCGGCCCACGCGTAGGGGTAGTCGACACCGGTGGAGCGGTCGGCGGGCAGGATCCAGTCGCGCGGCCGCAGCACCTCGCCGCGCCGGCCGACGGGCGCCCGGTGCACCTTGCGCTCGCGTCCCGTGCACTGGACGTGGTCCGTGCGGACGAAGTCGACGCCGAGGCTCTCGTGGGCGGCGAGCAGCGCCTCGAAGTGCCCGGGCGCCAGCCAGTCGTCGCCGTCGAGGAAGGTGATGTACTCGCCGCGCGCGGCGTCCAGACCGGTGTTGCGGGCGGTGGCCAGCCCGCCGTTCTGCTCATGTCTGAGCAGGACAGCGCCCGGAACCGAGCGCTCCGCCCGCTCCAGGATCTCCGGAGTGCCGTCCGTCGAGCAGTCGTCGACGAGAAGGAACTCGAAGTCCTCGCGGGCGTTCGCCTGCAGGCTTTTCAGTGTGTCCGGGGCGTATGTCTGCACGTTGTAGAACGGCACGATGACGGAGAGCTTAACCACCTGCGCGACGCTAGGTCGCCACACGGCATTCGTATCGACTGCCGGAGGGATGGAAGGTGAACGCAGAGCGTCGACTTTGTTAACCCGCCCGTTTCCGAGGTCATCGCCCCGTTCGTAGGTGCTCTGTTAACCCGTTGTTGCAGTCGAGTTGGGCCGTGAAACGAAATGCCTTCCTAGCGTCCTCGACGTGCCAACACGTACCAGCGAGGCCGTACGGGTAGCCGTACTCGCCGACTCCGACACCCGGTGGAAATGGGGTGCGCTCACCGCGCGCCGTATCGCCCCGAGCACCTCCGTGGAGCTGAGCGGATTCCTGCTGCGCGGCCGGGCCACCCCGACACCCCGCCAGCTCGCCGAAGTGGGCGTGCGCGCCGACGCGATGCGCGAGGTGACGGGGAAAGAGTTCCTGCGGGCGGTCGAGGACGGCTCGTACGACGTCGTCGTCCTCGCGCTCGTCGGCGGCGGCGTGCAGGCCATGCTGCACGGCCTCGCCGCGCTGGGCCTCCCGCGCCGGCCCGTCGTCGTCACCGGCTACGTGGGCGTCGTCTACGAGAAGCTCGCCGACGGGCTGCTGCTGCGCCACGGCGCCGATGTCGTCCTCGCCAACTCCCGCCACGACGCGGACCGTTTCCGTGCCGTGTACGAGGGGGTGGGCGCCGACGCCTCGGCCGTCACCGAGGCCGCGCTGCCCTTCCTCGGCGGCGCCCCGTACCGGCCGGAGGAGGGCCGCGACACCGTCGTCTTCGCCGCCCAGCCCTCCGTGCCGGACAGCCGCGCCGACCGTGCGTACCTGCTGCGCCGCCTCGTCGAGCACGCCCGGCTGCACCCGCGGCGCGAGGTCCTGCTCAAGCTCCGGTCCAAGCCGGGCGAGCACACCACGCACCTGGAGGAGCTGCCGTACCAGAAGCTGGCGGACCGGCTGCCGGGCGGACTGCCGTCCAACTTCCGCCTGGTCTACGGGAACATGGGCGAGGTCCTGGACCGCACGGACCTGCTGGTCACCGTCTCCTCGACCGCCGCCCTCGAGTCCCTGCACCGCCGCATCCCCACCGCGATCCTCAGCGACCTCGGGGTGCGCGAGGTGCTCGGCAACCACCACTTCCTCGGCTCGGGCCTGCTGACGTCCTGGGACCGGCTCGACGGCGGCCACCGTCCCGTGCCCGACGCCGAGTGGCTGGCCCGTCAGGGCGTGGCCGCTGGGGGTCCCCCCACGCCGTCCGGCGCAGGGGGAGGCTCCTACGAGAGCGCCTTCGACGAGGCCCGGGCGCGGGTCGCGAAGCTGCTGCTCGGCGACGGGCCCGGGCCGATCGCGCCGTACTACACGCCGAGTACAGCGCCGGGCTACCTGCCGAACATCCTCGCCCGCCACCACCTGGCCCCCGACGGTGTCCCGCTGCCCGGAGCGGCCCCGAAGGCGGAGGTCACGGGCTTGCGCCGGGTGGTGCGCGACGCGGTCCGCGAAGTGGCGCGCGGCGCCTACCGCCACGGCGTCCAGCGCGTGGCCCCGGTCATCCGCCGGATGGGCGAACTGTGACCCGCGCACCCGGCCGTCCGACGGCCTGCCCCGCGCCCGCGGCGCCCGCCCCGCTCGCCCACGCGGCGGCGTCCCGCACGAGGCCCCCTCGGGGGCCGAACCGCACTCGTACTGCTCAGGAGCCCCGATGACCGTTCTCGCCGTGATCCCCGCCCGGGGCGGATCCAAGGGCGTCCCGGCCAAGAACCTGGCGCCCGTCGCCGGTGTGCCGCTCGTCGCCCGCGCCGTGCGCGCCTGCCTCGACGCGCCGCTGGTCACCCACGTCGCCGTCTCCACCGATGACGCCGACATCGCCGCGGCCGCGCGCAGCGCGGGCGCCGAGGTCGTGCCGCGGCCCGCCGCCATCGCCGGCGACACCGCCACCAGCGAGTCCGCCGTCCTGCACGCCATGGACGCGCACGAGGCCGTGCACGGCGACCGCGTCGACGTGGTGCTGCTCGTCCAGTGCACCAGCCCGTTCATCGCCCGCGAGGACGTCGAGGGCGTCGCCCGCGCGGTCGTCGAGGAGGGCGCGGACAGCGCGGTGACCGTCGCCCCCTTCCACGGCTTCGTGTGGCGCGAGAGCGAGCCCGCCGACGCTGCGGACCCCGCGGTGGCGCAGGCGGTCGGCTCCACGGCCGTCCTCGCCGGCACCGCAACGGCCACCGGCTCCGGCTACGGCGTCAACCACGACGCGTCCTTCCGGCCCCGCCGCCAGGACCGTCCGCAGGACTTCCTGGAGACCGGCGCCGCGTACGCGATGAACGCCGCCGGCTTCCGCGAGGCCGGCCACCGGTTCTTCGGCCGCACCGCACTCGTGCGCACCGACCCCGCCCGCGTCCTCGAGGTCGACGACCCGCACGACCTGGCCCGCGCCCGGGCGCTCGCGCCGCTGCTGGACAGCGCCGCGCTGCCCGCCCGCGAGGACGTCGACGCGGTCGTCCTGGACTTCGACGGCACCCAGACCGACGACCGGGTCCTCATCGACGCGGACGGCCGCGAGATCGTCGCCGTCCACCGCGGCGACGGCCTCGGCGTCGCCCACCTGCGCAAGGCCGGACTGGAGCTGCTGATCCTGTCCACCGAGCAGAACCCGGTCGTCGCCGCACGCGCCCGCAAGCTCCAGGTCCCCGTCCTGCACGGCATCGACCGCAAGGACCTCGCCCTCAAGCAGTGGTGCGAGGAGAAGGGGATCGCGCCCGAGCGCGTCCTGTACGTCGGCAACGACGTCAACGACCTCCCGTGCTTCCACCTCGTCGGCTGGCCCGTGGCCGTCGCGAGCGCGCACGACTCCGTACGGGCCGCCGCGCGTGCCGTCACTGCCACGTCCGGCGGAGAGGGCGCGATCCGCGAGATCGCCGCCTGGCTCCTCGGCCCGCACCTCCACACCCCTGAAACCACCCCCCTTTCCCCCGAGAAGTAAGGAAATACCCCCCATGAGCACCACCCGTCTGCGCACCCTCGGCAGCAAGACCGCCGGCCCGGGCCGGCCCGTCTACGTCACCGGCGAGATCGGCATCAACCACAACGGCGACCTGGAGAACGCGTTCAAGCTGATCGACGTGGCCGCCGACGCGGGCTGCGACGCGGTCAAGTTCCAGAAGCGCACGCCGGAGATCTGCACGCCGCGCGACCAGTGGGACATCGAGCGCGACACCCCCTGGGGCCGTATGACGTACATCGACTACCGCCACCGCGTCGAGTTCGGCGAGGACGAGTACCGCGCGATCGACGAGCACTGCAAGAAGCGCGGCATCGACTGGTTCGCCTCCCCGTGGGACACCGAGGCCGTCGCCTTCCTGGAGAAGTTCGACGTGCCGGCGCACAAGGTCGCCTCCGCCTCCCTCACGGACGACGAGCTGCTGCGCGCCCTGCGCGCCACGGGCCGCACGATCATCCTGTCGACCGGCATGTCCACGCCGAAGCAGATCCGCCACGCGGTCGAGGTCCTGGGCAGCGAGAACATCCTGCTCTGCCACGCCACCTCGACGTACCCGGCGAAGGCCGAGGAGCTCAACCTGCGCGTCATCAACACGCTCCAGGCCGAGTACCCGAACGTCCCGATCGGCTACTCCGGCCACGAGACCGGTCTGCAGACCACCCTCGCGGCCGTCGCCCTGGGCGCCGCCTTCATCGAGCGCCACATCACCCTCGACCGCGCCATGTGGGGCTCCGACCAGGCCGCCTCCGTGGAGCCGCAGGGCCTGACCCGCCTCGTCCGCGACATCCGCGTCGTGGAGGAGTCGCTCGGCGACGGCGTCAAGAAGGTCTACGAGAGCGAGCTCGGCCCCATGAAGAAGCTGCGGCGCGTGGCCGGCGTCGTGGCCGAGGCGGACGACCGTGAGCCTGCCGCGGTCTGACGGCCCCTGCCGCCACGGCGGTGCCGCTCCCGCCGCGCCGGGCCACTCGCGTCCGGCGCGGGGAGCGCGGGGTGCCCGCACGCACGCAGTGCCCTGCGCGGCGCGCACGCCCGCCGTTGCGCGCGCCTCGCAGGCGCGCGCGGCCGCACAGGCCGGCCATGCGTGCCCGTACGCACGCGCCCCGCACGTCCGCGCGGGCGCACAGGCCCCGCAGCGATGCGCGACCGCGCAGGCCAGGCGGGTGCGCGCGGCCGCACAAGCCGGCCATGCGTGCCCGTACGCACAAGCCCCCCAGCGGCGCATGCCCGCACCAGCCGGGCCACGCACGCACCGCGTGCACCCCGCGGCCGGGTCCGGCGCGCGCGGGCGTATCCATCCAGGCCCCCGGCCCCGCCGGGCGCGCCGATCCGGCATCACGAGGTGAAGCCAGTGAATCTCGCGTTCGTCGAGAGCCCGGTCCAGCTCCTGAACGTCCTGGAGTGGGCCCACGCCGGTTCCGGTGCCGCCCCCACCGGTGATCCCGCAGCCGACCTCACCGTGGTCGTCCTGTCGCCCGTCGACCCCATGTCGCGGGGCCAGCTGCGCCGCATGGCGGAGCTGGCGCGCGGCGAGGGGTTCACCGTCCGCTGGCAGGAGGCGCGCGGCGGGGCCGGCGCTCCGCTGAGGACCATCCGCGAGCTCGGCCCGATTCTGCGCCGGGCCGAGCGGATCGTGATCGGGGACCCGTTCTCCCGCTACGTCCAGCTCCTGCTGACGCTCGTCGGCGGCAAGAATCTCACCGTGGTCGACGACGGCACGGCGACCATGGAGTTCGTCGCGCAGGTCGCCCGCGGGGAGCAGCTGGTGCGCTGGCACCGCCGCGGCGGGCGCCGCGGCCCGCGCGAGCTGGTGCTCGCACCGGTGACCTTCATGGCCCGGCGCAGGCTGAGCCCCTCCCGGTCCCGCAAGGTCGAGGTCTTCACCTCGATGCCCGTGGAGTCGGCGCCGGGGATCACCGTCACGGCGAACGACTTCGCCTGGACGCGGCAGCGCTTCGGGCCGCCGACCCTCACGCGGGGCGCCGACATGGTCGGGACCTCGTTGGTGGAGACGGGCGTGGTCGACCTGGAGCAGTACCTGGACGCGGTCGCGACGCTGGCCCGCGCCCACGGCGCCACCCGTTACTTCGCCCACCGCAGGGAGAGCGCCGACAAGCTGCACCGGCTCGCCGCCGAGACCGGCCTGGAAGTCGTCCGCCCCGACCTGCCGCTGGAGCTGATCGCCCGCAGGGGCCCGATAGGCTCAACGGTGCTGAGTTTTCCTTCGACGGTCGTACACACCCTCCCGCTGGCCCTCGCGGGCACGGGGATCAAAGTGGCGGTCTGCGACATCGCGCCGGAGTGGCTCAGAGCGAGCGCGTCGCCGCGTGCCCAGGGGTTCCTGGCTGTCGTCACGGGCACGGCCCGGGACGTGTACCGGCTGCCGGCACCCGCTTGAAGGGGGGCGACCGGCGTCCGGCAGCAGAGCCGACCTGACAAAAAGAGCGAGTGAGCTTACCCACAACGGCAAACAGCTATGCACCTCAGGCCAGGTTTCCTTCGCCTATGAGGCTGATCTTTTGTTGATCGCACGGCAGTTGAGGGCTTGAGGGGCATACCCTTCACTGGGTGAACCAGTTGATGTCCCGCGAGTCCGAAGAAGCCGAGACGCCCGGCGCAGACGCAGCGCCCCGCACGGGCGCGCTGCCGGGCGACGCCGCACTGCCCGGCAGGCTGACCGAGCCGTTGCGTACGGAGCTCGTCGCCTTCCGGCGCGACCTCCACATGCACCCCGAGCTCGGGAACCAGGAGTTCCGCACCACCGCGGCGATCAAGGACCGCCTCGAGCAGGCCGGCCTGAAGCCGCGGGTCCTCTCCATGGGCACCGGCCTCGTCTGCGACATCGGCACGGACTCCGCTCCCGGACGGCCCCTCTTCGCGATCCGCGCCGACATCGACGCCCTTCCCATCCCGGACACCAAGAGCGGGGTCCCCTACCGCTCCACCGTGCCCGACCGCGCCCACGCCTGCGGGCACGACGTGCACACCACCACGGTCCTCGGGGCCGGACTGGTGCTCGCCGAGCTCGACCGGCAGGGTCTGCTGACGCAGCCTGTGCGGCTGCTCTTCCAGCCCGCCGAGGAGGTCCTGCCCGGCGGCGCGGCCGACGCGATCGAATGCGGCGTCCTCGACGGCGTCGGCAAGATCATCGCGGTTCACTGCGACCCCCGGGTCGACGCGGGTTCCATCGGGCTGCGGTCCGGACCGATCACCTCGGCCTGCGACCGGATCGAGGTCGCCCTCGACGGGCCCGGCGGCCACACCGCCCGGCCGCATCTGACGACGGACATGGTCACCGCGGCCGCGAAGCTCGCCATCGAGGTCCCGGCGCTGCTCTCACGTCGCGTCGACTCGCGCTCCGGCCTGGCCCTCACCTGGGGCCGCATCACGGCCGGTCACGCGCCCAACGTCATCCCGCAGCACGCCGAGCTCTCCGGCACCGTGCGCTGCCTGGACCTCGCGGGCTGGCGCGCCGCGCCCGACGTGGTGCACGCCGCGATCGACGAGGTCGCCACGCTGCACCGGGCCAAGTCGCAGATCGACTACATCCGCGGAGTGCCGCCCGTCGTCAACGACCCGGCCGTCACCGAACTGCTGCGCGACGCGCACGCCGCGCGCCGCGGATCGTATGCGATCGAGGACACCGAGCAGAGCCTCGGCGGCGAGGACTTCTCCTGGTACCTGGAGCACGTGCCGGGCGCCATGGCCCGCCTCGGTGTGCGGACCCCCGGCGACACCACGCGACGCGACCTGCACCGCGGGGACTTCGACGTCGACGAGGAGGCCATCACGGCCGGCGTCGAGCTGTTCACCGCCGCGGCGCTGCTGGAAGGTCTCGGGGCCCGCTGAGGCGCCCGCCCGGTCCGGACCCGTACGGATGTCCGATCCGGTGCCCGTCGACGACACGCCGGGGCGCGGAGCGACGCGCCCGCCCCGGCACGGGCGCACAGGTGCGTGGCTTGTTCGCGACGATCCGATAACGACTGATGAACGGGTCTTTAACTGACATCTACGCGCGTTACGATCGCGGCGAACCCAGCGCCGGAAGTGGCGCTTTCGGTCAGGTTTAAGGAGCCCCCCAGTGCGCCGGATCACCAGGATCGCCACCGTGGGCATCGCGTCCGCGGCTCTCGCACTGTCTGCCACCGCGTGTGGCAGCGACTCGTCGTCCTCCGCAGGTCCGGACGACAAGGGCGGCAAGGCCGCCATCGCCTACGACATCGGTGGCCGCGGCGACCAGTCCTTCAACGACGCCGCGTTCGCCGGTCTGGAGAAGGCCGAGAAGGAACTCGACATCGAGGGCAACGACGCCGAGCCCAGCGAGGGCGAGGGCGACCCGGACAAGATCCAGCGCCTGACCGCGCTGGCGCGGGCCGGCAACAACCCCGTGATCGGTGTCGGTTTCGCCTACGCGCCCGCCATCGCCGAGGTCGCGCCGAAGTTCCCGAAGACGACCTTCGGTCTCATCGACGACACCTCCAAGACCGGCCCGAACATCGCCAATCTGGTGTTCAACGAGGAGCAGGGCTCCTACCTGGCCGGCGTCGCCGCCGCCAAGGTGACGAAGACGAACACCGTCGGCTTCATCGGTGGTGTGGAGACCCCGCTGATCAAGAAGTTCGAGGCGGGCTTCGTCCAGGGCGTCAAGGACACCAAGAAGGGCGTCAACGTCAAGGTCCAGTACCTGACGCAGCCGCCGGACTTCGGTGGCTTCTCGAAGCCGGACCTCGGCAAGGCCGCGGCGCAGGGCCAGCTCGACGCGGGCGCGGACGTGATCTACGCGGCTGCCGGCCTCGCGGGCTCCGGTTCGATCGAGGCGACCGCCAAGGCCGGCAAGTGGGCCATCGGCGTCGACTCGGACCAGTACAACCAGAAGGGTCTGGCCACCTACAAGGACCAGATCCTGACCTCGGTCACCAAGAACGTCTCCGGTGCCGTGTTCAACCTGATCAAGTCGGTCCAGGACGGCAAGCCGCAGACCGGTGAGATCCGCTACGGCCTCGAGGACGACGGTGTCGCCCTGTCCCGCTCCAACCCGGCCTTCACCAAGATGACGGACGTCGTCGCGGCGGTCGACAAGGCCAAGGCCGACATCGCCGCCGGCAAGATCAAGGTCCAGACCGCTCCGTAACCGAGCGGCCGGTACCGCAGGTCCGCGGGCCCGGGGCGTGAGCCCCACGGCCCGCGGACCGGTTTCCGGCCCCCGGGTTTTGGTATTCGGGAGCGCTACGCGCGTAGAGGGCGTTCCGGCGCGATAACTTCGCCACGCCCCCAAGACCACCACAGCCCGCCCCTTCCGCCTGCCCTCCCGCTCCTTCCCGCCAAGGAGAGTGCGTCATCAACGCGTCCAGCCCTCCTGCCGCCGTAGAACTGCGCGGCATCACCAAGCGCTTCCCCGGCGTCGTCGCCAACCACGACATCGACATCACGATCCGCCAGGGCACCGTGCACGCCCTGGTCGGTGAGAACGGTGCCGGCAAGTCGACCCTGATGAAGATCCTCTACGGCATGCAGAAGCCGGACGAGGGCACCATCACCGTCGGCGGCGACCAGGTCACCTTCTCGAGCCCCGCCGACGCCATCGCACTGGGCATCGGCATGGTGCACCAGCACTTCATGCTGGCCGACAACCTCACCGTCCTGGAGAACGTCGTTCTCGGCGGCGAGAAGCTGTACGGCATCGGTGCCAAGGCCCGGAAGAAGATCCAGGAGATCTCCGACGCGTACGGCCTCGGCGTGCGTCCCGACGTCCTCGTCGAGCAGCTCGGCGTCGCCGACCGCCAGCGCGTCGAGATCCTCAAGGTCCTCTACCGCGGCGCCCGCACACTGATCCTCGACGAGCCGACCGCCGTGCTCGTCCCGCAGGAGGTCGACGCGCTCTTCGACAACCTGCGCGAACTCAAGTCCGAGGGCCTGACCGTCATCTTCATCTCGCACAAGCTGGGCGAGGTGCTGTCGGTCGCCGACGAGATCACGGTCATCCGCCGCGGTACGACGGTCGGCACCGCGGATCCGAAGAGCACCACGCCCAAGCAGCTCGCCGAGCTGATGGTCGGCAGCGAGCTGCCGTCGCCGGAGACCCGCGAGTCGACGGTCACGGACGTGCCGATGCTCAAGGTCGAGGACCTCAGGCTCACGGCGACCGACCCCGACGGCGTGGTCCGCGAGGTCCTCGCCGGAATCGGATTCACCATCCACAAGGGCGAAGTCATGGGCATTGCCGGTGTGGAGGGCAACGGCCAGACCGAGCTCATCGAGGCCCTGATGGGCCTGCGCGACCCCGACGCCGGTGTCGTCACGCTCGACGGCGCCGACATCTCGCACGCGGCCACCCGCAAGCGCCGCGAGGGCGGCATCGGCTACATCCCGGAGGACCGGCACCGGCACGGCCTGCTGCTGGAGTCGCCGCTGTGGGAGAACCGCATCCTCGGCCATGTGACGGAGAAGCCGAACAGCAAGAAGGGGTTGCTCGACCTCAAGGCCGCCCGCCAGGACACCGAGCGCATCGTGCGCGAGTACGACGTGCGCACGCCGGGCATCGAGGTCACCGCCGCCTCCCTGTCCGGCGGCAACCAGCAGAAGCTGATCGTCGGCCGCGAGATGAGCCACGCGCCGAAGCTGCTGATCGCCGCGCACCCCACCCGTGGTGTGGACGTCGGCGCGCAGGCGCAGATCTGGGACCAGATCCGCGAGGCGCGCCACGAGGGCCTGGCCGTGCTGCTGATCTCCGCCGACCTGGACGAGCTGATCGGGCTCTCCGACACCCTGCGGGTGATGTACCGCGGCCGTCTGGTCGCCGACGCCGACCCCGCCACGATCACCCCGGAGGAGTTGGGCTCCGCCATGACCGGTGCCGCGTCCGGCCACCTCGAGCACGACGAGAACGGTGAGAGCCGATGAAGAAGTTCGACAAGGACCGGCTGATCCTGGGCCTGGCCGGCCCGGCGCTCGCCCTGGTCGTGGCCTTCCTGCTCAGCTCCGTGGTGCTGCTGCTCTCCGACCTCAGCCCGGTCGAGCCGTACCGGCTGATGGCCGACCAGATCGAGTTCACGGACGTCCAGGTCCTGATCGTCAACCAGACCGGCATCTACTACCTGGCATCCCTGGCCGTCGCCATCGGCTTCCGGATGAACCTGTTCAACATCGGCGTCGACGGCCAGTACCGCCTCGCGGTCATGCTCGCCGCCGTCGTCGGTGCCGCGGTGGAACTACCCGGTCCGCTGCACGTCCTGCTGATCGTGCTCGTCGCCATGGCCGTCGGCGCCTTCTGGGCCGGCATCGCGGGCGTCCTCAAGACCACCCGCGGGGTGAGCGAGGTCGTCTCCACGATCATGCTGAACGCCATCGCGACCAGCCTGATCGCCTGGATGATCCTGCCGGCGAACCTCGGTGTGCGCCCGGAGGGCTCCAACGACCTGAACACCGGAATCATCGCCGAGTCCGGCTGGTTCCCCGGCCTGGCGCTGGACGGCGGCACCATCTACGGCTTCACCTTCGTCGCCTTCGCGCTCGGCATCGTCTACTGGTTCGTGCTGAATCGCACCCGCTTCGGTTTCGACCTGCGCGCCACCGGCGCCAGCGAGTCAGCCGCCCAGGCGAGCGGTGTGGACGCCAAGAAGATGGTCCTCACCGCCATGCTGATCTCCGGTGCCATGGCGGGACTGGCCGGTATGCCGATGCTGCTGGGCCAGACCCACACGTACAGCCTGAGCTTCCCCGTCGGTGTCGGTTTCACCGCCATCGGCATCGCCCTGCTCGGCCGCAACAATCCGATCGGCATCTTCTTCGCCTCACTGCTCTTCGCCTTCCTGGACAAGACGGCGGAAGGCATCGGCCTGGAGGGTTACCCGAAGGAGATCGCGGTGATCATGCAGGGCCTGATCGTGATCGCGGTCGTCGTGTCCTACGAACTGGTCCGTCAGTACGGGCTCCGCCGTCAGCAGCAGAAGGTCGGCGAGGAGCTCGCCGCGCAGGCCCGGAAGAAGAAGGAGGTGGCGGCATGAGCGAGTCGACGAGCACTGTCTCCATGGCGAGCACCGCGCCCAAGAAGGGCGGCGGCCGCCGCAAGCTGTCCCTGCCCGTCATCCTCCTGATCATCGCGGGCGGACTCGCCCTGTTCTCGCTGGTGCGGGTCATCAGCGGCGCGAACGACCTCACCTCCGTCGGCCAGGTCTCCGGCGCGCTCCAGCTCGCCGTGCCGATCGGTCTCGCCGGACTCGGCGGACTGTGGGCCGAGCGGGCCGGCGTCATCAACATCGGTCTCGAGGGCATGATGATCCTCGGCACCTGGTTCGGTGCCTGGGCGGGCTACCAGTGGGGCCCGTGGACCGGTGTGCTGCTCGGCATCGTCGGCGGTGCGCTCGGCGGTCTGCTGCACGCGGTGATGACGGTGACCTTCAAGGTCAACCACATCGTCTCCGGTGTCGCCATCACCATCCTGGCCACCGGCCTCACCCGCTACCTGTCGAACTTCACCTTCGCCGAGACCGAGGGCGGTTCCTCCAAGCAGTCGCCGCGCATCGACGCCATCGAGCGCATCACGGTCCCGGGGCTCTCCGACGCCTTGGGCGACCTCCAGGCCAAGCACTGGTTCTTCGTGTCCGACCTGGCCGGCGTCCTCGGCGGCCTGGTCACCAACCTGTCGCTGCTGACCGTCGTCGCGCTGCTGCTCGTCCCCGGCACCTGGTGGGTGCTGTGGCGCACCAGCTTCGGTCTGCGGCTGCGCTCCTGCGGTGAGAACCCGGTCGCCGCCGAGTCGCTCGGCGTCAACGTCTACAAGTACAAGTACATCGCCGTGATCGTCTCCGGCGGACTGGCCGGCCTCGGTGGCGCCTTCCTCGCGATCATCACCGGCATCTACCAGGAGGGCCAGACCGGCGGCCGCGGCTACATCGGTCTCGCCGCGATGATCTTCGGCAACTGGATGCCGGGCGGAATGGCACTGGGCGCGGGCCTGTTCGGCTTCACCGACAGCCTCAAGCTGCGCGGCGGCGCGGAGAACGTCCACGCGATGCTGCTGCTGCTCGCCATCCTGCTGCTGATCGCGGTGTTCTGGCTGCTCTACAAGAAGAAGTACGTCCAGGCCGTGGTTTCTGCTGCGTTCTCCGCGCTGCTGTTCACCTGGTACGCGCTGACGGACGAGCTGCCCAGCCAGTTCGTCGACGCCGCGCCGTATGTCGCCACGCTGCTCGTGCTGGCGGTGTCCGCACAGCGGCTGCGCATGCCCAGGGCCAACGGTCAGCCGTACTTCAGGGGCCAGGGCAAGTGACGGCGGCCGACGGCTTCGACTGGGAGGCCCTGCGGGTGCTGGCGCGCGAGGCGATGTCGCACGCGTACGCCCCGTACTCGGGCTTCCCGGTCGGGGTGGCGGCCCTCGTCGACGACGGCCGCACGGTCACGGGCTGCAACGTCGAGAACGCCTCGTACGGGCTCGGGCTGTGCGCCGAGTGCGGGCTGGTCTCGCAGCTGCAGGCGACCGGCGGCGGCCGGCTCACGCACTTCACGTGCGTGGACGGCGAGGGCGCGCTGCTCGTGCCGTGCGGGCGCTGCCGTCAGCTGTTGTACGAGTTCGGCGGGCCGGAGTTGCTACTGGACACGCCGGCGGGTGTCCTGCCGCTCTCCGAGATGCTGCCGCACGCCTTCGGCCCCGGCCATCTGTCGTAACCCCTTTGTTCCCCGCGGCCCTTCCGCTCCGGTGGGAGGGCCGCTCCCATACCCTTGCTCTGTGCGTCTAGAGCCGACTCGGCCGCGTGGAGCGACTCTGGAGGAATGCCATGGACGTCATCTCCGTCATCCGCACCAAGCGGGACCGGGGCGAGCTGAGCGACGAGCAGATCGACTGGGTCGTCGACGCGTACACGCGCGGCGAGGTCGCCGACGAGCAGATGTCGGCGCTCGCCATGGCCATCCTGCTGAACGGCATGAACCGCACGGAGATCGCCCGCTGGACC
Source organism: Streptomyces sp. NPDC002867 (assembly GCF_053591895.1). NCBI lineage: Bacteria > Bacillati > Actinomycetota > Actinomycetes > Kitasatosporales > Streptomycetaceae > Streptomyces > Streptomyces sp. NPDC002867. Next base: position 9,739 of record NZ_JBSFUR010000042.1, on the reverse strand, counting down.
GCCGCGATGATCGCCAGCGGTGAGCGCATGGACTTCTCCTCGCTGAGCCGCCCGACCGCCGACAAGCACTCCACCGGCGGCGTCGGCGACAAGATCACGCTCCCGCTCGCCCCGCTGGTCGCCGCGTGCGGCGCGGCCGTGCCGCAGCTGTCCGGCCGCGGCCTCGGCCACACCGGCGGCACACTCGACAAGCTGGAGTCCGTCCCCGGCTGGCGCGCGCTGCTGTCCAACGAGGAGATGCTGCACGTCCTCGACACCACCGGCGCCGTCATCTGCGCGGCGGGCGACGGGCTCGCCCCCGCGGACAAGAAGCTCTACGCGCTGCGGGACGTCACCGGCACCGTCGAGGCGATCCCGCTGATCGCGTCCTCGATCATGTCGAAGAAGATCGCCGAGGGCACCGGCTCGCTCGTCCTGGACGTGAAGGTCGGCACCGGCGCGTTCATGAAGAACATCGAGGACGCCCGCGAACTGGCCTCCACCATGGTGGCACTGGGCACCGACAGCGGGGTGAAGACCGTGGCGCTGCTCACCGACATGTCCACCCCGCTCGGCCTCACCGCGGGCAACGCCCTCGAAGTCCGCGAATCCGTCGAGGTCCTGGCCGGCGGCGGCCCCCAGGACGTCATCGATCTCACCGTGGCCCTCGCCCAGGAGATGCTCGTTGCGGCCGGCATCAAGGACGCCGATCCGGCGAAGGCACTCGCCGACGGCTCCGCCATGGACGTCTGGCGCCGCATGATCGCTGCGCAGGGCGGCGACCCGGACGCCACCCTGCCGGTCGCTCGCGAGCAGCACGTCGTCACGGCCCCGTCCTCGGGCGTCCTGACCCGCCTGGACGCGTACGACGTCGGCGTGGCCGCCTGGCGCCTCGGCGCGGGCCGTGCCCGTAAGGAGGACCAGGTCCAGGCGGGTGCCGGCATCGAGATCCACGCCAAGCCCGGCGAGCCGGTGACCGCGGGCCAGCGCCTGCTGACCCTGCACACGGACACCCCGGAGAAGTTCGACTACGCCCTTGAGTCCCTGGAGGGCGCGTTCGACATCGCCCCGCCGGGCGCGGAGTTCTCGGCGACCCCGATCATCCTGGACCGCATCGCCTGAGCCCGGGGAGCCACCGGCGCCCGGCAGGGGGGCGAGTCCGCGCGGGCCGCGGCGATGAGTTCCCGCCGCGGTGCCGGTCATCCCCATGTGGACGCCATGCAGCCGATCGTCATGCGCATCGCCGGGAGGGTCGCCCCCGGCGATGCGCCACGTCTGTGCGAGGAGTTGAGCGCTCTCCTGAGGGACCTCGGCACGACGGCGTCGTCCCCTGGAACGGCGTGGGAAGACGACCCGGCGCCGGCCGGCAGCGCAGCGGCGGCGGACTCTGTGCCGGACCCGGACACGGCGGCTGGAGACGGTGCGGCGCGGCGCTGCCCGGCCGAGGTGGTGTGCGACGTCGGCGGGCTCGCCCGGACAAGCCTCGCCGTCGTCGACGCCCTCGCCCGCCTCCAGCTCACCGCCCGCCGCCACGGCGCCCGCATCCGCCTGCGGAACGCCCCGCCCGACCTCGTCGCCCTGCTCGACGTCGTCGGGCTGTCCGGGCCCGCCGGGCTGGGGGAGTCCACCGTGCGGGCCGGGTCTCGCCGGGGCGGGTCCTTTCACAGCGGCGGATGAGCTGCCAGGTGGGCCGGTCAGTGAATGCCTCAGTCCCGATTCCGGTCGGCCGGCCTGGCTTCGCAGGCCGGGATTCATCCGCGCTGCGAGGAGGTCTCCGCGCGGGTCGGCGCCTGTTCCCTGGTGGTCCGGACCCGGGCCTCGGTCACGGCCCGATGGAGGAGCCGGGACAGGCGCTGGTCGGCTTCGGGGGCGGTGAGCAGGACGCGGAGGGCGTGTTCGAGGTGGTGGTGGCCGGGGCCGTGCCACCACAGCATGTCGGCGATGCGGGCGGGTGTCGTCGCGGTCCGGGCTCGGGCGAGCCGGTGGGCCCGGGCGTGGCAGGCCGCGCTGCGGCGTTCAAGGCGCCGGGAGTCGGGCCGCACGCGGCGGGCTGCGTCCACGACCGTGCCCACCAGCAGCGGACCGTAGGCGCGGTCGGCGGGGTCCGCGTCGGCGAGATCGGCGGCCAGCGGCCACAGCGTATGGCGGGTCGTGTCGTCGACGGCGTCGTTGACCGCACGGGCGAGCGCGGCGAGTACCGGATGGGTGCCGGGCGGGCGGTCGGTGAAGCGGCCGGTGGCCAGCAGGGAGGTCGCCTCCATCAGGCAGGCGCCGTCGTCGGGGTGCAGATGGGTGAAGCGGCCTGGCACGGGGAGGCCGTCGGGGAGTCCGGCGCGTGGTGGCCTGCCCGGCTTGGGAGCGGGTGGGGTGGGCATCGTGGGCCTCCGCTGAGGTCACAGGCCAGTGATGGCGTCCAGGATCAGGTAGAGGGCGGCGGCGGGCAGCCCGGCTCCGGGGAAGGTGAGGATCCACGCGGTGCCGATGGAACGGGCCACCTGCCAGCGTACGGCCGAGATACGCCGGGTCGCGCCGGCGCCCAGGATGGCCGCGGTGATCGTCTGGGTGGTGGAGATCGGGGCCTTGAAGACGAACGCGGTGGTGTAGAGGACGGCCGTGGCGGCGGTCTCGGCGGCGAAGCCGCGCGGCGGGTCGAGGTGGACGATGCGCCGGCCGAGGGTGGTGATGATGCGACGTCCGCCGCTGTAGGTGCCGGCGGCCATCGCCGCGGCCACGGCCGCGATCACCCAAAGGGGTACGGAGAAGTCGTCCTGCCATCCCGCCGTGACCATCGCGAGGACGATGACGCCCATGGTCTTCTGCGCGTCCTGCAGCCCGTGTCCGAGGCCCATGGCGGCGGCTGAGACGGTCTGCGCCATACGGAAGCGGCGGGTGGTGGGGCGCGGGGCGGAGTGGCGGAACGTCCACAGGATGATCGTGTGCAGTGTGTAGCCGAGGGCCACGCCGACCAGCGGGGACAGCAGCATGGGCAGCAGGACCTTGTCCACAATGCCGGTCCAGTGCACGGTAGCGGAGGCGGCGAGGGCGGCACCGACCAGTCCGCCGATCAGGGCGTGCGAGGACGAGGTCGGCAGCCCCCGCCACCAGGTGAAGATGTTCCAGCCGATCGCGCCGAGGAGCGCGCACATCACCAGCAGCAGGCCCGACAGTTCCTCAGGCGCACCGATGATGCCGCTGCCGACGGTCTTGGCGACCTCGGTGCCCAGGAAAGCGCCGAGGAAGTTCATCACGGCGGCCATGGCCAGGGCAATGCGGGGAGTGAGGGCCCGGGTGGAGATGGAGGTGGCAATCGCGTTCGCGGCGTCGTGGAAGCCGTTGGTGAAGTCGAACGTCAGCCCCACAATGATGATCAGCACCACCAGAGTGAGCTCCATGGCCGGATCACCTTTCGCCACGCACACGGTCACGGCACCGGACGGCCGCAGGCGCCCTCGCCCTGTCTCCATCCTGCCGTGAAAAGCCCCCCGGGAGCCGGGCACGGACACGCGACACGCACATCAGCGGCTTCGACGACCCGGACACCACGTGGGCCAGACCGAGTCCGACACCGCGGAGCTGTTCTGCAACGACGCGAGGGTGCCGGGCGCCCATGGGATCGGCGAGGTCGACCAGGGCTTCCTCCGCATGCTGGAGCGGCTGCCCCGGTAACGCCATGGCGGCGGCTCGGTGCGGATCACCACCGGGATCACGACGGTTGGACAACAGCGGCCCGGTCCCCACGATCGTGGAGACCGGGCCCGGGCAGGTGACCGCCTCAGAACTGCAAGAGCTGCGGCACCTTTCCTTCCATCAGACAGCGGTTGGCGAAGGTCTCCTCGTAGGAGAGGCGGCGGCCCTCCCACACGCCGTCGATCGTGACGGTCACCGGGTCGTAGATCTGCGGACACAGGCGCTCGTTGCTGTCCTCGACGAGCAGAGCCGGCCGGCCGTCGACGCTGCGCAGCTCGGCACAGGCGGCACGTGCGTCGGGGTGGTCCCCGCCGGGTGCCGGACTGCACCGCAGCGTCACCGCCCGCTGCATCGTCGCTGCCGCCGCGTTCTCTCCCTTCCCGACGGCCAGCACCATCGCCGAGGGAGCGTACAAGCTGCTCGGTCGTGCCGACTCGGCGTGGGCCGGGCCCGCAAGGAGGACGGTCGAGCACGCCACCAGCCCTGCGGTTGCCATGGCCTTTCCTGCGAGGTGTCGCATGGAGCACTCCTTTGCTCGAAGGCGTCTGCCGATACGAGCAGCGTTGCGTACGCATGAGTCAAAAGCACACCGTAGGCAACTATTTCGGACGCGCGTTGTGGGTATGCCCTGTCTGATTCGCGCATCGGTGCAGCTCACCAGCACAGCCGGCTCCTTCGATCCACGGGGCCACAACCGCACCACCCGCCTGACGCCTTGCCGCCGCGTTCTTCCTACCAGCAGCGCAAGGGGCACATGCTCGCGCACCGGCTGCCTCACCTCGGCCGAAAAGTCCCCCTTCGCCCTGCCGGCCGCTGCCCGACGGCCGTGCGAGGCCCAAGTGCGGAGAGCCGCCCCGGCCGTGGACGCCGGCTGCAGTCCGGCGGCGGCTTACCGGTCGGTCATCGGTGCCCCGGACTTGTCCAGTCGCGCCGGCAGGTCGAACAGCGGGAACCAGCGCTTGGTGTCCAGGAAGAAGTCCATCCCGCCGACCTTGCCGTCCCGCAGCTCCAGGACGATCAGGGCCCACGGCTCGTAGCCCTCGCCGTCCTGGCTCGGGTGGTAGTGCGCGAACGCCGGGACGCCGTTCGCCACGGTCGGGACGAGCCGGGAGCCGCGGCAGACCTCGCCGACGCCCAGCATCCAGCCCACGATGTCGTCGTGCCCGCGCAGCCACAGGTCGTACGGCGGCATGGACATCGTCGCGTCCTCGTGGAGCAGCGCCGTCAGGGCCTTCATGTCGTACCCCTCGAAGGCCGCGACATAGCGGTTCAGCAGGTCCTGCTGCTCCTCGTCGAGCGGGGCCGCCGCGTCCGCAGCCGTCGGCTCCTGCTCGGCGAGCGTGGCGCGGGCGCGCTGGAGGGCGCTGTTCACCGAGGCCACCGTGGTGCCCAGCAGCTCGGCCACCTCGCTCGCCTTCCAGGCCAGCACCTCGCGCAGGATCAGCACGGCGCGCTGCTTGGGCGGCAGGTGCTGGAGCGCCGCGACGAACGCCAGCCGGATCGTCTCCCGCTCCACGGCGGTCTCCGCCGGGTCCACGACCGACGGCAGCACGCGCCCGTCCGGCACCGGCTCCAGCCAGGTGATCTCCGGACGGGCGTTGAGCTGGGCCTGGGCGACCGGGGTGGGGTCGGTCAGGTCCATCGGCCGCGCGCGGCGGTTGCCCGCGTTGAGCATGTCCAGGCAGACGTTGGTCGCGATGCGGTAGAGCCAGGAGCGCAGTGAGGAGCGACCCTCGAACTTCTCGATGTTGCGCCAGGCGCGGACCATCGTGTCCTGGACCGCGTCCTCGGCCTCGAAGGACGAGCCCAGCATGCGGTAGCAGTAGCCGGTCAGCTCCCTGCGGTGCTGCTCCAGCCGCGCGTCGAGATCCTGCGTAGCGAGGTCACTCATCGGTCCACCCTGTCACCCATCGGCACCAGCGGTTCGAAAGCTACCGCAGCCCACTGACAATCAGGCCCGAGCCGGTGAATCCGGGAGCGGCCGGGCCGCTCCCGTGGGACCGTGGAGGGGCGTGTGACCGACGGGCTCAGGTGCCGGGCTTGCGCCCGTACACGTAGACGTCGTCGCCGTTCTTCAACAGGTTCCAGTATGCCTTCGCGTCCGCGGAGCGCATGTTCACGCAGCCGCCGGAGCCGGGCGGGTTCCACATGGACTTCGTCGTGGAGTGGAACGCCTGTCCGCCGTCGAAGAACTGGGAGTACGGCATCCGCACGTTGTAGAGCGTCGACCAGTGGTTGATGTTGCGCCAGTAGATCTTCTTCGCGCCGGTGCGGGTCTCGGTGCCGTTCTTGCCGGTGCGCACCGGCACCGGGCCGTACTTGAGCGTCCGGCCGTCCTGGATCCAGCTGAGCTGCCGGGTCAGGTCGACGCACGCGATACGGCCCTTGTCGGTCGGGCACTTGCCCGCCTTGTTCGGGTTGGTCCCCGCCGCTCGCTGCGCGAGCATCGTGTTCATCGTGCGCCAGGTGATCGGGCCCGCGTAACCGATCGTGGGCGTGATGCCGTGCTTGGCCTGGAAGGCGCGGATCGCCTGGCAGTCGGTTGCCGACTGGCGCCCGTCGACCGGGCGGCCGAGGAACTTCTCGACCTGCTTCTGGTACGGACCCGTCGACGTGGTGCACGACGCGGCGTGCGCGGTGCCGCTGCCGAGCGCCACGCCGAGCGGGAGCAGCATGCCGGTCAGCCCGAGCAGCACTCCCGTACGTCCTATTCTGCCCCTCATGTCCCCCAACTCCCCTTCGCATCCCTTCCGGTTGGGATGGTCTGCCGGTTGAGACACGCGAAGGGGGGCGGTAGTTGCACGGACGGGGGACGTATTCGCGACGTATTCCGGCCGGTACCCCGAAAGGTGTGACCGGCGCCGTTACGCGGCCGTCGCGAGGCGCCGCTGCTGCGCCCGCGCGGCGTGCGTCCCGTACAGCGTGACCGACACGACGCCGAACACGGCCAGGAGCCCCAGGGCCACCGTGGCGGACCAGCCGCCGGCGTGGAAGGCGATGGCGCCGAGCGTGCCGCCCGCGCTGCTGCCCAGGTAGTACGCGGACTGGTACAGCGCCGACGCCTGGGCGCGGCCCGTCTTCGCCGTACGGCTCACCGAGGACGACGCGACGGCGTGGCCGGCGAAGAATCCGGCGGTGATCAGGACCAGGCCGAGCAGCACGGCGGCCAGCGCATCGGCGAGCGAGAGCAGCAGGCCGGCGGCCGTCGTGGTGACGGCGAGGTACAGCGCGCCGCGCCGGCCCAGCCGCGCGACCAGCTTCCCGACGGCCGCGGACGAGACCGTGCCGACGAGGTAGACCAGGAAGATCGAGCCGATCACGCCCTGGGGGAGGTCGAAGGGAGCCTCCACCAGCCGGTAGCCGATCACCGTGTAGACCGCGCCGAAGACGGTCATGAAGAGCGCGCCGATCGCGTACAGCCGCATCAGCAGCGGGTCGGACAGATGGCCGCGGACCGTCCTCGCCAGGGCGAGGGGGCTGAGGGAACCCGGCGTGAAGTGCCGTGCCCGGGGGAGCAGCGCCCGGAAGACGAGCGCGCACGCCAGTGCCATCAGGCCGACCGCGGCGAGCGCGACCCGCCAGTCCGCGAGCTGGGCCACCCAGCCGGTGAGGATGCGGCCGCTCATGCCGCCGATGCTGTTGCCCGCGACGAACAGGCCGATCGCCGCCACCAGCGCCTTGGGCCTGACCTCCTCCGCGAGGTACGCCATCGCCGAGGCCGGCAGTCCCGCCAGTGCCGCGCCCTGCAGGGCGCGCAGCGCAACCAGCCACTCCAGGTTCGGCGCGAACGGCACCAGCAGACCGAGGACGACCGCCACCGCGAGCGACACGGTCATGACCGTGCGCCGGCCGAAGCGCTCGGACAGGGCGCTCAGCGGCAGGACGCACAGGGCCAGCGCGCCCGTCGCGGCGGACACCGTCCAGCTGGCGGCGCCGGCGGTCACGCCGAAATCGGCGGAGACGGCGGGGAGCAGTGCCTGCGTGGAGTAGAGCAGGGCGAAGGTCGCCATTCCGGCGGCGAAGAGCGCGAAGCTCATGCGGCGGTAGCCGGGCGCGCCGGGGGAGAGCCTGGTGTCGGTGGCGGGGGACGGCGAGGCGGCGCCCACGGTGGTGGGCGCCTTGGTACTGGCAGGAGGCATATGTCGAAGGTAGGCCGCTCTTTTTCATGCGTCCAATGCATGAAACGGCGATAATCGTTCCCATGGTGCATGACCACAGTTCAGGGGCTCGCCTGTCACGAGGCAGTTACGAAGAAGACGTCGCGCTGGTGCTCGCGCCACGGCTCGCGTACTTCGCGGGGGTCGCGCGGGAGGAGCATGTGACACGGGCCGCGCAGGAGATGGGTGTGCCGCAGTCGACGCTCTCGCGCGCCATGGTCCGGCTCGAACAGGACCTGGGAGTCACGCTGTTCGCGCGCAAGGGCCGCACGGTGTCGCTGACCCCGGCCGGCCGCGCCTTCCTCGCCTCGGCGGAACGGGCGCTGTCCGAGATCGAGCGGGCGGCCGAGGCGGTCCGGGCGGACGCCGACCCGCGCGCGGGCAAGGTCGCCTTCGGATTCCTCCACACGATGGGCTCCGAGACGGTGCCGGGCCTGATCCGCGCCTTCCGCGCCGACCACCCCGGGATCCGCTTCACCCTGGTCCAGAACTACGGCGAGGCCATGATCGAACGGCTCCGGGCCGGCGAACTCGACCTGTGCCTGACCTCGCCGGTCCCGGACGCGCCCGACCTGGTCGCGCGCCGCCTCGACGAACAGCGCCTGCGGCTGGTCGTCCCCGACGACCACCGCCTGGCCGCGCGCAGGCGCGTCCGCCTGGCGGAGGCCGCGGAAGAAGCCTTCGTCACGCTCGAACCGGGCTACGGACTGCGCCGCATCACCGACGACCTGTGCGCGCAGGCGGGCTTCACGCCGCGCGTCGCGTTCGAGGGGGAGGAGGCGGAGACGCTGCGCGGACTGGTGGCGGCGGGCCTGGGAGTCGCCCTCCTCCCGCCGCCCGCGGTGGCCCGCCCAGGCGTCGTCGAACTGACGGTCACGGCGCCGAGGGCGGTCCGCGAGATCGGCGTGGCGTGGCTGGACGGCCACCCGGACACGCCACCGGTGGCAGCGTTCAAACGCTTCCTGCTCTCCCGCCGCGGCAACGTGCTGGCGTAGCCCGGGGGCCTTTCCCCCACCCCGCCCCTTCCCGTGGCTGGGGGCTCCGCCCCCAGCCCCCCTCGGGCGCTGGGGGCTGCCGCCCGCCCCGGGCTGCGGCAGCTTCGCGCCGCGGTGATGTCCCTTCCCGTAACTGGGGCTACGCGCCCAGACCCTCGCGGGGGCGGAGGCCATGGGGGGCGCCGCCCCCTGCCCCGGGCTGCGGCAGCTTCGCGCCGCCGGGCCTCCCGCGGTCAGGCCCCTTGCCGGGGCAGAGGCCTCGAGCGCTGCCGGCCCGCCGCTCCCCGTAACCAGGGGGCTCCGCCCTGAGGCCTCTGCAGGGGGAGGTCAAGGGGGCTGCCGCCCCGTGCCCCCGGCTGCGGCGGCCTCGCGCCGCCGGGCCCTTCACGTAACGAGGGCTGCGCCGCCAGGCCGCTGCGGGACGAAGGCCACGGAGAAGGCCGCCCTCGCGCAGGTCGCCGCCGCCGGAATCGTCGGGGCTGAGCACTGCGTCGACGTCACGGCGCACTTGGACCGGGGCGCGGCGTCGTTGGCGGCGCACGAGACGTACCTCCGCAACCTCGCGGGAGGCCTCGACCCTGAGCGGTTCCTGCGCCGCCAGGCCGCTGACGCCGGGCGCCGCGCGGGAGTGCCGCCGGCAGTCGCCTTCGAGGTCCCGCTGTGAGGAGGGATCAGCGACCGGTGCCCTTCCGCGGCTCCCGCCTGCCGGCCGCGACCTCGTCGAACTGTGCCAGCTGCTGTGCGGTGATCTCCCGGAAGGCGCCCTTGAACACCGCGTACTTCCGCTCGCCGATCGCCTCTGCATGCCGCTGCTCGATGGCGGCCATGATCGCGTCCGACTTCTCCATCTGGTCCCGGCCGCGGCGAGTGGGGACGATCAGCTTGGCCCGCCGGTCCCGGGGGTCGGGCCGGCGCTCCACG
>NZ_JBSFUR010000041.1:0-54953 GCF_053591895.1 Streptomyces sp. NPDC002867 | reverse complement strand
ACGCTATGAGCGCAATGCCGACCACTTCCTCGCCTTCGCCAGCATCGCCTGCAGCCTCATCTGCTACCGCAGACTCACCAAATGAGATGACCTCTAAGGCGGCGCGCCGTGGAACAGCGCGTTGCGGGCCGTTCTCACGGACGTCGGCAATCCTTGTGCAGCCATGTGGATGCTGCTCTTGGCCGTCGTGGTGCTCGCGGCCGTGAACGCGCTCAACGTTCTGCTCGCGCCCGGTTGGTACGTGCCGATCTGTGTCGTTGCGGCCGTACTGCTTGTGTTGATCGCCCGCCGGTCCGGCCTTACTTGGGACGACCTGGGGCTCGGCAGGGCCGCGGCCCGCCGCGGTCTGCGCTGGGGCCTGGTCCTGGTCGGAGCCGTTCTCGTGGTCTTTCTGGTGGGCGTGGCACTGCCGGTCACCCGGGAGGCATTCCAGGACGAGCGGGCCGCGGGCCTGTCTCCCGAGGAACTGGTGTACCGCGTACTGGTCCGCGTACCGCTCGGCACGGTGCTGCTCGAGGAGATCGCATTCCGCGGTGTGCTGTGGGCCATGGTTCGGCGACGGTGGGGGCCTGTATGGGCCACCGTCGTTTCCTCGGTGCTCTTCGGGCTCTGGCACGTACAGCCGTCACGCGGGCTCACACGCGCGAACGCGGCGGCCCAAGCGGTCTTCGGAGCCGGCCAGGTCGGCGTCGCCCTGTCCGTGACGGCGGCGGTCGTCGGCACCGCCCTCGCCGGTGTGCTTCTCTGCGAGCTCCGCCGCCGCTCCGGCAGCCTCATCCCACCCGTGGCGCTGCACTGCGCCCTCAACAGTGCGGGTTACGCACTCGCCTGGGCGGCGAGTCGCTGGTGGGGTTGATGGGCGCACGTCGGCGTTGTCACCGGCGCACCGACGCCCGTAGGAATGCGAGCTGCGCGACGGCCGCTCCCGTCCGACAGAAAGCCATGGGGTGGCGGGCGGTCGATCATCCGGAACCTCACGGGGTGCGGCGGCGGAACGCCGGGGGGCGGCAGCCAACCGGACGAGCCGGTGCGCGAGATGAGGGCGGGCAGTGTCCGGCCAGGCGCAACATCGGGGGGCGCAGCGCTCTGTTCCGGCCCCGGGTGCGGGGTGCTGGGGTCCGCCTCGTAGGTGGAGTCCGCGTCCGCTCCCCATCAGAAGTTCATGGGCCAGTTGCCCCGGTCGTAGCGTGCGTGCAGGTGGCGGGTAACGGCAGACAGGGAGACCGCCGCGTTCTGCGTCAGGCCGCGGAGAGGGAATGCACGTACTCACCGGCTGATGGGCACGGCCGGATGGTGGCAGCAGCCACTGACAATGCCCGTCGTGCGCTGCTCAGATCTGGCTGGGCGTCTGTGGGGGTGAGGCAGGCGGGAAAGATGTGACGGCCTCGACCAGGGCGTCGCACCCTTCCCAGTTGAGCATGTGGCCGGCGTCGGGCACGGTGATCAGTCGTGCGCCGGGAATTCCGGCGGCGAGGCGCCGGGAGTGGCTCGGCGGGGTGGAGCGGTCGGCCGAGCCGACCATCACGATGCTCGGCACCCTCACCTCGGCCAGGCGCGGGTAGCGGTCCTCGCGGGCGAAAGCCCGCAGGATCGGCAGCAGCGGGCGATGGTTCTGGCGAAGGAACACCTCCCTGTAGACAGCGATCATTGCCGGCGAGGGCCGTTTGCCCGACTGCATGGCTCCGAACAGCACGCCGCCGGTACGGGTACGCGCCCACCGCTGGACGAGGCCGCTCTCCAGCAGGGGTATCTGCAGCCGGTTCTGCGGCGCGCCGTCGTAGATCCGCCCCGCCCAGGTCGCGAACAGCACCAGGCCGCGAAGACGTGGAGCGAGACGGGGATGGTCGAGCAGCGCGCGGATCGCGACGAATCCGCCCATCGAGTGGCCGACCAGCACTCCGTCCTGTACGTCGAAGTGCTCCAGAACGGCCGCATAGTCCCCGGCCATGGCCCGGGAGTCGGCGCCGTCGTGGCCGAGCGTGGACCCTTCATGACCGCGCTGGTCGAAGACGATGACGCGGCGCCCCCGCGCGCGAAGGGCCTCAGCGACGAGGTTCCACTCCAGCAGCGACACACCGTACCCATGGGCGAGTACCACCGGCGGGCCCTGCCCCGCGACAATCACGCGCAGCACCGTCCCATCAGGGCGAGGAACGGACACCTCCTCACCCTCGGGCTCCCGCGAGAGCCGCTCGTAGGGGAAGGGATCCGGCAGGCGTTCGATCTCCGTGGCCACGGCGCGCGCAGCGAGACCGCACCCCACGGCTGTGGCGGCCAGCGTGGCACTCCCCGCGAGTAAGCCCCTCATTGTTCCTCCTGTCGGCACTGATCAAATCCCGCACCATGCGTCTTCATGCCCATGGTCCCCGCTTCAACCTCGGTTCTGCTGCGCGCAGTTCAGCCCTAGATCCGGGCAGCAGTCCGCTGACCCTATCGTCAACCGCGGACGCAATGCCGGGCGCGGCCACGTGATCTGGCCCATGAAGTGATCCGTAAGAAACGGCCTGATCCTCGCCTCCGGTCTCGGTAGTGGACGCGGCTGCATAGGAGCCGCCCTGGTGAATCGCGCCCTGGTCGGCTTCGCAGGATGTCCTTTGCGGGCCTCTTCCAACCACACGAGTGTCTCGTCACGCGCCGGGGGCCGACAGCCGGTCGAACGGGGACGCTGCGGGCCATGGGGCGGCGACGCGGCCCGCACAGTGCTCCGACCCCGGGGCCAGCAACCGCTGCGAGCAGGGGAAATCGACGCCGTGTCGGGACCGGGGCTGGGAACGGCGGACAGGTCACGGCTGCTCGCCGGCGCCCCAAGGGCTTCGATGACGTCACTGACCTGATCGTCCTCGACAGCATCGAGCGGTGCGCCCCGGCGCTCGACCCTGCTGCCCAGGCACGGTACCTGCGGCTCGTCCAGGACTGACCCGACCCCGGGGCGAAGCCGACCTGCTGCGCCCCGCCGTCCGGCGGGGGAGTGGCAGCCCCGCCGCGCCGAGAACACCCACCAGAAAGCGAGGCGGACCCGTGACCCACAGCCTTCTCTCTACGTCCTCCCAGGTCGGGGGCGCCGACGACCTGCTGATGGGCCTTTTCGATGCTGCCGGGCATGAGTGACGGCTCTTGGCACGGACGACGGTTCGATCACCACTTGTCGGCGGCGTACGGCTGGAGCCAAAGCGCGGTCTGCAGCGTCACCGACTTGAACCAAGCTTGGTACATGCGCTCCACAGTTCCTTCGTCGTGGCCCTTGTTCGCCAGGAAAGGGCGGATCGTGGCAGTGATCGGGTAGATGAACGCCACCATGTAGCGCAGGGGGATATGGCGTACGGATGCGGCACCGTCGGTTTGGTTCTTCTTGTCCTGTGTGTGGCGGAGTCCGATCTCGTGCGCGTAGGAGAGCCACTCCTCCTCGTGGGGACGATGGCAGGTGTCCATGATCCACTGGCCGAATCGCTGCCGTACTCGCGCCAGGTAATCGTCCAGGACCCTTCCATCCGGGGTGGCGAAATAGGCTACGAGGTGCGGATACGAGGCCACGAATCCGTACCAGACGTCCAGGATGTCCTCAACCTGGTCCTCCAGAACCTCTCCCGCCATGCGCAGGTTCTGCACGTCATCGGCGGTGAACAGAACAGTCGCTTCCAGCTTGGCCAGCTCATCCCTCGAGACGGGACTGGGCGGAGTGGAGCCGTAGGTGTAACCGGGTGGTGGTTGCGTGGTCATGCGGATCGCCTCTCATGTCCGTCGTGGTCCCATTGAATGCGTTGTCACACAGGGGAGGGAGAACAGCCACCCAATTGCAGCGTGTCGGACGACCAGACGACCAATTGATGCCTCGTGACATGGCGATGCGCGCCTCAGGTGATCAGGTGATCAGGTGATCAGGTGGTCGGGTGGTCGGGTGGCGTCGACCAGACCCCGGCCGCGCAGCGATTCCAGCAGGGCGGTGGCATTCAACGAGTAGTGGCATCACGCGGGACAGTTTGACGAACACTTCCTACAGATCCTGACTCTTCGCCCGGCTAACCGCCGAACCCTGACGGTGGCCTGATCACTCCCCGCACTTGGTCATCGGCTTGGCGGCGGCCACCGCTTCTGCGAGCCGCTTGCTGAAGTCGTTGCTGTTGGACGTGTTTCCGCTCAGCTCGGGAAGCTCCTGAGGGCCTGGCGAGAGGGCGAGAGGCGCGTCGCTCTGGCGCCTCCACAGGCTCTGCGCGTCACGGAACCAGACCGTCTCCACCCAGATCCGCGCGTCAGCCGCGAACTCGTCTGCCTCGCGCCCCACGACGTTCGGCGGGAGAGAGATTTTCGAGCACGGTGGGAGGGTTTCGATCAGGACGAGGAAACTCCGGCCGTCCATGTCTCCGGGGGACGTGGCGGTGCCCTTGACGTAGACGGCTGTCACCGGATCCAGCGACCGGTTCGCCAGCACGCCGCTGATCCCGCCGTTCTTCTGCCGCTCCGACCAGGCGGAGACCATGGCCGCCTGTCTGCGCTCCTGCGCCCCTGCGTCTTCCCGGGACTGCTCCAGCTGGTCGATGGCCACCTGGGTGGCGTAGTAGGTGCTGACACCGGTGAAGGCTAGGCCGCCGGCCGCCACCAGCACGGACAGGATGGTCGCGTACAGGGCCCAGTCGAACCGGTGCCACCACGGCCGGACCGGCTCCGGACCGACCGCCCGTGCCTGCTCCGCCTCGGCCCCGCGGTCCCTCGCCCCAACCGGCCGGGGGCGCCGACGCACCCTCAACCGAGCCTGCCGATCCCCGCTGCGCACCATCCGGCTTCCCCCCCGTGCTCGATCCGTGTCCCTGGCGGTCACCGTGGCCGCTCTGCGCAGGGCGGCCGGTGGAACTGCTCAGTGCACTCCCGCTGTGCGCTGTGAACCGGACGGGAGGATGCCATGCAGCGTCGTGGACGGCAGCTTGACCACGTCGGTAAGCCGTTTGACCTGCTCGACCACGGCGATGAAGGAACCCTCCGGACCGGGCCAGACCTCCCTGTCGCTGGTCTGCCATCCGGCGAGAGAGAGCGCCCGCTTTGCCTCAAGTATCAAGCCTTTGCCCATCAAAGCGCCACATTAGCGCAGGAGTTGGCCTCCGGGTGTGCGTATGAGGTCAGGCATACGGCATGCGAGAGATGACTTTCTGTCAGGACACGGTCAGTCCCGATGCGCTGGGCAAGGCCGCCTTGAACCGGCTGGGACGCCAGGGCGAAGCGCCGGATCACTTGCGGGGGAGCAGTGGACGGGTGGGTGCGGTTGCGTCGAGCAGGGCGCCGGCGACATCGGCGGCGAGGCCATATCCGGGACTGCGTCCAGTAGTTCCTTGCGCTTGCTGTAGCGGCCGGTGGTGCGGGAATCCTTGTGTTCGGCCCAGCGCTGGACCTAACGGGCGCCGTGCCGCGCAACGCCCCCGGATCTGAAGGATGCGCTGCGGGATCTGGGTTACGCCGGCGAGGGCGAGGCTCCCGGCCGGGCGGGCAGGACGTGGGCGCTGGACGTCGTGGTCACGGAGATCCACTGAGGCATGCGTCACGGCGGGAATGGACCCGCCACGCCCTGCAGTTGGCGACGACGGACCGTTCTCCGACCGAAGGTGATGCCCTCATGTTCAGCAACGCCGCCGCACGTGCCAGGGACGTGCTCGTCCGCCCGTTCTCCGTCGGGAGCCTCACGGTTGCCAACCGGATCGCGATGGCGCCGATGACCCGTCAGTTCTCGCCCGGCGGTGTGCCGGGCGCGGACGTGGCGGAGTACTACGCCCGGCGCGCGGCGGGCGGGGTCGGTCTGATCGTCACCGAGGGCACGTACGTCGGCCACGACTCCGCGGGAACCAGCGACCGGGTTCCCCGGTTCCACGGCGAGGACGCGCTGGAGGGCTGGGCGAGGGTCGCGGACATGGTGCACCGCGCGGGCGGGCGGATCGTGCCACAGCTGTGGCACGTGGGCCTGGTCCGCAACGTCGGCGCCCCGCCGGTCGAAGAGGCGCCGCGGATGGGCCCGTCGGGCATCCCCCTGGACGGGTCCGAGCCCGGCCGTGCGATGACGTCGCAGGATCTCGACGACGTCATCGAAGCGTTCGCCGCGGGCGCCGCCGCAGCCGAGGCGCGCGGGTTCGACGGCATCGAACTTCACGGCGCCCACGGCTATCTCATCGACCAGTTCCTCTGGGCCCGCACCAATCGCCGCACCGACGCGTACGGCGGGGACCTCGTGTCCCGCACCCGTTTCGCCGCGGAGATCGTGGCGGCCTGCCGCGCCGCCGTGTCACCGGACTTCCCTATCATCTTCCGGACGTCCCAATGGAAGCTGGGCGACTACCAGGCCCGCCTCGCCGAGACCCCGCAGGAGCTCGCCGCCCTCCTCACACCCCTGTCCGAGGCCGGCGTGGACGTCTTCCACTGCTCCACCCGCCGTTACTGGCTGCCCGAGTTCGAAGGCTCGGACCTCAACCTCGCGGGCTGGGCGAGGAAGCTCTCGGGCAAGCCCGCGATCGGTGTCGGATCGGTCGGCCTCGACAACGAGTTCACCGGCACGTTGAAGGGCGAGACCAGTGGTGTCGCGGGCATCGACGCGGTCCTCGACCGCCTCGAGCGCGACGAGTTCGACCTGGTGGCGGTCGGCCGCGCGCTCCTGGGCGACCCCGACTGGGCGGTGAAGACCCTCACGGGCCGCACAGACGACCTCCGTCCGTTCACCAGGGACGACCTGACGACGCTGCGCTGAGCGTTCGCGCCTATGACGTCGTGCTGCGCTCGGGGCGGATCCGGTTCGACGTCGGCTGCGAGCTGTGCACGCGGGACCCACCGAGGTAGCCGCGGTCGACTTTCGGGTACGCCGAGAGCACCCCTCTGCGGCACGGGACGCTTCCGACCCGCTCCTTCCGCTGACGGCTGTGCCCGTGGGCGGCGGTGAACCGCGCAAGTTGCTGGAACACGTCACGTCCCTCACACCCACGCCCGACGGCGGCCTCCTCGCCATGGGCGGCACGCTGGAGCACGACGAGGGCGTCTACCGGATCTCACCCGGCGCCGACGAAGCCCCTGTCGCGAGACATCCTTTGCGACGGCTCTGACCTTGTGCAGCACCGTGGGTGCCCTGGTGCTTACGGGACCGAAGTGAGGTCGGCTGACTCCACGGCGGCTGGTACCGCGCCGGCGGCTGGCGGGCCCAGCGGTTCCAGCGGATGAAGATCTGCTTGCCCGGGCCGGCGCCCAGACCGATGGGGCGCCCCGTCAGGACGAATCCCACATCTGTGGTCTCACCTGGGTTGAGCACATGAAGCCGAGCTCCAGACACCTGGGCGCGGCGTTTCAGCAGCGCCCCGCCCACACCGTGACCGCGCGCTTCGCGCTGCTCAACGCTGGCGTTACGTCCCGCCGACTCGCTCATGACATCGGCCGCACCGCCGCTGCCCAAGGAATCGACAGCGAAGGCTTGCGGCGCTGGTTGACGGGCCTTCACCTTGATGGGTGGCGCAACCAATTCTCCGCGACGCGCTACGAGGTCAACAACCTGCTTGAGTATGTCCGCACCCGGCGTTCCAGCATGGTCGGTGCGCTTTCGGACGCCGACCGCGGCTCGCTCGAAGTAGACGTCCCGCTTCACCGTCACCGGCACCGAGACGGTCAGCAAGAACGCGTTCCCCACCGAGCGGGTCTACGGGGCGACCGACGACCGCGCCCTGCTTTCGTCACCTGCGACGGGGCCTTCGACGACGAAGGCCACCCCCTGAACAACCTCATCGTCTATGCCACCCTGCGCCGATAGCCGGCGGCCCGGTCAGCCGGTCGTGTTCACCGCCGAAGCCGCGGCCGCCGGGCGTTGAACCGGCAGCAGCTCGGCGGTGGGCAGCGCTGCGGCCGGCCCTGGCGACGCCACGGTGCTCACCGAGGCCGAAGGAGCCGCAGGCACCGAAGGAACCCTGGGGACGCGGAAGCGGTGGCCCACGGCGAAGGAGAGGGCAACGGCGAGGGAGACTCCGACCCCGACGGCGTCTCCGAAGGCGACAGCAGCGGCCCTGCCGCCCTCCCGGCACGTGCACGCCCGGCATTGCGCACCGCGGCGGCAGCCGTGCGGCGCGCGACGTGCCGGCGGGCACCTGGCGCGGCCCCGACGCCTACCGCCGGGGCGGGCCCGCCGAGCAGCTGGGCCATACACAGCCGCACCTGCGACCTGTCTCGCGCGTCGAGAACCTCGCCGGCACCGAGCTGCGCACTCAGAGCAAGCCCGAGATCATCCACAGCCTGCAGGCCTCCGTGCTCTTACAGAAGCAGATGAGGATCTCTGCGCGCACCTACGAGGTTGACGTGCGGTTCGGCGGTTCGTCTGGTTTGGCCGGAGGTTGACGGGACTCGGGCCGGGGCCTGACGAGAAGCAGCGCCACGTCGTCGTGGACCATGGGCGGCAGCAATCGGCGGAGGAGGTGGTCGCAGATTTCCTCCAGCGGGAGGTGGGGGCGCCGTAGGGCCTGGGACAGCTGTTGCATGCCCTGGTCGAGGTCTTTGTCACGGGTCTCGATGAGTCCATCGGTGTACATCACCAGCAGGCTGTGCGGGGGCAGCGAAACACGTTCGTCGGTGAAGCCGCCCTGTCCGCCCGCCCCTAGCGCCGTGCCCGAGGGGCCTTCCAGGAAGGTGACCGTCCCCTGAGCGTCGGCCACGGCCGGCGGTGGATGGCCGGCCCTGGCGATCAGACAGCTACTGGTAGCTGGGTCGTGGACGGCGTAGACGCACGTCGCCATCGCGTTCTCGCCCAGGTCGGCCACGGTGGCGTCCAGGGAGTAGAGCAGCTGGGCCGGCGCGATGTCGCTGCGAGCCAGCGTTCGCACAGTGGTGCGCAGCTGCCCCATGACGGCAGCGGCATGGATCCCGTGCCCCATCACGTCTCCTATGACCAGCCCTGTTCTGCCGCGCGGCAGCGCGATGACATCGAACCAGTCCCCGCCGACCTCATGATCGCTGGCGGGCAGGTAGCGCCCGGTGAGCTCCAGCCCCGTCACTGTCGGCAGCGAGGCGTTCATCAGGCTGCGCTGCAGGGTGAGCGCCGCATGCCGCTGGCTGGTGTACATGCGTGCGTTGTCGATGTTCAGTGCCGCGCGGGCGACCAGCTCGTCGATGAGCACGATGTCCTGGTCGTCGAACGGCTCTCGGTCACGGGTACGCGTCACCAGCACCGCCCCCAGCGGACTGCCGCGCGCGAGCAGGGGGACCATGCGCGCCGAGCCCACACGGGTGCGAAGGTAGTCACGCAACTGCTCGCTGCCCGGATCGGTGACCAGGGGGTCGATGTCGGTCAGGTAGAGGTTCAGGGGACACCCCTCGTCGATGACCCGCTCGTACACCGAGCCAGGCGGGACCTGGTAGGTCTTGCCCACCGCCAGGTCCTCGGCCGGTGCGGCCGGATCGGTGTAGAGAACCGCCATACGACGCGCCACGCCGTGAGCCGACGCGGCGGCCTGATCGGGGGCGAGCACCTTGTCCAGCAGGTGCACGTCGGCCGAGTCGGCAAGCTGGGGCACCAGGACCTGCACCACTTCCTCGACGGTCTTCCGCAGGTCCAGGGTTGTTCCGATGCGCGTGCCGGCCTCGGCCAGGAGGGCGAAGCGCCGGCGCGCCTGCTCGGCCCGGACGTGGGCCTGCTGCCCTTCGGTGATGTCGATCAGGGAAGCGATCAGTCCCAGCGGTTGACCGGGGCCACCGAGTAGCGGGGCGTAGGAGCAGGACCAGGTCCGGTCGTGATCGGGGTCGGCGGGGGTGCGACCGGCGCGGCGGAAGTCCACCACCGCCTCCCCTCGATCCAGTACCTGCCGCATCACCGTTTCCAGCTCGGCGGCATTGACCTCTGGCGCCACTTCGCCCACCCGCTTGCCGATGTGCTCGGCCGCGGGGATGCCGTTCATCCGCGCCAGGGCGTCGTTGACCCGCAGGTAACGCAAGTCGGGGCCGAGCATGGCCAGACCGATCGGGGACTGGGTGAACAGTCCCTCGAGTGCCGCCAGCGAATCCCGCATGTGCACCACCGCGGAGGTCTCGGCGGCGATGGCCAGGAGACCGGTCCGACCCTGCGCGTCCGCAGCCGGGCAGATCCACATCTCCATCTCCACGATGTGCCCGTCACGGTGCCGCACCGGCAGGCACCCGAGCACGGCTTCGCCCACCTTGACCTTCCGCGTCAGCTCGTCGGCCAGCTCCCTGTTCGCCTCGGGCACCAGGATCGGCGTCCCGTACCGGCCCAGCAGCTGCTCTGGTGGGTAGCCGAGCAGATCCTCGGCGGCGAGGGACCACTGCACGATGCGCCCTTCCGCATCGGCCCTCCACAGCGCGATCGGCAGCAGTTCACGGAACACACCCGCGTACCCGACCGCCGGCTGAGGCGGTTGGTCCGGCACATCACTCGTCGGCGTGTCCACCACAGTGACCCATCCCCACGGCCATCGGTTCAGCCTCTCAGACGCAAGGTCCTCAGGCACAAGCTCCTCAGACGCAAACTGCTATCAATCAGGCTATCCGAGGCTTCCGGGAGGAAGGGCAGGCGCGGGCGGTGTCGTCGGTGTGGAGGGCTCGGCGCAGGGCGGGCATGCCGAGTTCGATGGCCGCGTCCTGGCAACGTCGTCGCGTTCGACCGCACCACCCGATTGCCGACGGCGGGTGTCCGGGCACCGGACGTCATGCCCTACCGGCGCCGCAGGGGCGAAGACCTGCCCGGCTGGAAAGCAGCGCACAACAAGTCGCACAAACAGGTCCGCGCCACGCATGGAACACGTCTTCGCCCGGATGAAGACCTGGAAGATCCTCCGCGACTGCCGTCTCAAAGGCGACGGTGTCCACCACGCCATGCTCGGCATCGCCCGCTTGCACAATCTCACCCTTGACGGATAGCCGGGCGGCCCGCTGCCGGACGACAGCCGCACCAACCTGGAGATCATTTACGGGACTTCCCCATGCTGATGTCAAGCGGTCGCCGTGACGGGAAGTGATGGTTGATGGCACTCAGTGTCACGGATCATTGCCCACAAGACGTTGATGCGACGGCGGGCCGGCGCGAGAAGAGCCTGCTTGTGTCCCTTCCCCTCAGCCCGCTTGCGCTGGTAGTACGCCTTGGAGGCGGGACAGGACTTGAGACTGGCCAGGGCTGGCAGGTACATGGCTCGCATCCGGCGGCGGTGGTAGCGACGGGGTCTGCGCAGGTTGCCGCTGACGCGGCCGGAGTCGCGGGGCTGTGGGGCCAGGCCGGCGAAGCCGGCCAGGCGGTCGGCGCTGCCGAAGGTGTCCATGCCACCGGCCGTCGTGGCGATGAACTCGGCGCCGAGCCTGATGCCCATGCCGGGCAGGCGGTGGATCACCTCGGCGTGTGGGTGCGCGTGAAAGCGGGCCTCGATGAGTGCGTCGAGTTCCGCGATCTCCTCGTCAAACGCCATCACCATGGCGGCGGCCGGCTGCTCGCCGGGCAGAGCGGTGTGCTGGGACTGGGCTGCCTCCAACACGGTGCGAGCCAGTGTGGCGGCGCCTTTGACCTTCCGATTCTTCAGCCAGGTCTCGATCTGCTTCACACCCGTGCGGCGGATCGCTGCCGGGGTTTGGTATCCCGTCAGCAACATCACCCGACCTTTGTTGGTCAGATCCAGCGACCGCTCCAACGCCGGGAAGATCTCCAGCAACTGGGCTCGGAGGCGGTTGATCTGCCGGGTGCGGTCGAAGACCACATCCAGGCGTCGGGTCGTCAGCGTGCGCAGGTCGACGGCGATCTCATCGCCCGGCCGCAGCAGACCGAGGTCTCGACGGACGCGGGCCTGGTCGGCGATGACGAACGCATCCTTCGCATCCGTCTTGGCCTCGCCCTTGTAGGTCGCCGAGGCGCGGTGGACAGTCAGGCCGGTGAGGTAGGCCATCGGCTGGTCATGGCTGAGGCCGATCAGCAGGGCGGCGGCACCGTGATTGAGGTCGATGGCCCACAGCACCTCGGTGGATATCGCCAGCACGTCGCCGATCAGCTCAAGCAGCTCGGTCTCGTCGTTCTGCACCCGGCGTGACAGCAGCCGTCCGCCATCTCCGTTGATCACCGCACAGTGGTGATGTTCCTTGCCGATGTCCACCCCGGCCCAGATCTCTGGGACGGCCACCTCCGCCAACGCGTCGTCACAGACAGTCCCGCAGACGACCTCGCCGACATTGTCCTACTCAGCGATCGAATCGCGTACCCCAATTGGCGGTCGGGCCGTCACGGGGCTCCAGGCGGCCAAGTCCCGTAAGCCATCGAGCGGCTCAGCCCATACAGCCATACCTGGGTTTCTGATCTCCGGGCGAGAGAGCGCAGCCCTTGATGTTCGCGCGGTCTCGACCGGCGTTTTGATCACTTGACCCGGTCCGTACGGTGTTCGGGTGAAGGACATCCTGATCGACGAACTCCGCACCGCGTATGACGCCCAACTCCGGGGTGTCACCCCGCCTGGCGGCAGCGCCCACATCGAGAGACGGCCCGTTGACCCGTGTCGTCGGTTGGCACCGTGGCTTCGTCACGGGCCCACGCGACCTCGGTGTGTGCGGGGCAGAACTCGACAGGCTCATAGCGCGGCAGCGTGACTTCTACGCCGCCCGGGGTGAGGCGGTCGAATGGAAGACTCGCGCCCATGACCTCCCCGCCGACCTCACTGACCGACTCACTGCGGCCGGCTTCGTCGCCGAGGACAGCGAGACCGTGCTCATCGGGCAGTCCGCAGACCTTGCCGCAGCCCCCGTCCTGCCCGACGGCGTGACCCTCCGCCGTGTCACCGCCAGATCAGACCTCCAGCGCATCGCCGCTATGGAGAGCATTGTCTGGGGCGAGGATTGGAGTTGGCTTGCCGACGACCTGGCCGCCCGGATCGAGATCGCCCCCGACAACACCATCGTCCTCGTCGCCGAAGCACGCACCGAAGTCGTCTGCGCCGCCTGGCTGATGTTCAAGGGCGGCGTCGACTTCGGCGGCCTCTGGGGCGGCTCAACGCTCAAGGAATGGCGCGGACAGGGCATCTACCGGGCCATGGTCGCCCACCGAGCCCAACTCGCCGCTGCCCGAGATGTCCCCTACGTCTACGTCGACGCCTCAGCCGACAGCGCCCCGATCCTCACCCGCCTTGGCCTGCACGCGGTCACCACGACGACACCGTATGTCTGGTCGCCCTGAGCCCAGCCGGCCTTCGCCGCCTCCCTCGGCTCGTGCCCGGGTGCCGGCGAGACGGTAGGAGTCGGTACCGGTCTCGATGATCGTGCCGTTGAAGGTCAGGCGTTCGACGATGGCCGCGCAGAGGCGGGGATCGGTGAAGGTCTTGGTTCAGCCGCCGAAGGACTCGTTGGATCCCATGGCGAGGACTGTTCTTCTCCTCGCGCTCGGTCAAGACCTGGAAGAGGAGTTCGGCGCCGTGACGGTCGAGGTAGGTTCGGAGGACCTGATGTCGGTGAAGTTCGCGTACCAGAACCTGGGTATGCCGGATCTGTACCGGCGCGGCCTCCAGCCGGAGACGGCAGGCCTTGGAGTACTGCTCGTGGACATCGAGGCCGGACCTGGTCATCCGTGCACGCCGCCGCGCAGGTCCGGGCCACGGCGGTGGTGACGATCGGGCGTAGGCATGACTCCCATGGCCTGGCCTGGGAGAAGTGGCGGATCATGACGCGCCGGGGAACTGGATGCGTCCGGTTCGTCTACGCGTAGTCGGCAGGCGAGTACGGCCATCGAGGGCGGCGGCATCGGCCAGTGGACGGTGGTACAGGACGAGATCTGGATGCTCCCGCACGCCGTGCCGTCGGCCCTTGCCCACAGTCCTCCCCGGGAGAAGAGTCGGGGCCCGCAACTGAACAGAAGCATTGCGGAACCGTCCGCGTGGCGTCCCATGGAGGAGCTCCACCATGAAAAGATCGCGCCCCAGAGCCTGGCTCCTGGCAGTCATCTGGTCCATGCTGGCCGCGGGAGTCGCCTTATCACCCGGGCAGACTGCTTCGGCCGAGCCCGCCGGTGTCGAACGCACCCTCGACTGGGAACAGTCGGCCGACCGCACTCTCCCCGCCGCCGCACCTCCCAACCTCATCAAGCAGTGGGCCACGTCGTACGGCGCCACGAACGTCACCAGCCCCACACGCGACGGCTCCTACGCCGCCCGCTTCGAGCTCCGCAAATCCGACCCGCTCGTCTCAAGCAGCAAGCGGGCGGAGATATCGCAGCGCGACGAGCAACCAGCAAATGCCGAGCGGTGGTACGGCTTCAGCATCAATCTGGCGACGACATGGGCCCACGACACCTCGGCCGAGATCGTGAGTCAGTGGCATCAGTGTGACGTCGGCTGCCCGGGTGGCTCACCGCCCTTGGCACTTCTGACCGACGAGGGGCGCTGGAAGATCGACTTCCGCGGCCAGTTCATCGATCTCGGCGCGTACAGCACGGGTGTCTGGGTCGACTGGGTCTTCCACGTGACCTGGCGTACGGACAGCACCGGCCTGCTGCAGGTCTGGAAGAACGGCGAACGGGTCGTGCACCGTACGGGCGCCACCCACGACGGGGGTCCGCGATCGCCCTACTTCAAGTTCGGCATCTACAAATGGGACTGGAACACCGGCGCTCCTTCCAGCACCAACCAGCGTGTGATGTACTACGACGCCCTGCGCCTGGGTGACGAGCGTGCCGTCCACAGGGACGTCGCACCCCAGAGGACCTGTACGCGAGCCCCGTCGGTGGCCTCCGCGTCCGCCACCACGTACGAGCCGGCGAACCCGCCCGCCAACGCCGTCGACGGCAACCTGTCGACCCGCTGGTCCGGTCAGGGATTCGGCGCTGCGCTGATCCTCGACACCGGTGCGCCACGCCAACTGTGCGGCGCGACGGTGGCCTGGCACCGCGGTGACCTGCGGTGGAACGACTACACCATTCATTCTTCGCAGGACGGCATCTCCTACACCAAGGTGTGGGAAGGCCGTAGCTCGGGGACGACCACCGCACCCGAGACGGTGCTCTTCACCACGGGATCCCTGGACGCCCGCTACCTCAAGATCTCCTTCTGGGCGAATCCCGAGAACGACTGGGCAAGTATCACCGAAGCCAGGCCACTCGGCCTCTGACGACTGAGCGCGCACAGCCGGCGTGCGCATCGTCCTGGTCGAACCTCCACCCCGTCGTCGCGGTGACCGGCGGGGTGGACGGCAACAGGCGTAGACCTGCACACCGTACGACGACTCGGGGGAGCGGGTCTCCGTGGGCGGTGGCCCGAGTTCCCCGCCCCGGTGGGTGATCACGCGACATCGGTGTCGCGTTCCATGGCGGCGAGGCGGTTCTTGAGACGGTAGCTCGGGGCCGTTGAAGGTGAGGCGGCCGACGACGGCCGCGCAGAGGTGGGGATCGGTGCAGCTCTCGTCCGGCTGCGCGACGCGCGGCGGGTTCGGCTGGTCGTGGTGATGATGGTGTTCCTCCTCAGGGAGTCGAGCGTGCACGGTCCGCGCATGGTCGGTGGAGAGTGGAGTGCCTGCTCTTGTGTGTCGGACTGGCGGCCAGACAGCAGCCGGACCGCCAGGAGTTGTCCTGGGTGGGCTGGATGGACTGCACGACGCGGTGGTTAGCCGCGCAACGGTGCCGGGGACGCGGGCCGGCGGCAACTGCTGAGGGCCCCGCAGACTTTCGTTCTAGTGGTCGTCGCAACACCCCTGCTCAAGGGGTGCGGCGGGGATTCCTCTGGGAGAGCTTCGACGCCGGGATCGCAGCCGCCCTGGTCGGGGACCCGGACACGGCCCGCGATCTCTTCGAGCGAGTCATACGAGAGGACGCGCTGGCGCCCTGGACGGTCGAAGCCAAGGAGAGGGCACATGAGCTTCACGCGATCGCAGCAGATCACGACGCGGTGACCGTCTGGGGCACCCGGGCCGTCGACTCATGCCGGAGCAAGCTGGGCCTGGATCCCGTGCTGCTTGCGATCAGCTGAACCGCTCCGCTCGTTGAGCGACAGAGCTGCGGTCAGGCCGGCAGTACTCGCTTGCGCACTCAATGAAGGGGGCGGCTCGGGGCTGAGGAACATCCGCGTAGATCGTCCGTCAAGCCCCTGGTCGTGCTCATCGCGCGTCGGCGTACAGTCGCTCGATCAGCTGGACGACGATCTCCGGCTCGCGCAGCGTCGGGAAGTGGTCGGAGGCGGCCAGTCGGACCAGGCGGCAGCGGGGGATCCGGTCCGCAATCTCCTCGTTGCAGCGCACCACCTCGGGCTGGTCCAGCTCCCCCAGCGCCAGCAGCGCGGGCGCGGCGATCTCCCCGAGCCGGTCGAATGCGGGGGCGTCGGTCCTCTGGTGACCGGCAATGCTGAACCAGGCGGGCAGCACACCCCGGAGCTGGGCGGCTGCAATCGGATCGGCCGTCGGGGTGCCGCCGCCAGCCCGCCCCCAGATGCCGAGCGCGAGTTGGACGATGCCCTCCATGTCGCCGGCCGTGGCCAGCTTCCCCACCTGTTCGTAGAACCCGGGCGGAGTCCCGTCGTACCCCGTGACGCCAGGCATGAAGAGTGCAAGGCCTGCAACCCTGTCCGGGGCGTCCAGAGCCAGACTGATCGAGGTGGCGCCGCCCATGCTGGAGCCGACCAGCACCGCACGGCTCAGCCCGAAGTGGTCGAGGACCGCGGCAAGGTCCTCGACAAGGGAATACGCAGCAGTCGGCGCGGGCGAGCGGCCGAAGCCGCGGGAGTCGTAGCGGATTACCCGGCGCCGTGCGGTAAGCGCCGGGAGAACGGGGTCCCATATCGTTGAGTCGCCGACGCCAGGGTGGAGCAGGACCAGGGGCATCCCGTCTCCTCCCGAATCGTCTGCCCACAGTTCACCGTTGCTTGCAGGCACCTTGGTTTCCATGATTTCCAGTCTGGTTGAACGGTACGGGCGCCCGCCAGCGGGATCTCAGCCGTGATCGCCGCCACGGACCCGCCCCGCCGGCATCAGCCCTGTCGCCGGGGTGAGGAACAAGAGCAGGTCCGGCGAACGAGATGAGCGCCCGTGAGGAGTTTCAGCGAGCCCCAACAACACAACCCTTTTGGGAGGAACGTGGCACGTCTGACACCCTGCTCCGCATCCTCGACCTCATCGAGCCCGGTGATCTCGTCCTTTATCACGGCAGCATCACCAACCGGCACGGTCTCTACCTTGCCCAGTCCTGCGACTGCTTCTACTGCGCCCGCGCCGATTACCTGGGCAGCGATGATGTCCGCTACCGGCTGACTGACCCGTACGCGGACGACCTCGCTGTCGATTCCCTACGGAGCGATCATTCGCAATTCCTAGTCGGCAGGCGTAGATGGCGGACGGTGTTCTTGTGCGGGTTGGCTGTTCTCGTCCGCCTGATCCCAGCCGGCCATGCCGGCGGGGCCGGTTCAATCAGGGGCGCAGTCGTCCGGCTGTGCCCCGCACCTCTCCGGACTCCCTGCGGTCGCCGGGCAAGGGGAGGCCGGCCGGAGCTTCGCCGGAGCCGCGGGGCGTCGCCGCCCGCGGGGAGCCCGGCGGCGGTCCGGCCGGGTGCAGCACCGTGGGGGGCGCAGCTCCCGTTCTCTCCCGGCGCGGGGCGCTGAGCGGGTGAGGACAGGCCGAGTGTGTCGAGGCGGTAGTGGTCGGCGCTAGCTGCCTCTTCTGCGGTCAGCCGTCCCCGCCGAGGACGGGTGCCAGGCAGCGCTCGTCGGTGAGCAGCCCGTTGATCTCGTGCGCGGCGGCCTTGTCGCCGCTCACGGTTTTGTCACTTGAGCCCGAGCTGTACGCGGGAACGGGCATCACCCCGCTGAATCCCACCTGACCCGTCGCATCCAGACGTCGGCGCACCTCGCTGAACGGCGGTCGTTTCCACGGGAAATGGCTGCCGACTGCATGCTCAGCGCGCGTTGCGCAGGTACTCGCGCCGTGGAGGGAGAGGCGGCCAAGGACATGGCCAGCGCGATCATCGGCTCCCGGACCGCCGAGATCACCGAGATGAGCAAGCTGCTCGGCAAGAACTGACTCGGGCACTCAAAGGGGGGCGGGCGCATTCCGCGCCCGCCCCCCTGCCCCGGCGTTGCCGGAGTGCCTCGGCACCCTCTGGCTCTCCCGCCGCTGACCCGAGGCCTGCTCCCGCTGGCGCACACTTTCTCAATTCACCCCCTGGGGCCGTAAGCGGCGACACCGCCTGACGTACGCCGAGTTCTGCGCTGACGTTTTGGAGTCGATGGTGGCGCGGTCGTGGTCGTCGTCGAGGCACTACCGGAGCCTTCCCCAGCTTCATCCGGGCGTCCCAGCATCCGGTGGATCGCTCGACTCGTTCGAGTGAGTGGTGCGGCGGTGATGGGATCGACAGCGAGACCCGGCGCAATACGGTGGCCGCTTCCGACGAGGTGGGGACCGGCTAAAGGATCTGCAGGCCGGCCTTGGCCGCGTCTGGAGACCCCCAAGTATGTCGACTGATGCAATCGAGAGGACTGGGGTCGGCTCATGAGTCCAGACATCGACTCCCGACGAGGGCCTGAGACGGCCGACTCGGGAGGCAGCCAGTTGAGGATCGCTGGCGGGCTCATGGTCGTGGGTCTGCTCTTCAATGTCGTAGTGACGGCGGGTTTTCACCCGTCGGGAGAGGAAGACGACCACAGGGCGATCTTTACCGAGTATGCAGACAGCGGCCCCTGGGTTGCGGTTCATCTGTGCCAGTTCGTTGGCGTTCTCAGCGCGCTGGGTGGTCTGCTTGTTCTTTACCGCGCCATGCGCGGTGCCGGCCGGGCTCCTCTGCCGGCGCATCTCGCGGCCGCGGCGACCGTTGCGACCGCTGCGGTCTGGGCAGCTCTGCAGGGCCTCGACGGCGTGGGGCTGAAAGAGGCGGTCGATGCCTGGGACAGCGCGTCCGGGGCGGAGAAGGAGATCCGCTTTGCCAATGCCGAGACTGTGCGCTGGCTCGAATGGGGGTTCCAGAGCTATTTCCGCGTCCTGCTCGGGCTGACCTTCGCGCTTTTCGGGGCTGCGATTCTCGCTGGTCGTCTGGTCGCTGGCTGGCTGGGCTGGGCGGCCGTTCTCGGGGGCCTCTTCTATGTGGCGATTGGGGTGGACGTGGGCTACAACGGTCTGGCGAGTGGGCTTCAGGATGTCCTAGGTATCGCCTTCCTGGTCGTCGTCTTTGCCTTCGCCGTCGGGGTGCTCGTCACCGGGATGCGCGAGCGTGGCCGGCGCCCAGCCAAAGGCTGACCAGGCGGGCCGGCGGTTGCCCGTGCACCTCATCCCGGCCGTGCGCTCGAAGGATTGAGGCGATCGCTGTACGCGCGCCGCCGACGATGCGGATACCGCTCCGGGCGCTCGCTGCCCTGGCAGCGGCCAGGTCATGGGTGGGGGCAGCCACTGATCCGCCTGGGCCGTCGCGCGCGGGGCGTCCCGCGCGACGGCGGGGCCGGGCTGACGTCGATACACCATGCAACGCACCAGGAGAACGAGCCGATGAATAACAGCAGCGGCGAGCACACCGGACACGCCACAGTGCTCCCGGGAGGACTGCAGGTCTCGCAGGACGGCTACACCCTCGACTTGAAGACCCCGCGCATCACGGCCGGACAGGAGACCCTTCTGCGCTTCGCCATCAATGACGACACGGGGAAGGCCGTCACCGACTACCACATGACCCATGGCAAGGATCTGCACCTCATTCTTGCCTCGCGCGACCTCAACACCTTCCGCCACGTGCATCCCACGCTCGGGTCCGACGGGACCTGGAGCATTACTGTCGACCTGCCCGCGGCAGGCGACTACCGCGTCTTCGCCGACTTCACCCCAGCCGCGAAAGGCGCCAACGCCCTGACCCTCGGCGCCGACCTCGCGGTCGCCGGTTCTTACCAGCCCCGGGACCTGCCCGCTCAGAAGGCCACGGTCGAGGTCGACGGCTACACCGTCACCGTGGACGGCGCGCTCACAGCCGGCACGATGAGCGAACTGACGCTGAGCGTGGCCAAGCACGGCAGACCTGTCACCGACCTCGAGCCCTACCTCGGCGCTTACGGTCACCTCGTCGCCCTGCGCTCCGGAGACCTCGCCTACCTCCACGTACACCCCGAAGGCGAGCCCGGCGACGGCACCACCAGACCTGGCCCCGACATCTCCTTCATGGCCGCAGCCCCCAGCAACGGCGCCTACCGGCTCTTCCTCGACTTCAAGCATGGAGGTACGGTCCGCACCGCCGCCTTCACCATGCATACCTCCACCCCCGGTACCCGCTCTGGCACCGGGCAGAGCAACCACAGCAGCGCCGGGCACGACTGAGCTCATAGAATCGTCCAGGACCGGTGCCGGCCCGCCACTACGAGATTGCCTCCGGGTTTGGTCAACCGCAGGCAGCGCAGTCGTACTGACGAGCATTCAGACGATGGCCCGGGGCACAGCCCGGAGACGGGAGCTGTGTTGGTCCCGGCGGTTGAAGCCAGGTGCGCGCAGCGGGTCCGTGCCGCCTGGCTTGCGCTGCTGCCAGTGGAGGACCTGCACGACAGCTGAAGCGCCGTTGACCGGGTTCCTGGGTGTCGTACGTCGTACCGGATTTCATCCTGTTCCCGGACATCACCCCGAGGCCGCGCCGAAGCGGGCGCGGCCTCGGTCCGGCGATGCCACCCGCCTCCACTTCCAGGCCCGGGTCAGCGCCGCTCGGCCGGGCTGAGTGGTGTGAAAGGGAAGGCAGTGGCGGTCATGACGGCTTTCCTGATGGGTTCGGGGATCAGCGGGCGGCCGGTCGCAGGCGTACGGGCAGGGCCTGGTGCCCGTTGCTGATCAGGGACGGCAGCGGCTTCAGCTCCTCGGCGGGCACGGCGAGTTCGATCCCGGGAAAGCGCTCGAAGAGCTGCTGAAGGGCGGTAGCGACTTCGAGGCGGGCGAGCGGGGCGCCGAGGCAGAAGTGCACGCCGTGTCCGAAGGCCAGGTGCTCCTTCGTCGGTCGGGTGAGGTCGAAGCAGTCGGCGGATTCCCCGTGCCAGTCGGGGTGGCGGTTGGCGGCGGCATAGGAGGCGAGGATCGCCTCGCCCTGGGCGATCGTCTGCCCGTCCGGCAAGGGGATGTCCGTGAGCGCGTAGCGCAGGGGCAGGTGCTTGACCGCGGGCTCGTGGCGCAAAGTCTCCTCGACGACGCTGCTCCAGTCGGCGCGGCCGGACTGGAGGTGGGCGAGCTGCTCGGGGTTGGTCAGCAGGGCGGTGACGGCCTGGTCGATCACGTTGACGGTGGTCTCGTATCCGGCGGAGATCATGAGCAGGAGCGTGTCGCGCAACTCGTTGTCCGTGAGTGCGCTGCCGTCGCCTTCGTCGTCGCGGGAGGCGATGAGGAGGGAGGTCATGTCGTCGGCGGGCTCGGCCCGTTTGACCGCGATCAACTCGTTGAGGGCCTCGTACAGGGCAGCTGTGTTCGCGGTGGCCTGTTCGGTGGTGAGGGTGGTGTCGAAGACGCCGTCGACTTCGGCGCGGAAGCCGTCGCGCTGTTCATCGGGGACGCCCATGAGCTGGCCGATCACCTCGATCGGCAACGGGTAGGCGAGGTGTTTGCGCAGGTCGACCACTTCACCGGCCGGCTTGGAGTCGAGGTCGTCGAGGAGTGCGGTGATGACCTTCTCGACTGCGGACCGCATGGCCTGGATGCGGCGGGCGCTGAACGCCGGCGCAACCATACGGCGGAGCCTTCGGTGGTCGCCGCCGTAGGCGGTGAACATGTTGTTCACGGCGATCCACAGGGCGAGGGGCCAGGTGGAGACGGTCTCGGCGAAAGCCGGCCAGTGGGCGCGGGCGTCCTTGGAGACCTGCGGGCTGGTGAGGAGTTCCTTGAGGAGAGAGGGATCGGTGACGGACCACGCGGTCACACCGAGGATGTCCACGCGGGTGGCCGGACCGCGGGTGCGCAGGGCCTGGTGCTCCGCATGGTGGTCGGAGCCGGTGGGGTCCAGGACGAGTATCGGCTGCTGAGACACTGCGTTCTCCTTCAGCGGGGTAGTCGGCAATTGGACGGGGAGGGCTTCCACGTGGCGGTGGAAGGGACCGGGCTGCCAGCCGCGGCTCAGCGGCGGGGACGGCGAGTTCTGTTCCGGACATGGCATCGAGCAGGTAGCTGATCGCGGTCTCGGCGACGAGGTCGGTGTCGGAGCGGGCCGGGCAGGTGTGGGGCCGATGCTCCAGGCCAGGGGGCGCGGGTGCCCCGCGATTCCGCCCCGGCCTTCGGTCACTTGGGGGTCGTTGTTGCAGGCTGCCACGGACATGACGACGGGCTGTTGCGTCGGGAACAGGACGGCATCGATGTCCGCGGGGTAGGGGACAGGTGATGCACTGGTTCGCCAGCGGCGGGTCAGTTTAGAGGAGGGCGCAGAGAGCGTCACGCACCCTGGTTCGGTCTGCGTGCAGGCTGGCTGAAAACCGTCTGCGGTGAGCTTTCCCCGCCTACGCCAGTTCGCCACCCAGCTCAAGGACAAGCTCCTCGAGGCCGGCACCACCATCGCGGCCACTGACGGAGGCCCTGGCCGGCACGACGGCGGTCGCCGTCACCAAGCCGCCCACGACCGCACGACATCAGGAGCCGACGATGGCCACACCGGAGCTGACCAGGTCGCAGGGCTCGGCCCCGGCGAGCAGCGGGCCGCCGATCTCGCCCGGATCGTCGGCGAGGCCCTGGCCCACCACCCGGGCGAGTGGCCGTACTTCGGCGGACGCGGCGGAGATCCAGGCCATCCCCGAGGCCGTGATCCGGCTCCTGATCGGCGCGCCTCTGCGCTCCGACGGGAAGCCGACCATCGGCGCGCTCGCCACCGAGCAGGACTTCGGCGCAACAAGCTCACCCACAAGTACACCGGCCTCAAGGACCTCTTCAATGCCCTCGTCAAGACCCGCCAGGCAGTCCCCAGCCGGCCCGGCGACACCGAACAGGCCAGGCGCCGGGAGCAGGAGGAGGACCTGGCCCGCATCCGCGCCGAGCGCGACGGCCTTCGGGCCCTCAGCCAGCAACTCGCCCCGTCGTTCACGTCCTGGAGCTTGAGAGTCAAGCCCCGAGGGAAGCGAACAGCGCCCTCGAAATGGACCTGGCGCCCGCGAGGGCGTCACCGGCCTGGCCAGGCGTCGACCCGGCCGCCGCCGATGCCCCGGCGCGGCCGGTCAGCTGCCGCAGGCCAATCGACGTCGCCTTTGCCCCGGCCGGCGTCTGATCGCGGGGTCGATGGCCTTCTCCTCGAGTGTGCAGCAGGCTTCCGGCGCGCCTTCGGCGCTCTGGCCGAGCGTGTCGGCGTCGGCCTTGACGACGTAGACCTCCCAGGGCTTTTTGCTGGGGCCGGCACCTACGTCTTGTCCCGGAGGCGTAGCAGCAGAAGGTGTCGTTCTCCTCGAAAGTCTTGCGTCCGTGAGCCGTGCGGTGGCACGGCGGTGCGAGGACCGGCTCACAGGGGGCACAACCTGCGGTACTTCACCATGCCCGCAAGACGGCCGTAGTTCCACGCCGCATCGAACATCCAGCGCCCTCGCCCGGCGGTGGTGGCCAGGTGCGGCAAGCGTAGAGCCAGTCGTGCCCAGGTCCTTGCCTCGCTGGGGAGACTCCCCGGTGGGATCCCGAGGTGACGGTACTGGGCGTACAGCTGAGCGTAGGAGCGCCCGTAGCCGGACCGCTGCTTCGCCAGGGCGCGGATGTCCTCACGGAGCCGGTAGTGCATGACGGCATCGGGTGCGTAGGCGATGGAGTAGGAGGAGAGTTGGGCGCGCCAGGAGAACTCGACGTCGTCGTGGCTGCCTGTGTAGGCCTCGTCGAAGCCATCGAGGTCGCGGTAGACGGACGTGCGTACGCCGAGGTTCGCCCCTGTCGCGTAGGGCAGGAAGCGCATCGTCACGGGAAGACGGGACAGTTCCGGGTCACCTCGCCAGGCGCGGACCGCTGGCGCATTCAGATGCGTGAGATCCAGCCGTCCGCCCACCACGTCTGCCCGCTTGAGTGCCTCGACCATCTCCGCGATCCAGCCGGGAGCGGCTCGGTCGTCACAATCGCAAAAGAGCACGACGTCGCCGTTCGCGGCACGGACCCCCGTGTTACGGGCATAGCCGATGCCCGGTCGGGCGCCAGCGTCGACGAGCCGGATGAAGGCATGGCGCGCGGCCCAGCGCCGGGCGATTGCCGCGGTTGCGTCGGTAGAACCGTTGTCGGCGACGAGCACCTCGTAGGGGGTGGCGAAATTCTGTTCGACCAGTGCGGTGAGCTGGCCTTCGAGGTAGGGGGCAGCGTTGCGGGCGGGGATCACCACGCTTGCCGTGGGACGGACCGTCATGTGGACAGCCATTTCCTGAGGGATATGGCGAACCAGGCGTGGCCCTCTTCGAGGGGGTGTCCGCCGGGGCCGCGTGCGAGGCCGTCTGGCATTTCCAGGAATGAGTAGCCTGGCCGTGGGGGCAGTCCGCCCCAGACCGTGTCGTTGCGCAGCATGCGGGTGAAGGGCCGCGCGAGGTCCGGCACCGTCCTGGGGAGCGGGAAAGCAAAGGCATACCGGGCGTGGAAGCCGCTGTGCTGAAGGAAAGCGTCCAGGAGAGCCCAGTCGAGGAAGAAGTTGGCGAGTTGTCCTTCTTCGGACCAGAGGTGATCGTAGAAGGCGCGGGACGGCTTGTGGCCCGCGTCTTGCCGCCAGGGGCCGATCCGTTGCCATCCGTGGTCGACGGGACCGTCGGCCGGTCCGGTGCGGACCTCGGGTCGCTCGCGTAGCGCATGGTATTCGTGACGCGAGGACTGGGTCCATGCCAGGAGCATCATGACTTCCGTCGGCCGCAATTGGCGCTCAGCGCAGACGTCGGCGAGCTGGGCCACGGTGCTCCTCACGAGCCGCCGGTTGGACGAGCCGTCCCGCGCCAAGTTGACCACGTCGATTCCCAATTCGTGCCCTAGGACGATGGGCCACGCGTGGGAGGCGGGGTCACGCAGCTCCTCTCCCCGGGTGCAGCTGCAGCCGTTAGTGACCAGAAGCTTGACCATGCGGGTCCCTAGCAGACAGTGAGGCCGGTGCGGCGGGTGAATCTGCGCACGTCGTCGGTTGAGTTCAACAGAGGTTCTCCTCTTCCGTTGAGACTCGTGTTGAGCAGGACCGGGCAGCCGGTAAGCGATTCCCATTCCTCCAGCAGCGTGTACAGGCCGGGGTGCTGGGCGCGTTCTACCGTCTGGACCCGGCTGGTGCCGTCATGGTGAACAATGGCCGGATAGTCGTCGGGCGACAGACAGTGGGCGGTGAACTGCATATACGGGGAAGTCGCCACCGGGAGATCGAACAGGTCGTGGACCCGATCGGCCCTGATCACCGGGGCGAACGGGCGGAACCGCTCCCGTCCTTTGATCTCGTTCACCTTGTCCTTCATTCCCGATGGGCGGGGGTCGGCGAGGATGGACCTGTTGCCCAGTGCCCTGGGGCCGAACTCGCCCCGGCCATTCGCCACTCCCACCAGGCCGTTCGTGTCGAGCTCGTGCAGTAGTGCGGCCACGGGGTAGTCCCCTGCCAGGGGCGTGCCCAGGTACGGGCCGGGCCAGGACAGCGTCTCGCCGGTCACGGCGGCCACGGCGCCGATGCTCGATCCGGCGTCACCCGGGTTGGGGAGGATCCAGACGTTGTCGAAGCCGGCCTCGCGCGCGAGCATGCTGTTCACTACGCAGTTGAGGGCGAGCCCGCCGGCAAGGACCAGGTTGCGTGACCTGGTCTGCTGCGCGGCCCATGTGGCGGCGGCGAGCATCACGGTCTCCACAACGCGCTGCACACTGGCCGCCAGGTCCTCAACGGTGGCTTCGGGTAGCCAATCGCCGATGCCACGGTGGACGTTGCGCTTCAACCTGAAGGTCGGAGGGGTCAGTTCCACCAGGTCTTCCAGGATGGCGTCCACGTGAAGAGGCCGCCCGTAGGCGGCCATACCCATGATGATGTACTCGTCCTCGTTCGGCCGGAAGCCGCAGCGTCGCGTGAAGGCGCTGTACAGCAACCCGAGGCTGTGGGGATACGACCGCTGGTGGAGAGTGGACAGGGCTCCGCCTCGATGGGCATGCCCGATGGTGAAGGTACGGAATTCTCCGATGGAGTCTGCGACGATGACCGCCGCCTCCTCGAAGGAGCTGGTGGCGAAGCCGGCCGCCACATGGCTGCTGTGGTGGTCGGCGTATTCGATCTCCGGGAGCGGAAACGGCAGGTGCAGGGCGGCCAGGTAGCGCCGGGGGAGGTCCGACGTGGAAGCCGCGTGGCTCCACTGGCCTGCCCTGACGTGACGCAGCTTCTTCAGGAGCGGACGTTCGTACCAGGCGATCCGATCCGGCGGGCCGAAGGCCGCAGCCTCGTCGAGCAGATCCTCGTGCAACAAGGGGTCGTTCTTCTTGCGGGAGTAGCGCTCGGAATGGCCTGCGAAGACGACCCGGCCGTCCTCGACGACGGCCAACGAGGCGTCATGTGACAGGGCAGACATCCCCCAATAGCGCACGGCCCCTCCCTGGGAACCCAACCAGCAATGGACGAGGCGGCTTCCTACTTGTACAGAAACGGGTCATTCCGTCGCAGCTTTCGGCGGCGGGCCCTGCGTCGGTACGGCTCGGTGATCCACGCCAAGAACCTGATCATCGACACCTCCGCCTAAGGCCTTGGGATGGCCGCCCTCTCCCTACCCCACCGACGGTTCTTCCATGCGCTCAGGGGCGTAGCTCACAGGCCACGCGGTGTGTACACGAGAGGGCGGGGCTTCGATAATCCTTCGAGGCTCACACGGAGGTGCTGCGTTTCCGATGCCGAGGCAACGATTTCTGCAGGGCCACCGCGGGCAGGGCGCGCTGAGAGTCGTGTATGTGACCAACCAGATTCCGCTGCCGGCCCATAGTGGAGGGCAGTTACGCGAGGCGGAGCTGCTGACACGGATCGGCCGGACGGCTGACGTCGATCTGCTCGTCCTCACCGAGCACTACGACCGCGACGCAGCGAACGCCCCGCTGATGAGACCGCTGTGCACCAGCGTCTGGGTGCACGAGAGCACGACGCCGCTCGGAATAAGACCTCCTGACGTCGTACCGGAGAGAGTGTGGCGATACCAGTCGGTCGATTTCGATGCTTGCCTTCGAGAAGCCCTGGTGTCTCGACGCGTCGATGTCGTGCACGTCGAGGGGTATTTCCTCGCTGAGCATCTGCCCCCTGATCTGGCCCTGCCGGTGGTTCTCGTCGAGGAGAACATCGAGTACCTGATCGATCGCCAGGTCCCGGCCTCCGGCCAGCGGTACGCCGCCTCATGGCGGGTCGCGCGCGCAAGGGAGCTCCGGGCCTGGTCCAGGGCCTCGCTTGTGGGCGGTGTCTGTGAGGAGGACGTTGCAGTGATGGTAGGGGACCTGCCGGACCTGCCGGTCGCCGTGATGCCCAATGGAACCGATCACTTGCCGCGCATCGCGGTTTCCCGTGAACACAAGGTTGAAGGTCGGCACGTCGCCTTCGTCGGAAACTACACCTGGGGTCCCACGCTC
Organism: Streptomyces sp. NPDC002867; assembly: GCF_053591895.1. Lineage (NCBI taxonomy): Bacteria > Bacillati > Actinomycetota > Actinomycetes > Kitasatosporales > Streptomycetaceae > Streptomyces > Streptomyces sp. NPDC002867. The sequence continues at coordinate 27,515 of NZ_JBSFUR010000041.1, read as the reverse complement.
CAAGGCGCGTGGAGCCTGGTTCGGGAGATCTGGCCGAGGGTTCATGCGCGACTGCCGAGCGTCCGACTGTCGCTTGTGGGAGCGGGGATGCCAGACGACCTACGCGCTGCCGCTCTGACCGCCCCAGGCGTTACTGCGGTCGGAGAGGTGGACTCCGTCCTGCCGACGTTGGAGGCCGCCGACCTGTTCGTGTGTCCCTTGTGGACGGCCTCGGGAGTCAAGGTCAAGATGATCGAAGCCTTGGCCGCCGGCTGCCCGGTAGTCTGCTCCTCTTCCGCGCTGCGAGGGCTGCCTTCCACGGCCGGCACGGCAGTGGCCGTCGCCGACGATCCTTGGAGCATGTCCGACGCCATCGTCGCGCTCCTCCGGGACCCCTACGGAAGACAGCGGCTGGCTGCTCGTGCGGGGCGTGCCCTGGACTCACTGCCGACCTGGGACCAGGCCGCGGACATTGTGCTCAAGAGCTGGCTGCGCTTGTCGGCAGCGGGTTCGATCCGATGAGGATCGCCCTGCTCACCCTGCACACACCGCTGAACTTCGGGTCGGCCTTACAGGCATACGCGTTGTGCCGGATCCTGCGCGAGGACGGCCACGACGTCCGGTTGGTCGACTACCATCGCCCCGCTCAGCGCGGCCTAGGACTGGTGAGGAAGCGCTTCACCGACGGTGACCACGTCCTGCCGGTCCGGCTGTGGAACGTCGTCGACCGCGGTATGGAAGCCGCGGTGGCACGCCGCCGCTTCGCCGCCTTCCTGCAAGGCCAGACCACGCTCACACGCCGCTGTATCAGCCCGGAGCAGCTGGCGATTCGCCCCCCTACGGCGGATGCCTACCTGACGGGCAGCGACCAGGTGTGGAACAGCGTGTACAACGGAGGCATCGATCGGGCGCTCTACCTCGACTTCGGACCCCCTGATACCCGCAGGCTGTCCTACGCCGCGAGCTTCGGCATGGATGCGGTCCCGGACGCCGAACGGGAGATCACGCGCATGCTGCTCACCCGCTACAACGCTGTCTCGGTGCGCGAGCGCGGCGCGGTGGACATCGTGCGGGGGTTGGGCGTGTCGGAGTGCACGCAGGTCTTGGACCCGACGCTCCTGCTGTCAGGCCGCCAATGGGCGGACATCGCGGACGTCCGCCGTAGTGTGCGCGGATCCTACGTGCTGCTCTACTCGGTGGAGGAGGACAGGATGCGTGAGGCACTACGGGTGGCGCGGCATGTGGCGCGACATCACGGTCTCCCGGTCGTCCAGGTCACTTTCGGCGGTCGTCGAAGGAGAATCCAGGGAGTGGACCGGACGTCCTACTTCACTACCCCGCAGCAGTTTCTCGGTCTCTTCGGCGGAGCCGGCTACGTGGTAACCAGTTCCTTCCACGGAACGACCTTTTCCGTGAACTTCAACAAGCCCTTCGTGTCCATCGCGCCACCGCTCTTCGCTTCGCGGGCCGAGGACTTCCTGGCATCACTGGGGCTGTCCGACCGCTTTGTCACGGACGTGAGCCGCGAACTGCCCCCGCACGACATCGACTACGCCCCGGTCAATCGCGCACTCGACGGCCTACGTCAGCACTCCCGCCGCTACCTCCAGGCGGCCCTGTCCGAGCCGACGCAGAACTGAGCTGAGCCCCGGACCCTGCCGCGCCGAACGGCCGATCTGCCCAACGAGAGAGGAACACGGAAGAATGGGACGGATCCTGGTCACTGGAAGCCGAGGCCTTATAGGGTCCGCGCTGGTAAGAGCCCTGACCGGGAGCGGCCACGAGCCCGTGCACTACGACATAGCGGGCGACCATCGGCAGGACGTCACCGATCTGCACGCACTGAGTGCGGCGATGACCGGGTGCTCGGGCGTCGTGCACCTCGCTGGAGTATCACGGGTGGTCTGGGGCCAGCGCGACCCTGTCCGTTGCCGACGGGTCAATGTCGACGGCACCCGCAACGTGCTGACCGCAGCGGCGAAGGCCGCGGGGACTCCACCGTGGGTGCTGTTCGGAAGCAGCCGCGAGGTGTACGGCCAGGCTGTCCGTCTCCCCGTGCTCGAGTCTGCTCCCTACGCCCCGCTCAACTGTTACGCCCGCTCCAAGACGGAGGCGGAGTCCCTGGTGCGAGCCGCTCGCGAGTCGGGGTTGAACGCCTCTATCGTGCGGTTCTCCAGCGTGTACGGATCGATAGCCGACCACGCTGACCGGGTCGCCCCCGCCTTCGCCCGGCTGGCGTCGCAGGGCACCACGCTGCGGGTGGACGGCAGTGACACCATCCTGGACTTCACGCACCTGGACGACGTGGTGGGCGCACTGGTGCGGATGGCCGAGATCCTCTCCGTGGGCGATCGCCTACCGACGCTTCACCTGGTCTCGGGCGATGGGACGCGTCTGGCCGAACTGGCGCACTTTGCCGTGGCGACCGCGGGCGGCGGCCGGGTGACCCTGGGCCGGCCCCGGACCTATGACGTCGAGAGGTTTGTCGGAGACCCGGGCAGGGCGGGACGCGTACTCGGATGGTGCGCGCGGGTGGACATCGAGGAGGGCATGCGGCGACTGATCGAGGCGTTCTCGGCTCATGGGGGGCCGGGCCCCAGGGACAGCCAGTAATCCGGAAGGACCCGGGACCCCAACCGCCCGCCAGATGCCGTCCGCCGGGGCCGGTGGTGGCGGACCGTCCCTCGTCCTGGTGGCGTCATCGGCCAAGCGGCAATACGTGGCAACCGTCTGCAGAAGCGGTGGGCGCCGCGGCCGCGAAGCGCCGAGGGCGACGAGCTGGGCAGCGGCGTACTCGTGGCCCTGTTCCAGGCGGCGGATCTTCTGCGCCGCCCGGTCGTGGAAGACGGTGCCGTCCGGCAGAAGCTTCACCGTGGGGGCGGTTGCCCGGCCGGCGTGCACCGCGTTCGTCGCCGCGTAGATCGTCCCGACGTGCCCAGGCATCACCAGGATACCGGAGTCAGTGTGCTGCTGGTGCATCACCTCAAGCATTGCTGCCAGCTCGCTCAAGGCTTCTGACGCGCGTGCAGGATCCGTCTCCAGGAGTGCTTCCAGAGTGCCGCTCGCAACGTCCTCGACCACCGCCACATCCGCCGGGTAGCGGCGTCGGCTGCCCTCAACCAGGAGTACCCCTGGAACCCGGACCCCGAGGCGGTCCAGCCTCCGCTGAGCGGCCAGAAAGGGGACCAGCCCGGAGACAGGAGCGAACGGGTGGGCCGCGTCGATGCCTTCCGCAGCTGACCAGAAGTTCTCGGCCTCGGCCCAGCTGTAGACGATCACACTCGCTGCACGCGGCCCGTCCACGTGAACTCGGTAGACCCCCTTCTTGCTCCCGCCTCGCAACCGGTCCATTCCGACACCATGGCCCCCAATGAGCGGAGACGCCTACCGTCACTTATGTCAAAGTCCTGACATTGTGCACGGCTGAGGAGCACCTATGGCCACCAACGTTTCCGTCGCCGGGCCGGACTTCATCGCGCTGCAGGTGCGTGACGTCGGCGCGGCCGCTGCCTTCTTCGAGACGCATCTGGGCGCCCTACCGCAGTTGGGTCGCCCTCCTGTTGCGCACGCGCAGTAGGGCGTCACCGAAGGTCGCCCGGAGCTGCCCGACCTACCGCCTCCCCTCCGCAAACTGCGCGTCGCCCCGTTCAGATAGCCATAGCGACCTGAGCAAGCCCCGCCGGGGTGCCTGTTGACTGCTCAACTGAGTGGGGAACGGGAGGGCAGGACTGGCGATTTTCACGGCTCTGGCCGCGGTTCCGTGAACCACAGCGTCTGGTGCGCCAGCAGCGACACATGTGCCGATCGCTGCGTCTCCCGACCGTAGGGCATGCTGTTGCGGTGAGTGATTCTCAACCAGCATGGCAGGAATGGCTGAACAGCCTGGACGTGCCACGGAAGACCGCCGCGGAGTCGCTGCGTGCCCAGTTCAGCGCGCTCGGCGTGACCGATCCTGTCGATCTGATCAAGTCTGAGGTCGTTGAAGACCTTCCGCAGCTCGCGCGCTTTGTGCTGCTGCGGAGCTTGTGGCGCGGTGCGATCGATGGCTGGTCCGACTCGGGCTCGCTCGATCAACTGCCTGCCGCTCAGCGCCTTCTTGCCGCCGGGGCGGATGAGGAGGACCTTGTGCGCCTGGTTCGTGCCGTTGCCTATGAGGCGGTGTTCGTGACGCTCGACGAGCTGGACGCGGGCGGCGATGTGAACGTGTCGGGCGTGGAGGCCGGCTGGGTGGTCATGGAGTCGGGTGAAGATGGCTCCCCGACTGGGCGGGCCCTGTCGGGCCTGCATGAAGACCTCCTGGCGATGGATCCCAGCGGGCGCGGCGGAGCTGACCTCTGGTCATGAGGGCAGTACTCGGGGCTGATTGATGCAGGTCATCTCCGGGTGAGGATCCGGGTCCGTCGGCCAGAGTCGTTTCTGTAGGGTCGCTCGCGCGGTTGTGAGGCGTCGTTGCGCAGTTTCCGGACCGTCGGATGCCGCTCCGGGCCCTGGTCACTGCCCCGCCGCGCCGTCGCCGGGCCGCTCCCCGCCGGTCACGCCCATACGCCTGCCGGCCGGCCAGAGCCCGGTCACCGGCCGGGCCGTGCTCGGGCCTGTGACGGCAGCTCATCTTGCCCTTCCTACGGCGGGGTTGTCAGTGGTGGCCGCTAGCGTCGGGGGTGCTGGAAGGGCCGTTTCCCGACAGGAGTGGACGATGACCGAAAACCGTGTGAAGCCCGCGCTCCGGGTGGTGCTGACCGACGTCAACGAGCGGGTGGTGGAGGCGTGGCGGGCGGCGTTCGCCGACACTCCCGGGATCGAGATCCGCAGGGGCTCGATCCTCGACGAGGACGTCGACGCCTGGGTCACCCCGACCAACTCCCGGGGCCGGATGGACGGCGGGCTCGACGCTGTCATCAAGCGGCACCTCGGAGCCGGCATCCAATTGCGCGTGCAGCGGGCGATCCGCGACCGGTTCACCGGGACCCTCCCGGTCGGCAGCGCGGTTTGCGTCCCGTCAGGGGCGACCGTCCCGCGGTACCTGATATCCACGCCGACCATGGTGCAGTCCTCGCAGAACGTGAGTGAAACGCTCAACGTGGCCCTGGCGTGCGCCGCCGCGTTCCAGGCCGTCCACCGGCAGAACCGGCAGGTGTCGGGCAGCATCCGCTCGGTGGCACTGGTCGGGATGGGTGCGCAGACCGGCCGGGTGCCGGCCCGCGTCTGCGCCAACTTGATGTGGACCGGCTACACGCTCTTCCACGACCACTGGTTCGAGAACGACGACGAGCTGCGCGCCACGATCACCGCGCAGCTCGACGGCATCGAGAACGCGCCGGTCGCGAAGCGGGTGCGCATCGTGCCGCCCAAAGGGCATTCCTTTCGCCCTTGATCCCATCCACCCCGCCGGCCACCTCCATCCCTCAGGTACGACGACCGGGAGCCCTTCCCTCATGAGTGACGCCACCCCCACGCCGGCCCAGCCCGACGCGAACGACCCGCTGGCCCTCACCGAACTCTTCAAAAGCGGCGGTGAACCCTGGCTTCCGCTCCTGAAGCCCGTCATCGAGGCGCAGCCGGATGCCGCCCAGTTCATCGGCCAGGGCCGCAGTCCGGAGGTCGTCCCGGTCCGGGAACTGACCTTCCAGGCGCTCAAGCCCACCCCGCCGCACAAGTGGAAGGTCGTCGTCTTCGGTCAGAACCCGTACCCGCGGCCGGAGAGCGCCACCGGCATAGCCATGTTCGACAACACCTTCAACGACTGGAAGGACAGCCAGTTCGGCAGGGTCGTCAGCATCCGCTGCATCATCAAGGCGGCGGCCATGTGGAAGTACGGCATCGCCAAGAAGACGCCCATCGCCGATGTCCGAGCCCTGTTGAAGGAGCGAGAGACGGTCCAGCCGCCGGAGTGGTTCCAGGCGATGCTCACGCAGGGCGTGCTGCTGCTGAATGCTTCGCTCACCGCCAGTGGCGACGGCGCGATGGGGACCGACCGGCACACCGCGTTCTGGCGGCCCGTCGTCGAACGGATCGTCGAGGAAATCCTCAAGGCCAAGCAGGACGCCGACGAGGAGGACCGCGGCGTCGTCTTCGCCTGGTGGGGGGCCCACGCGCGCAACCTGAAGAAGGTCGTCCTGCGGCTCCAGGAGAAGTACCCGGACGTCGAGGTCCGGCACATCGACCACGCCAACCCCGCGGCCCAGGGCGACATCTTCTGCGAGGGCGACCACTTCGCCACGGTGAATGCAGCACTCGCATCGCTGGGCGCTGAGGACATCGACTGGCTGCCGAGCAAGGGGTGGAACGAGAAGGCGGCCGGCACCGACGGCGACGTCGCGGCACGCATGGGCGCATTCATCGCGTCGACCATGGAACTGCACCAGCTGTATCTGGAGCGGCTCACCAGCGTCAAGGACGAGGGGCTCGTCCTCCCGGCGATCACCGGTGTGTTCGACACCCCGCTGATGGACTTCCAGGACGCCGTCGCCCCGGTCGCCGAGGTGCTGTCCGGTCTCGGCCGGCACATCGACCGGTCCCGGGAGTTCGGCAAGCGGCGGGCGGACGAGACGGTCAGCGGCCTGTCCGCCGACGCGATCGCCGCGCTCTACCTCTACACCTGCGAATCCGCCTTCTACCGCGAGATCAACGCCGTCCTCCGCTCCCCGGACCGGACCAAGGTCGTGCCCTACCTCCCGTACCTGCGGCTGCTGTTCTCGGCGGTCTCGGGGCTGCCTGCCCGTACCCAGCCGCTGTGGCGCGGTGTGTCGCTGGATCTCCGGGCGCAGTACCCGGTCGGGCAGACGGTGACCTGGTGGGGCGTGTCCTCGTGCACCTCCGAGCTGAGCGTGGCTCGGTCCTTCCTGGGGAGCCGCGGCAAGCGGACACTCTTTGAGGTGACCCCAGCGCGGGCGGTGGGGATCAGGAGCTTCTCCGCCTTCACCGGGGAGGAGGAATACATTCTCGCACCGGGCACCCAGCTCAAGGTGACAGACGTGAAGAGTGAGCGCGGCGGCCTGTGCACGGTCAAGCTGACCGAAGCGGACGCCGCCCACCTCGTCTCCTGACCACCCGCCCGCCAGCCCTCGAACCTCAGCTCGGGCGGCCAGGCCGCGGCGGAACGCGGTGGGCAGCGGGCTCGCGGCGGCTGCCGGTGCAGGGACAGGCCGCTCGGCAGGCCACGTCCAGCCCGGGCAGCCGCCGTTGCTGCTCTTCGGGGCTCTGGCCGCAGTTCCGTGAACGTACACGGCCGTGAATGTGAAGTCGGCGGTCAAGGCTGGAGCGGGATCTACGATGGGCCGGTGACCGAGAGTCTCCCCCCGTGGGCATTGACCTCTTCGGCGTTGAACGGCTCCTGCTGACCGAAGCTGCGGAGCCGCCGCTGCCGCCCCAGGATGCTGAGGCCCGGGACCGGGTGTGGGACACGCAGTCCGGGCCAACCCCACGCTCTTCGACGGGCCTGTGGTGGCGTGTGGGGGACTGGAGCGGACTGGCCCGCGCATCCTGCGCCTCTTTTGGGCGCGGGTGACCTACCGGCACTACGCCTTGCGTCGCGTTCCCGGCGCCACGGCACTGCCCTCGTTGTTCCTGAACGTCCTCCAGCCGACGGACGACGGCCGTGTGCAGGCAGCGAGGATGTCGCCCTCGACGGCGCCCTGACCGCCGGACTCCTCCAGCACCGTTCGGCACGCACCGCACGCGTCGAGCAGCGCGTCGACAGCCACCGCCAAGACCAGCTCGGCGCCGTCACCGACGTCGCGGCCGCCCTGGACGCGCACCGCTCGGCGATGTTCCATCGGGAGCGTCTGGCCCTGGGCGAGGAAAGCACCGAGCACCAGCTGGAGGCCCAGACGAGGTCCCACGACACCCGGGCTGCAATCACCGCGCCCCACATCCGCCTTCAGGTCCTGGTCCCCCGAACTCGCCGGTCCCGCCCAGCAGGCCGCAGATGCCACGTACGCGCTGCGCAAGGCCCTCGACCGGGCCGAGCTGGACGCCCGGCGGCATGCGGCCAAGGAAGCATCCGTCGCCTTCATCGCCGCGGCCGCCACGCTCCTGAGCCCCGACAACCGCTGACGGAGGGTGACCACTGCCAGCGTCCTGGCCGTCCGGTCGTGCCGGTCCCATACGCCCTACAGCACTCGTGCGCCCCCGTGGCGGTGTTCCTATTTCTCGCCGGCATTCCGGACGTCGGTGATCGTGAAGCGTTCCTGGGAGCCGCAAACAACCGTTCTCGGAGATGACCTACGCAACCAGACGTTCAGGCGCGTGCGATGGCCAGCATGTGGGACGAGGAGGCGAGGAGGTCGTAGTGGTCTTCTGCGAGGCGTGCGGCCTCGAGCGCGGCGGTGAACAGGGGCCCGTTCGTGTCGAGTCGTTCGCCCGTGTGGAGCTCGGCGGCTTTCAGTGTGCTCCAGGACGGGCCCTCGATTCCGATGACCTGAGCGTCGGTCAGTCCGTCAGCCGTCATTTCCTCGGCGAGTTCGTCGGCGGTGTGGAAGTAGGCGGCGGTGAACCCTTTGCGGCCTGGCTCGTGGATGTCGAGGACGGATAGGTGGTGGTGCGCAGCCTGGAGGAGCTGATCGGGGTGCAGCTGAGCAACTCCTACTCCACCCCGGCCCATCTCGGGGAGCGGCGGGAGGCGTTCGAGGAAGATCTGCGCCGGGCGCTGCTCGAGTTCGACCCGTCGGCCTGCTACGAGGAGACCATCCACACCGAGGCCCTGATCGCCACCCGGCCGTAGCTGGGTAGATGCTCGCGAGCCGACGTCCCGGGCCTCCTGTGGGCGGCCCGGCCGCCGCCAGCTCGTTGCCGAGGCAGCGAGATGCTGCACCGCCAGATCTTCTTCGCCACCACGCCGCCGCAGCATCGACGCCCTGCGCGACGCCGCGGCCCGCCTCGCATGGGCCCCTGCTTGCTCGATCTGTCACCGGAGTCGAAGACTTCGGCGGGTGCCAAGGCTGGAGCGGCCCCGGCGACGGCGGGCCCGGCGCCGGTGGGGCTTCGCCGGGGGAGCAGGGTTCTGTCCAGAATCGGGCGACACGGTCTCGGCCCTCGGCCAAGAGAACACGCATGCTGCGCGTGGGACCGACCGGTTCGGAGGCGGATGGTGTCGCCCGTCCGGCTTCGCGCAGCTGGTCGATGGCCAGGCCGATGTACTCCGTGTGCCAGCAGATGACCACATTCGTCACGACGGTCAGGCACCACGCCTGCTCGTTCTGCTGCTCGGGCTGACGCCGGGCGATCTTGCGCCCGCGGGCGTAGTGGAGCTGGCGGCGCAGGGAGTGGAGGGACTCGCCCTTGTTCAGCTGCCGGGCGATCTTGCGCCTATAGCCCTCGTCCGACAAGTACTTCGTCGCGTAGATCGTGCGCCGAATAGCCCCGTACTCCTTCAGCGCCGCTGTGAGAGCGTTCTGCCGGGAGGACGCGGAGAGCTTGCCAACGATCAGAGAGGCGGTGGCGTGCCCGTCCTTCAGCGACCCCACCAGCCACAGCAGAGCGTCCCAGTGGGCCGCTACCAAGTCGAGGTTGGCCTTCTTCGTCAACAGCGGGCCGGCCTTCGGGAAGCGTTCCTCGCAGTCGCTCGTGGCGCCCATCCGGTAGAGGGTGATCTCGCCCAGGTCGCGGATGCGCGGCGAGAGTTGCTTGCCCACCAGGTCGAACAGGCCGAAGTTGACCAGGGTGACGCCGTACGTGTCCGTGGTGTGCTCGGTGATCGGCAGGTCGGTGGCGTTGCCGAGGATCTCGTGCAGCACGAAGTGATCCTCGCGATGGGTGGCGCTGATGGAAAGCGACCGTGAACGGCACGGCTGGAAGCCGCACCGCCTCGACCATCCGCAAGCACCGTGCGGCCCTCGCCGCCGTCGGCAGCTGTTCGGTACCTACTTGACCGCCCCGGTGCCGTTTCAGTGCCCGGTCAGGATCTGCTGGTTCAGCCGGTCCGCCACCCGTTGGCTGCGGATGCAGACCTGGGTGCCCTCCGACCCGCCAGTGATCCCGGTGAACACATCGTCGCCGAGCGGCGCGAATACCGTGTCGGCGCTGCTTCGCATCCCGATCCGCTCCAGGAACCGGTCGAAGATCACGCCGCGTTGCTCCGGTGCCCGGGCCAGCAGCGCCCGGTTCGTCTCGAACCCGGGCAACGGCCGGTTGCCGGGAAACGGCGGGCGTTCAGCCAGGAACGCCTCCCACTGCGCCCGGTGGGGGCCACCGCGCCGGACGTCCACGATCACGCCGAGGTCTGCCTTGGGCACATCCCAGGTGAGCACGTGCTGCATCCCGCCGCCGCGCTGCGCGCCCCGTCGCAGCCCGTAGACCGCGCCGGTGTCCTGTTCCAGCGTGAGGTAGAAGCCTTGGCCGAGATCCTGGTGCGCGCCAGCAGCGTGCGTTACGTCGATCCGTCCCCGGTCCAGGGGACCGATTCCTTGGTAGCCGGTCTGATCGGTGCCGTGGTGCAGCCGGACGCGTTCCTCCGCCGCCAGCCGCCGGGCCTGCGCGCCGGCCCGCCATGCGGCGAATGCCTCGGCGCCGAGAGCCGTCAGCGCCAGACCGAACGCGACCAGGTCGGCCTCGGCGTTCATCCGGGCGTGCTCGGCACTGCCCGGCGTGACCAGTTCGGTGCCGGGGCTCACCGCTGCGCCCTCAGCCGCTGCGAGCACTTGGGCCTCGCGGTGGCTGCCATAGGCCTCTACGCCGGCCGCGGTGGCGCCCACGGCGAGCAGCGCCAGCAGCGAGGCGCCGCTGGTGAACGGCGCGAGCAGGGCCGCGATCTGCTGTACGTTCTGCAATGCGGCTCGGGCCAGGGATTGTTCGATGGCGTGCCCGACGGCGGCCGACTCCGCTGCCCGGTGGGTGAAGCCGCCGGCCCAGCGGGTGCCGCCGACCGATGCCTGCCCGGCGTAGAGCTGCCGGATCAGTGGTTCCAGGTCCAGAGGGTCCAGGGCAGCGCCAAGGTTGCCCCGGGTGGTGGCGATGTCGGCCAGGGCCTGGCGCAGCGGCGCAGTCAGCCGGGTACGGGCGGAGCCGGCGTCGTTGTCGGTGACGAAGGCCTCGGTGCGGGTGCTGGAGCCTGCCCGGACCAGCCCGTACAGTGCCGGGTTGACGGCGGTCAGCCGCACGATCGCCTGGCTGGCCGCCTCCCAGCCCTGCTGCACGTCCGCGTACGGCACGGTGGGGTGCAGCAGGATGTCGCCGTGCGGCACGTCGGCCGGTTCCTCGGTCAGCTGCGGCGGCTGGCCGGACTGGAACGGCACCTGGTACTTGACCGGGCGGCCGGTCCAGTCCGGGTCGACGTCACCGCCGTCGCCGATCCGCCAGCCGACCCGGGCCTGCCGGGCTGCGTCCTGCGCCCGCTGCAGGTTGGACAGCGCCGCGGCGGCCGCCTGCAGTCCGGCGATCCGCCCGGCCTGCTCCCCGGTCGGTGGCCCCAGGTCCGGGCCGAGTGCGCTGAGTTCCCGATTCACCAGGTCCTCGTTGACCCGTAGGTAGTGCTGGCCGAGCGCGGTGATGTCGGCCCGGAACTGGTTCTGCAGGTCCCGGTACGGCCGGATCCCGATCAGGTGCGCACCGCGCCGGATGCAGGTGTCCCAGAGCTGCGGGTTGGCGTCCGCGAACCGGACCAGCCCGGCTGCGTCCAGGCTGCCCCAAATCCGCTCCAGGGCGGCCTCGTCGTTCGGACCGACCCAGGTCTGGTTCAGCACCACGTTGATCAGCCGCAGCCGCTCCGCATCGTCGATCCCCGCGAAGCTTGTGATCGCCGCGACAGCACCCGGGGTCCGGGCGTCGCGCTGCACCGGCAAGATCCGGTCCGGCTGTCCGGCCATCAGCGCGGCCACACTGCGGTTGCCGACCAGCCGCTGCAGCCGGGTGACCAACTGACGGTCGCAAACACCAGAGTCGGTCGGGCGGGCGGGCTCTGAAGTGCAGGTGGACCTCGGTCGGCCACTGGGCTGCTCTCGATCGACCTCACGTGGGCTCAATCCCGGACCCCCTTACTCGGAATCACTCTATCCCGGCGGCCGCGCATGATCAGGCAGCCGTTTCACCGCCAGACAGATCAAGTAGGCGTCGAACGCCAACGCGGCATTGACCCCGGCCACCCACTCGAGGAAGAGCCCTACGTCGAACTCCGCGACACCCGCGAACTCTGACACCCGCCGACGTCGGGATGCGACACCGGCGACCAAGGGAGCGTCATGCGTGAGGACGCCGCACGTGGGGCGCGCACATACGCCGTGCGGTGGCCTCGCGTGAACTTGGCGGGGCGCTGACGGCTGTGCAGTGGGCCGCGAAGCACGCAAAGGAGGAGACCGGCTGGAGCGGTCTGGGTCAGTTTTCGGTGAGCATGCCGATGCGCAGTTTGGACAGGATGCGGCTCAGCAGGCGAGAAACATGCATCTGGGACAGGCCGAGTCGGGTGCCGATCTGGGCCTGCGTCATCTCCTGGCCGAACCGCAGTTCCACGATGGAACGTTCCCGGTCGTCCAGTTCGGCCAGCAGCGGGGCGAGAGCGTGGAAGTCCTCGACGAGTTCCATGTCCCGGTCGTTGGTGCCGATCAGGTCGGCGTAGGAGCGGCCGCTGCTCATAGCGGCCGGGGCGTCCTCTGTGTCGGCATTGGGTGTGTCCAGCGAGCCGGCGGTGTAGCCGTTGGAGGCCACGAGTCCTTCGACGACCTCATCCTCGCTCAGTTCGAGGTGCGCGGCCAGCTCTTTGACGGTCGGCTGGTGGTCGAGCTGTGTGGCCAGGCGTTCCTTGGCCTGGGCAAGTTCCACCCGTAGTTCCTGCAACCGGCGCGGAACGTGGACAGCCCAACTGGCGTCGCGGAAGTACCGCTTGATCTCGCCGACGATGTAGGGGATGGCGAAGGAACTGAAGGCCACCTCGCGGCTGAGGTCGAAGCGGTCGATCGCCTTGATCAGGCCGATGGCCCCTACCTGGACGATGTCGTCCATCTCGCCGTCGCCGCGGTTGCGGAACCGGCCGGCCACGTACTTGACCAGGGACAGGTTCATCTCGATCAAAGTGTTACGGGCGTACTGATATTCACGTGTGCCCTCCTCCAGCACACGCAGCCGCTGCATGAACAGCCCGGTCAGCTCACGGGCGTCACGAGGTGCGATCTTCCTGCCGTCCTCGACCCACGGCAGACCCTCCGGTGCCGGGTAGGCCTGAGCGGCCACCTCCGCTACGGCGGTCCCGAGAGAGCTGGGGCGGGTGGCGGCCGTGGACGATGTCACGAGAGAACCTTCCCGGAAGATTACGGTCGGCTGTCCCAGCGCCTTCCCGGCCTCCCGCCACCCACACGCCCCGTTCCGGCCCTTCGGGTGACTTGTGGCCGGGACCGGTCGGGTTGGAGGAACATTGGGCGACAGGCGACCACCGGCACGACGTGGCATACGACATCGGAAGTCGACTCCCCAGCCGGGGTGCCGATCGGCCGGACAGCTCGTCGTTTTCCTCCGATCCACTCCGGCCGCCGCCGCCTTCACCACTGCCGTTGCCCTCACCTGGCCCGCCGCTGCGGCTGGCCTGCACGGTGCAGAATGCGCCGTTCATCGCGCGGCGTGGTGTCGCCCGCGGTTCCCGACTGGGCAAGGTGCGCTTGGGTGGTCGAGCGCGCCTTTGCCTGGCTGCATCAGTTCAAACGGCTCCGCATCCGATACGAACGACGCGTCGATTTCCATCAGGCCTGCTCGAACTGGCCTGCAGCCTCATATGCCTCCGGCGCCTGCGAACCTCATTCTCAAACGATCAGTAGGCCACCCGCCCGGACGTGTGCGAGGTCCCTGGCGGCGGCCACGGGCTAACTGGCCCGCTGTTCCCTTGAAGACACGACTGAGGTCGATGCGCCTCATGTGGCCGCGTCTCAGGTCAGGCTGTCGAACTTGCCGAGGAAGGCGCCGACCACCGCCCGGCCCCGCCGGTGAAGAGGAGGCCGATGCCGAGGGTGAAGACAACCAGGATGGCGTCCCGGATCCGCCGGTCCCGCGGCTGCAGCGGAAGTACGCGGCCGGGGTCGCGTGGGTCGTACGCCGCCTCGAGGCTCCAGGTCGGGATGGAGTGCCGCACGGTGCTGTATTACGCCTCGGGCAAACTGGGGCTGCTCCAGCAGGTCGTACGCGGCCAAGTCACGCCGCTGTGGCCCCCGATGGGCATCGCGCTGGCCAGCCTGCTCTTGATCGGCCCGCGGGTCCGGCCTGGGATCGCACTCGGCGCCTTCCTGGTCAACGTCTCACTCGGGCCATCGATCCCCGCCGTCCTTGCGATCACGACAGGCAACACCCTCGTACCCCTCTGCTCCTACGCCCTCCTTCGCCGCACCGGGTTCGGCACCCAGATGAACCGCCTTCAGGACGCGCTCGCGCTGGTCTTCCTCGGCGCGCCCACCGGCATGCTCATCAGCGCGACCGTGGGCAGCAGCATCCTGAGCCTTGCTCATGCTCTGCCCGCGGGTGGGTTCTGGCCCACATGGTGGGCCTGGTGGACCGGCGACGCAATGGGCGTTCTGCTGATCACGCCAGTGCTGCTCGTGCTCCGCTCGGCGCGCCGGTCGAAGAACGCACCACCATCCCGGTGGGGAGAGGGAGCGCTGCTCGTGGCGGCCACCATCGGCGTCGGTGTCCTCGCAACCGCCCCCGCACCCCTGATCTTCCTTGCCTTCCCACTGCTGACCTGGGCGGCCTTCCGCTTCCAGCGCGCCGGAGCCACGCCCTGCGCGCTGGCCATGTCCACCTTTGCGATCTTCGCCGCCATCAGCGGGACAGGCCCATTTGCCGGTCACACCCTGCTCACCAAGATGATCTGACTGCATGCATTCAACGGCGCCGCCGCGCTGACCGCGCTCCTGCTCTCCGCAGCCATCACCGAGCGAAACGGGACCCAGGCAGAGATCGAACAGGCTTGCAAGCGCCTCGCCGAGATGGTGGCGAGAACCGCGCGGGACATCGGCGGCCCCCAGCGGGTCCCGATTCGGCCGCTCCGCGTGGCAGCCCCTGACCGACGCGCTGACCAACACCCGTACGAAGGCCGACCACGAGGCACGCGAGGAACAGCGCCGCGCGGAACGCGAACGGGCACGCGCGCTCGAGGACCAGCAGCGCCGCGAACGGCTCGACGCGGCCTGGCCCTGGTCGTGCCCGTCATGCGGCACAGACGTCGACACCGGGATGACGGGCCAGGACGGCTACCGGCCCGAGCACGGCGGGCTGTGCCCCCGCTGCGAGCACACGCGCCGCGAGCTCGAATCCGAACGCCGCACGGAGGAGGCGGAGCCGGCCAACGGAATCATGGCCCGCCTGCGCGCCCGCGCCGCCGAACATTAGCCACCACCGATGCCCACCGTAGACAGGACATGAGCGAGCGAGTACACGTACGGCGGCGATCCTCGGAACACCCCGAGCTGACACGCCGGTCGTCTGATCGAGGGCGGCTTGATGGTGCTCTCGGTCAACCCGACGATGCTGCCGCGGCTGGACGAGCTGGAACGACCTGGTCGCCCGCCGCGAGCACGCTCTCGCCCAGGGTAGGAAGGGCGAAGTCGAAGGCATCGAGCTGACCCTGACGTTCCTGCGTTCCAAGCGGTCCCAGGTCCACCGTTCGCAGCAGCTGCCCCCTGTGGACCTGGGCATTCCTGCTATCCCTCACAGCCGCCTCACCTCAGAGTGATCAGCAGCGCGGCACCACGGCCGCGGCGGACCGGTCGGTGTGCCGGGCAGTCTTCGGCTCCTGGATGGTGTTGGAGTCGACGTCAACTTTCTATGGCCGGGAAACTGCGCACCCATGTGTGGCGGTGGCCTTCGAGAGGAAACGCAGGCGGTGCTGCGGGCAGGAGCGTGGTCAGTTCGTACCGGCACTTCTGTGCGACGCGGCAGGACGCGGCGTTGTCCACCTGGTGCAGGAGTTCAAGTCGCTCCAGCCCCTCTCCTGCGAAGGCGGTAATGGCCCACTCCGTCAACGCCTGCAGCGCCCTGGGCGCCACTCCCCGGCCCCGGGCGTGTGCCGCCGTCCAGTAACCGACCTCGGCCGACGGAGCACCAGGAGCAGCACGCTTGAGCACCACGTGGCCCACCAACTCCTCAGACCGACCCGGAGTTTCGCTCTCCATAACGGCGAATGAGAAGCGGTTGCCGGCCTGCCATCCCTTCTGCTGATCCCGCACCCATCGCATGGCGCCCGCCTCGTCGTCGAGGGCCGCACTTGTCCAGCGGCGCAGGGCGCTGTCCTGGTACAGGTCAACCAGGTCGGCAGCGTCCGTGAGGTTCCACTGGCGCAGTAGGAGAGCGGGCGCCGAGGGCGTGGCGGCTGCCTCCAGCGGGGTGGTGATCTTGTCCATGGGCGGAGCGTACGTGGCGGCTGCGGCGGTGTCCGGGGCCGATCGGTGCCGGACTCCTGTCTGGTGAAGGTGTCGTGTCATCGTGCTGCCCGTGAGCGCAACGCCGTGACGGACCAGTCGAGTGCCGGTGTCAGAGGCTCCGGGGCCGGCCAGTCGTTGATGACTGCGAGCAGGTGGAAGTACCGGTCTCGGCGCGGATCGTTCGCGGCCTCCAAACGCGGCAGTAGCCATAGGTGGGGTTCGGTGTCGCCGGGGCGGCCGAGGGTGCGCGCACAGCCGGCGGTGAGTTCCCTGACGACAGGGTCGGCCTGGGGCGCTTCCGGGGTGATCCCCGACTCGACGGCGGCTGCGGCGAGGTCACGGACGACGGCGACGACACCCGGGCGCGGTGGTGTGGATCCGCTCTCGGAGAGGTCTGCCGCGTACGTCTCGGTCGCTCCCCGCACACGGTCGCGGAAGTCCGGGTCCAGCGCCAGTTCCGCCAGCTGCACCCATGCCTCGACCTGTGCGTCTGTGGGGTTTTCGGGTAGTTCCGGTGTCATGGAGCGCCGGGCCGCGGCGTGCCAGCCTGGACCGCCGTCCAGCCCCTCGAAGACGGTGTCGAGAAAGCAATCGATCAGTCGTCGACGTTCGGCTTGGGAGAGCTGGGCCAACTGGTGCATGCGTTCCATCTCCTCACAGGTGGGTCTGCGCCTGGCCACGGCCACCAGCACCGCCCGCTGCAGCCGCAGGGTGGCGATCTGTACTTCCAGCGCGGCTGCGTGCTGCTCTGCGACGTCGCCGAGCGTCAGCTCTCGCTCCACGACCTGCCGAATCACGTCGAGGCCGAGTCCGAGTTCGCGCAGCGTCCGCACCAGGGTCAGTCGGGCGACGGCGTCAGGACAGTAGCGGCGATAGCCGGCGGGGGTGCGGTCGGCCGGCACCACGATCCCGCGGTCGGAATAGAAGCGGATGGTCTTGACCGTCAGGCCCGTGCGTCGAGCCAGTTCACCGATTGAGTAGTGGGTGCCGTCGTCCATGACCTCACCTTCACGTCTCCCGTTACGGGAGACTCAAGCCCGCTCTCGCGGCCCGTAGATCGCGTGCTCCGCGCCAGTGGCATGAGCCCAGTACCGGTCGCCGTACGACCAGTGCCACCACTCCGTCGGATAGTTGACCAAACCCGCAGCAGTCAGAGCATCTCCGAGCATCCGCCGGTTGTCGCGTGCCCCAGGCGCGACGTTGCGGGCGTCCGTATAGCAGGTGCCGTCGCTCTCCTCCGGACTGGCGTTCACCCGCGTCCCCATGTCGAGTTCCCGCCCATCGGCGGACATGAGCGTGAGGTCGACCGCCGCGCCGGCACTGTGAGGAGCTATCTCGGGCGGCGACACGTAGCGGCTCGCGGCGCCGCGCACCTGGGCCGCCGACCAGGCCGGATTGCCGGCCCGCAGTTCGTCGGCGTAACGCTCGAAGTAGAAACGCTGCAGCGCGGGCGGCCGGTACCCCTCGATGAACAGCAGACGGATGCCATCCGGGAGCAACTTCTGGGCCTCCAGAAGACGGGCCAGGACGCCATCCCGCAGGTGCGCGAAGGCCCCCGATCGGTCCTCCTTGCGTAGGTCGACGGCGACAGACTCCTGCAGCCGGACATCGCGGAGCTTTTCACCGCACTCGACCACAGGGATCGCCGCGATCCTCGGATCTGACATCAGCACGATCTCGGTCATGCACTGATCATGTCGCAAGGCCAGGCTCAGCCCAACGTCAGCCAACGGGTACCCAGGCGGTCGACTTCCGCCGCTTCCTCTCTGGTGATCGGGTCACGTCCCGTCGCCTTGCGCAGGAAGCGAAGCTGGCTCCAGCCCAGCTTCTCCACGGCTGCCGCACTGTCCTGACCGAGCAAAAGATCCTGCACCACGTCCGCGGCCTGCGGGGTTGTCCACGGCTCGCGCCTCAGGGCGTCGGCCAGGTCCAGGCCGTGCACGGCAACCTCTACCACCCGCGTCAACAGGAACTCCGACAGGAGCATCGGATCGCCGTGCCGGGTACGCACCACACGCCCATCCGGCACGACACGGCACAGACGGTCCACCTCCTGCCAGGTGGCGTCGAATGCCTGGGCGAGCGCGGCCCCGGTGAGCTTTTCGGCTGCATGATCCTGAGCCAGTGCTATCCGGGCCGCGTTGGTCTCCGGGGCGAAACGCTCATCAGGCCGGTAGTACTCCACTGCAGACACCTCGGCGTGGATCGGCGCCGGTGCGGCCAGCATGCCGGGCAGCCAGGCGATCACGTGCGCCAACAACTCCCTTACCGTCCACGGCGCACACCGTGTCGGGAGAGACCACTCAGCCTGCGAGACCCCGCTCATCGCCCGAGCGAGCCGTCCGGCCTCGCAACGAAACGCTTCAACTACCCGCCCCTGATCCATGTCGATCAAGCTACCCGACCAGGACAGGCGCAGACGGAAGCCACCGTCGACAGCAGGTTGAGCAGTTGCTGGGCGCGACACCCGCTCACTGCGTCATCGGCGACCTAGCGAATGTTGACGCCTCGCTGTCCGCCCATTCCTCATGGCACTCGCCGTGAGAGGAGATACCCACCCCCCGCGATCTGCTGGGCCTTCTCTTTCGGATCACTCTCACGGGCGTGCGATAGGTTGCCCGCCATGACTGGACTCGGCCCCGTCGCCTGGCCACCTGCCCCGATAAGGACCGAACGGCTCGTGCTCCGCGAGTCCGAGGCCCGGGACCGTGCGGCGTTCATCGAGCTGTTCGCATCGCCAGAGGTGGGCACCTACATCGGTGGCCCTCGACCGCGTGACGAGCTCGAACGCGCGGTGCCTGAGGTGCCCGGGCGGCGCCCTGGCCTTTTCGTGATCGATCTCGACGGAGCGATGATCGGCATGATCACGCTCGATCGGCGCGACGCAGAGCGTCCGGGTCACGTCCGTCCGGATGCCGGAGAGGCCGAGCTCGGCTACATGTTCCTGCCGGAAGCGTGGGGACGCGGGTACGCCGCTGAGGCATGCGCAGCGGCACTCAAGTGGTTCGCTGACGTCCTCCCCAGCGAGCCGGTGGTCCTCTGTACCCAAACCGCCAACGACCGCGCGATGCGCCTCGCGGCGAAGCTGGGGTTCACCGAAGTGGAGCGGTTCGAGGAGTACGGCGCCGAGCAGTGGTTCGGCGTGTGGCCCTCAGCCACGCCGTGAGCTAGGCGGTCGCACACCGGGGTTCAAGGTCCGCCGCGCGAGACGCCGAGGCCGTCATCGGCGCGGTCACCGGCAGCCTGGCCCGGCCGCAACTCCTCGTCCTCGGACGCTACGACACCGACCACCGGCTGCGTCCGGTGGGCCGCACCACGCCGCTGCGGCCCGACGCCGCCCGGCAGCTCGCCGACCACCTCACCGCCTCCGGCCCCGGGCATCCGTGGACCGGGGTGCGGTTCAGCGTCACCTGGGGCAGCCGCGAGATCCTCGACCCGATCCTCGTCGTCCCCATCGTCGTCGCGGAGGTGAGTGCCGACACCGCCATCGACCGCGGCGCCTGGCGCCACCCCCTGCGCTACGTGCGCATGCGCCTGGACGTCACTCCAGACGACGTGCCGCCGTTCGGCGAAGGCACGACGCCCGCCGCCGGCTGACCGGAGATCCACTTCACCGGGCACAGCCCCCGCCGTGGCCTTGCGATGTCCTCGCGCCTGAAGCGCCGCTACGTCTAATCGGCACCGCAACCGCCGCAGCCGTCACCATCTGGCTCACGGACATGATCGACCGGACAAATCCTGAAGTGGTCGGCTCCGGAAATCGTTCGGGGTGGGGTGAGTCGTCTCAGGCGGAGGCGGCATTGAGGAGAGTTTCGGCCGCGGTGGTGCGGGCGTAGAGGACGGAGCGGCCGGCGCGGTGGGCGCTGACCAGGCCCGCGTTGCGTAGTGCGGTGAGGTATTGAGATACCCCGGCTGGGGAGAGCCCGGTGCGGTGGGCCAACTGTGTGGTGGAGGCTGGGGTCTCCAGTTCGGTCAGCAGCAGGGTCCGCGAGCGGCCGAGTACTGCGGCGAGGGTGTCGGTCCGGGTGACGCGCCGCGCCTTCCACATCGAGCCGACGCCCCGTGCCGGATAGGCAAGTTGGGGTGGGTCCGGCAGCGTGGTCCGGGTGCGCAGTCCCGGTCCGGTGAAGGCCGAGGGGATCAGTAGCAGTCCGGTGCCTGCCGTTTCGCGGGTCAGCGGCTGCTTTCGGCGGGCCATCCGCAGTGCGTTGTCGTCCCAGCTCACCGAGGTGTGCAGGTCGTTGAAGAGGCGGCCGGCGCCGTGCTCGGCGACCATGCGGGCCCGGTAGAAGATGTCTGCGTCCAGTACTGCCTGGATCCGTGCCCAGTAGGGGGCGAGTGCCAGCTCCCAGTACGTTTCGATCTCTTCTGTGACCTTGGCCAGGCGGGTCTGTGGGTCGGCGTGCAGGGTTCGCAGCCGGGGGCCGAGATTTCCCTGGTGGCGGGCCAGGTGGTCGAGGTCCTGGCGTACCCGGTCGGCGGGCGAGGCCCGAATCGCATCCCGCTCTGCCTCCGGTGTGGGGGCCGGTCCGGCGGGGGCCGGGTTGAGGAAGTCGGGGACGTATCCGTTGGGCGGGATGAGCTCGGCAAGCCAGCCCCGGTCGAGCCCGGCTGCCATCACGCGGGGCCGCACCTGATCGGCCCAGGACCGGTGGACCGGATGCGCGGCGGTGGACCTCAGCAGCCGGAAGCTGGGCGCGACCTCCCACATCGGTGAGACGGCGAACCGCACCTGCGCCAGATCGCTCACCGAGAACGCCAACTCTGCCAGGACGACCACTCCCCAATGGATTCAGGCATATCTGAATCAGTGGCGTGCCAGCCTACCGTGCGGAGATCATCCCGCCATGACCTCACAGATCACCACCGCAGCGGCGTCGGGCACCTTCAATCTCGGCGACCTGATGGTCAACCGGATCGGTTTCGGCGCGATGCGCCTGCCCCAGCACGGCGAGGCGTTCGCAGCCGATGCCGTCCCACGCGACCGCGACCAGGCGATCGGTGTGCTGCGCCGCGCGGTCGAGCTCGGCGTGAACCACATCGACACCGCCGCCTTCTACTTCTCGCCGCTGCTCTCCGCCAACGAGCTGATCAACAGTGCACTGGCCCCCTACCCGGACGACCTCGTCATCACCACCAAGGTCGGACCCGGCCGCGATCCGTCGGGCCAGTGGCTGCCGCACGCCGACCCCAAGCAACTGCGCGGCCAAATCGAGGAGAACCTGCGCCAGCTCGGCCGCGACCACCTCGACGTGGTGAACCTGCGCATCGTCGGCACCGATTCCATCGCCGAACGCTTCGGCGCACTCGCCGAACTGCGCGAGGCCGGACTCATCCGTCATCTGGGCCTGTCCAACGTCCGCCCCCACCACCTCGTCGAGGCCCAGACCATCGCGCCAGTGGTCTGCGTCCAGAACATGTACGGCATCGGCGCATCGCCCGAGCAGAAGGAGTTCCTGCACATCTGCGGTGAACAACACATCGCGTTCGTGCCGTTCTACTCGATCGCCGGCACCGGACGCGAAGGCGGCGCGACCACCGACGACAGCATGGAGGTGCACACCATCGCCCGCGCCCGCGGGGTGAGCGCAGCCCAGATCCGGCTGGCGTGGACCCTGCACCAGGGCCCCCACGTCCTGGCCATCCCGGGCACCGGCGACCCCGACCACCTCGCCCAGAACGTGGCCGCCGCCTCTCTGCGCCTTTCCGAGGACGAACTCACCGCCCTGGACGGCCTCCACCCCGAAACAGCATGAACAAGACCCCCATGAAGGACGTGATCCACTTCTGCTGATCGGCTTGTCTGCCTTGCCTGTTCCTGCCGCCCGCCCCATAGTCCTGACCACCGCCGAGCGGCAATGGTTGAAGAAGGCGGCCAACGGTCACAAGACTCCGCACCAGACCAGGATCCGGTCACGGATCGTGCTCCTGGCCGCGCGGGGCAGGCCCAACGCGCGGATCGCTGCCGAGGTGGGAGTACACGTGGACACGGCGCGCCCTTGGCGGGGCCGGTTCGCCGACCTGGGCTTGCCCGGCTTGGTCGACCGCAAGCGTCCGGGGCGGCCCGCCGCCTCACCGCGCTACAGGCCGCTCAAGTCAAGGCCCTGGCGTGTCAGCTTCCCGCCGAGAGAGGCACGCCGCTGCCACGCTGGTCGTGCCCGGAACTGGCGTGCGAGGCCGCCGCCCCGCCGGGTCGCACCGGCCCTCTCGGCGTCCACCGTGCGCCGCTGGCTGGACCAGGACGCGATCAAGCTCCTGGCGACACCACTCCTGGATCTTCATCACCGACGTCGGCTTTCGCCCCAAGGCAGCCCGTGTCCTGGACCGGTAACGCCCGCAGCTGGGGTGCGGTACCGCTCGGCGCCGACGAATACATCGTCGGCGCGGACGAGAAGACCTCCATCCAGGCCCGCTGCCGCTGCCACCCCACCCTCGCCCCCTTCTTGCACACCTCCGCCGGGCGCCAGCCCGGTCCCGCGCATAGCGCGGCCGGGCCACAAGGAGGGCTGCCGTCAGGTCCGTGAACCGCACCGCACCCAGAGGCAGGTGATCGACGCGGCCCGCCGACAGGCCGGGGACCACATGCCCGCCCAGGTCGTCGTCCACGGCCGTGACAGGCGCATCCGGGCCTGGTGCAAGGTCCGCCGCCGCGAAACGACCGAGGCCCTGATCGGCGCCGTGGCCCGGCCTCAACTGCTCGTCCTTGAACGCTTTGACGCCGACCGCCGACCGCGCCTGGTGAGCCGCACCACGCTGCTGGGGCCCAACGCTCGCCCCGGGAACAGGCGCCACGGGCCAGGCCCGGTTTGCCGACGCCTGTCTGGACTGCCCGGTCAAATCACCCTGCGATCTTCGAGAGGCGCAGCGTGCAGCGCCGGACCTCGTTCGCCCGGCAGGCGCGGGGTGTGGTTGACCAGCCGGGCCGAGTTGCCGACCACCGCGATGCTGCTCGTGTTGTGCAGCAGGGCGGCCACCACCGGGTTGATCGAGCCTCCCGCTCCGGCGCCCAGGCCGATGAGGTTGACGCCGATGGCGAGACCGTAGTTCTGCCGCACGACGCGGAGCGTGTGACGGCTGAGTTCGACGACAGCGGCGACCTGTTGGAGGTCGTTGCCCGCCAGCGCGATGTCCGCGGTCTCCAGCGCCACGTGCGAGGAATGTGCGCCCATCGCGATGCCGACATCCGCCAGGGCGAGGGCGGGGGCGTCGTTGGTCCCGTCCCCGACCATGGCCACGAGGTGGCCCTCGTCCTGCAGATCGCGGATCAGCTGGAGCTTGCCCTCGGGCAGGGCGTGGGAATGCACCTCGGTGATGCCGAGGGCGTCGGCGACCGCCTGCGCCGTCTCCGGGGAGTCGCCGGTCATCAGGATGAGGCGCTGGACCCCCAGGTCCTGGAGTTGCCGGACAATGGTCTCGGCTCCGCCGCGTACGGCGTCGGAGAGTCCGAGCATGCCGATCAGATCTTCGTCATGGGCCAGGCAGATGACCGTCTCACCCTGGGCGCGTAGGTGTTCCGTCCAGTGCTGTGCCGTGTCGGGCAGCTCCATGCCGTGCTGGCGCAGAAGGGCGGGGCTGCCGACGAGGAGGCGGCTGCCGTCCAGTTCGGCGCGCATTCCCATGCCGAGGACGACCTCGCACGCCTGGTGGATGGGCACGTGCAGGTGCTGTTCCTCGGTGCGGCGCACGATGGCTTCGGCGAGCGGATGCCGAGCGTGGAGCTCGCCCGAGGCGGCCAGGCTCAGCACCTCGTCGGCCGTGAAGTGCTCGTGGAAGGTGACCACGCTGGTGACCAGCGGACGGCCGAGAGTGAGGGTGCCGGTCTTGTCGAAGACCACGGCGGTCACGCGTCCGACGCCTTCCAGATGGGTGCCGCCCTTGATGAGGGTGCCGTGGCGGGCGCCGTTGCCGATGGCCGCGCTGATCGCTGTCGGGGTGGCCAGACCGGCTGCGCACGGGCAGGCGATCAGCAGCATGGTCATGGCGCGCCTGGGGTCACGGGTCAGCGCATACGTGCCTGCTGCCAGCGCAAAGGAGACGGGAACGAAGCGGCGGGTGAAACGTGTGGCCACGGTCTGGATCGGCGCCCGGTCGGCCTGCGCCTCCTCCACCCGGCCGATGATGCGGCCGACCGTGGTGTCACGGCCGACGGCGGTCGCGCGGATGGTGAGGGAGCCGTTGGTGACGATGGTGCCGGCGTAGACCTCGCCGCCTTCCTGCACGTAGACCGGAAGGGCTTCACCAGTGATCGCCGCCTGGTCCACCAGTGCCGCGCCTGCGGCGGCGGTGCCGTCGACCGGGATCCTGTGATGCTCGTAGACGGCGACGAGGTCGCCCGGTTCCACGGTCTCCAGGGCCACCTCGATCTCCACACCGTCCCGTACGAGCCACACCCGCTCCTCACCGACGCTCAGGAGCTCCTCGATGGCGCGGCGGGTACGGCGGAGGGTGAGGGTCTGCAGGAACTCGCCGATGTTCAGCAGCCAGAGCACGGTCAGCGCCACCACGTTCTCGCGCAGCACCAGCGAGATCAGCGTCGCGGCGGTGACCAACGTGTCCGTCCCGGGATATCGGCGGCCCAGGACGGTATGCACTGCCCCGCGGAAGAAGGGCAGGCCGCTGAAGACCGTGGCGACGCGCAGGAAGCCGAGAGGGGCGCCGGACGACCAGGGCGGGCGACGCAGCAGCAGTCGGTGTACGGCCACGACGGCGAGTACGGCGCCGCCGACGACCAGCCGGGCGACCTCGCCCGTGGAGGAGTCGGGGGTGGCGCGGCTTGCTTTGGGCACGGCAGACGGGAGTGGCGCCTCTTGGAGAGCCGCTACGAGCCCGTCCACGTCCAGGTGGTCTGGCGCCACCCAGACCACCACACTCCCGGTACGCGGAAAGATCCGCAGCGCACGAAACCCCCGGACATCCGCGAGCCTCTCGTCGACCAGTCCTGCGCAGCCGGGCCGGGCCTGAAGCCACGGCACGGTGAGGCGCACACGGCCCGCGGCGACGGAGCGGACGACGATTCCGGCCATGATCAGTGCTCGTGCTCGTGCTCGTGCTCGTGGTCGTGGGTGTGGCCTTCCACATCGACCGCGGACGGCGGCGGCGCTTCCTCCCCCAGGGTGGACCTGGCCTCAGCCAGCATGTCCCCCGCCTTGAGCCGAGCTTCCTCGGCGGCGGAGCCGAGCCACCGGCTCGCCACGATCCCTCCAGCAATGCCACCCACCAGCGCCCTGCGAGCAACAGGCTTCACCGTCGGCGCCGCTTTGGCCGCGCCACGGAAAATCAGTCCACCGACCACGCCGGAGACGGCGAAGTGAGCCACACGACCTGCGGCAGAACCGACCAGAGCAGCGGGATGCATGAGCGCTCCTTCTACGAGTGCGCCCCCAGCCCAACCTTTATCAATTGTGAACCTCTGGACAAGTAACTGGCAACCAACGCCGCCGGATGCTGCTGGCGCATGCCCGATGGCGCTGCGATGCGAGATACATGCCTGCCACCCTCTGGGAGACGGTCCGGCAGCAGCAGGTTCGGGCGCGCGGGTGAGCCGCAGAGGGCAGGGTGTGTCCTCGTAAGGCCATCGGTACGCCTTCGTCTCGGCATGCCTCGGTGCCTTCGGACACGTACAAGTCGATCGCCGGCCACGACATCGTGGACCGCGCGTGAGCGATGCGCGAGACGGCCTTCCTCGGTGCGCGAACCCGTATCAGCGGCCGTGCTTTCAGGATCCCTGCCAGGGTTCTGAAGGCGCGGGAGAATGAAGGCAACATCCTGGCGCGTGCCGAAGGCGCTGGGATCGATGACGCTGCCCCTGGTCGTGGGCTTGGACGGATCAGAGGCCGGCCTCTGGGCGGCAGACTGGGCCACGGACGAGGCGGCCCTGCACGGCCTAGAGCTGCGCATCGTGCACGCCTCCCTGTGGGAACGCTACGAAGGCCCCGTCTTCCCTGACTCCGACGAGGTCCCCGCCGAGCACGCCCTCGCACAGGACATCGTCGGCCGCGCTGCCGAACGGGCCCGGCAGCGTAACCCGGACGTCAAGATCACGGTCGACATCATTCCTGACGACGCCGAGACAGCCCTGTTGCGGGAGGCACGCCGCGCCGCCGCCGTCGTGACCGGGTGCCGGGGCAGAGGACCGATCACGGGTGCGCTGCTGGGCTCGGTCAGCCGCTCCCTGGCGACACATGCCTCCAGCCCGGTGGTCGTGGTACGTGGCACCCCGCACAACCGGCAAGGAGCCAATGGCCGCATCGTGCTCGGCGTGGGCGATGCCGCAACCAGCACGGCGGCGATACGGTTCGCGTTCCGCGAGGCCGAAGCACGGCGCTGCGCGCTGGACGCCGTACGCGCCTGGCGACGCTCCGCCCACAAACCCCTGGCGCATCCGCTGCTCGTCGGCGATCCCGCCCACCACTACGAGGATCAGATATTGGCTCTGCTCGACGACGCCCTGCGCGCCGCAGAGCACGAACACCCTCACGTACTGGTGCACCGCGTCACCGCCGAGGGCCCGGCCCACCACGTCCTGCTCACGCACTCGGCCACGGCCGACCTGCTCGTCCTCGGAGCCCCTCGACGCCACCCGCCTCTCGCACTGCCCCTCGGTCGTGTGGCGCACGCCGCGCTCCAGCATGCCGACTGCCCTGTCGCTGTGGTGCCGCAACGCGGAGCCGCATCCTGAAGCAGCCCAGGCCACGGCGGAAGCGCCCGGCAGACCAGCGAGCCCTCGGGCGAGCCACTTCCGCCGGCCAGCGGCGGCCGGGAGGGCCCCGGATACGTCAGCCGACCGGACTGGAGGGTGTGCGGGTGTACAGCCCGGTGGGGGCGGTGACGGGAAACGGAGCATCTCATACCGTGCCGATACTCCCAGATCAAGAGCCAGTTCAGGCCAACCTGGCCGCCATTTTCGGGCTCTCTCCAGCAGGAAACGTTGCGTTAACCCAGCAAACAACTCCGCCCAGTTAACGTGTTTCTTGACCAGTCATTGACCAATCGTTGGCACGCGTAAGAAGTGTGAACTGCCTGGAGGGGGCGAATGTTCCGAGGTGCGACGGCCCGGACCATGCTCGCGGTCCTCGCTGCCCTCCTGCTCGCTCTCCCGTTCTTGGCACCCGCCGCGCCGTTCGCACCGGCGCACGCGGCCCGTCACGCTGAGGCCAAAGCCCAGTCCGAAATCAAGCCCTCTGGGACAACGCCGCGCGATGAGGCCGT